>JAGQPX010000220.1 GCA_020426505.1 Planctomycetaceae bacterium | reverse complement strand
TCTCAGCGAAGGACACGTTCCAACGACTCAACGTTCGCCTCAACGAGGATGGCAGCATGGTGATCGATCCGTACTTTGAGACCAGTCGCAAGGGCATCTTTGCGGTGGGAGATGTACATGGCGACATCAAACTTGTCACCGTCGCCTGGGCCGAGGGCATACAGGCGGCGATCTATGCCTTCAAGGAAATCACCAGTCCATATTGGCTGAACGAGAAACGGCTCAGAGACCTCAAAATCAGCCTGATCGGCGAAAAGCTCGCATCTGATGCGTCGCAACTCCGGAATCGACGAGATAGAGGCCGGGAATGATCAATTAAGTGGCGACGATAGTCTCGTCGTTCCGATTGGCTTCGTCTTGAGGATTCTGCGATGTGCTGCCGATTTGAAACAGGTCCCGGGATTTCCTTTGCGATGAGGGCGATGCTGACGTAGATTTCATGGTACGCCGCGATGCGTTGCGGTCATTCGGAATCCTCTCGAAGATGTTTGCTGTGTCCGAAACCGCCACGATCCTCGGCCTGCCGGAAACGCATCTCGCGACAGAGCCGCCGATGAGATCCTCCGGTGGACTGCATGCGCCTGCGGAGACCCAGACGTGTCTGGTGCGCATCTATCCTCCGGGGGTGTCTGACAGTCTGATCATTCTCAGGGACCAATGCACGCGCATTGGACGTGACGCCTCGTGTCAGATCGAGTTGCATGACGACTTCATCTCACGCGATCATGTGCACATCGAACGCGGCGGTGACCAGTTCGTACTTCGCGACTGCGGAAGCCTTAATGGCACGTTTGTGAACGATCAACGGGTCGACACTCAAGTTCTGACACCCGGTGACCATATTCGGCTGGGCAACCACATTTTCAAGTTCCTGTCGACCGATCACGTTGAGGCTCAATACCACGAAGCCGTTTACGAGATGATGACGGTTGACGGACTGACTGGTGCCCGCAACAAGCGGTATTTTCAGGATGCCTTTGAGCGTGAGATACTCCGGGCCCAGCGACATTGGCGGCCGATCGCTTTGTTACTCATTGATGTCGATCACTTCAAACAGGTGAACGACCGGTTCGGACATCTCGCGGGCGATGAATGTTTGAAAGCCCTTGCCAGTCGCATCTGTTCCCGCATACGTGGTGAAGATCTGTTCGCACGGTTTGGAGGCGAGGAGTTTGCGTTGGCGATGGCCGAGGCGCCATTAAAGCAGTCGGTTCGTGTCGCCCACGACATCGTCCGTCTGATCGAAACGCAGCCTTTCTCGACCTCAAAAGGCGCTGTCGAGATGACGATCAGCATTGGCGTTGGATTCGCCAATGGACAGGGCCCGATGTCCGCGACCGACATGATCGATCAGGCAGATGAAAACCTCTATCGAGCCAAGCGAGACGGCCGTAACTGCGTTCGCTTCTAGAGATTATGGTGCAGGGCAACGGGGCCACCGATTCTCTAAGAGCGGTAGCAGTATCGCACGAGTCGGGGCATCAGCATGTCACCTTTTATGAAACCGGCAATTCGTCGGTCGCCGTGGCCAGATTCCCGTTGTGTGATGTTTGTCGACCCGACATAATTCCGTACCGTAGGTGGCGGAAGGCACGTGATTATCTGTTCCTTCACCACGACCGGAACCCCCTATGCCACGTTCTCCGATCCAGGGAGGGATCGCCCCAATGGACTCACACGAATCCCGTTCATTCTCGGGTTTGGCCTTCATCGTTATCGCTGTCGCCTGTGGTGGACTCACTTGGTTGTGCGTTCGCTGGTTCGGCGCTCAGGATCCACTGACCGCTGCGATCGCGGTCATCCTCGTTGAATTGTTCATTGCCTGCTTTGCGATGATCGGAGTCCTGATTGCGGAGCGCATTTCCGCGACCTACCTCAGTTACGAAAAGTCTGTTCTGAACAAACCGATCGAGCCCCGCCGCCTCTGGCTGTGGCGACCCTTATGGGAACCGCGGGTGCGTTACGTCCGTTCGGCACCGCCAGTCGGTCGGAGAAACACTCGGCCTGCTGAATCTGGTGCGATCCGATTTCCGCCGCATAGTGACGATGCGTCAATTGTTTTTGACGATTGGCAACCCCGTCGCCGCGCCGCCTGAAATCAACCCGAATGCTCATGGCGTAGCAATTCCGGAGTCGGAAGTTGACAGCATTCTGCAATCGCTGTCAGACTTCATACATCATGATTCGCTTACTTTGCCTGTTTCCGTTGCTGATCGCTGCCCAGTCGCGCGAGGCAGCTGTCGTCCGGCTCCCCGCAGAAATCGACCTTTCAATCGTCACTGATCGCAGCGAACTTTCGTTTGATGAGGGGCAGCCGTACTTTGGCACTCTCGAACACGTGCGAGATGTGCCGGCTGACGATCTCCGCAACTCAGCGCGACAGTTTCTCCATCAGCGGTGGGAGTCATCAGCCCGGTTTGCTCAACGACCGGAGGCGGAATTCCCCCTGTTTGTTGACATGATTGAGAATCCGTCTGCCTATCGCGGACGACCCGTAACGCTAAGCGGACACCTCATCCGGATGGTGAAGTCCAAGGCCGGGCCAAATGAGCACGCCATCGAAACACTGTACGAAGGTTGGCTGGTCACCGATGACTCCCAGCAACACCCGGTGACCATCATCTGTACCGACATCCCGTCGGGCATGCCTATCGGCGAGGAGACGATTGACGGCGTCTCGGTGACCGGTTACTTCCTGAAACTCCGCACCTATCCGTCCCGCGACAGGAAGATCCGTTTTGCACCGCTCATCCTGGCGCACTCAATGGATTGGAGGCCTGTAACGGCGAAAAAGGAGTGGGACGTCTCACCGTCCATCCTTTACGGTGGGATCATGTTGTGTACGATCGCGTGCCTACTCACGATGTGGTTCTCTGCTCGTCGCCACAAACTGGTTCGAGACGCGCGGCGACGTGAGTCCATTCCCGACAATCCCCCCGAGTTTTTAGAATCGCTGAACCCATGACGGCTCCTCCCGACATGCCGCTGGATCGACCGCCAAGGTTGGGGGTATTGATCTCGGGCGGCGGAACCACGATGGACAACTTCGTAAAGAAGATCGCGTCGGGCGAGTTGAACGCGGAGATGGCTGTCGTCATTGCCAGCCGTCCAGATTGTGAAGGAATCTCGAAGGCCGAAGCAGCTGGCGTCCCGTGTCAGATCGTCTCCCGTGGCGCTTCCGCTGATGTCGGATCTTTCAGCCGGGCCATCTTCGAGATTTGCAGGGAGGCGAAAGTCGATCTGGTTACACTCGCCGGTTTTCTCGCGATGATTCAGATCCCCGACGACTTTCAGCATCGTGTGATGAACATCCACCCGGCCCTCATCCCGGCTTTTTGCGGGAAGGGCATGTATGGACATCACGTGCATGAGGCGGTACTCGCTCGGGGCTGTAAGGTCAGCGGCTGCACGGTTCACTTCGCTGACAACGAGTACGATCATGGCCCGATCATTCTCCAACGTTGCGTCCACGTCGAACCGAGCGACACCCCTGACCGCCTCGCCTCTCGTGTGTTCGAGGCGGAATGTGAAGCCTACCCTGAGGCGATCCGCCTCTTCGCAGATGGATGTCTGACTCTTGAGGGGAGCAATGTTCGTGTTGTCGACCGGTAACGGGACACAACCGATGTCGCTGATCATGAACGTCGTTGGGTACTGCGATACAATCCTCTGCATGTTCCGCGCCCGGAATCCTTTGCCTCGACACCTCATTCAGAGTGATTCTGCTGATTCGTCGGAGAGTACGCATCTGACGTGGAGAAACGACCAATGACAAGACAATTCTGCTGGAAGTTGGCCCTGCTTCTGCTGGTCGGCTGTGGTGTTGAAGAGACGCCATCAGCTTCCCACCAAGGTGGCAAGCCCCCCGTCGTGCTGGCTCCCTCTCCCGAACAAAAAGCTATCGGACAGATCAAGGAGGCTGGAGGCGCCTACAGCGTGAACAAAAGGCAAGTTCGGTTGAGCAATCTGGCGTTTACAGATGCCCAGTGTGAATGGCTGTCGCATTTGCCAGAGTTGGAAAGGCTTTACTTGGACGGCACCCAGGTCACAGATGCCGGGTTAGAGAATCTCAGCGGCCTTCGTGCGATGTTTTTTCTGAATCTGTCTGGATCCGGTGTCTCGGATGAAGGGTTGAAGCATCTCGCAAGGATGGCCAACTTGCGATCACTTCTTCTTTCCGGGACAGCCATCACCGACGACGGGATGGCTCAACTCAGTGAGTTCTCGGGTCTGCTCTCACTCGAGTTGTCGGAAACGCAGGTTACGGATGCCGGGCTGGAGATGCTGGACAGCTTCCCTCATCTGATTGAGCTTGGGTTGGCTGGAACGAAGATTACAGATGCAGGACTTCAGCACCTGCGAGGGGTTCCCCTGTTGCAGAAATTGTCATTGGCCAAGACGCAGATAACGGATTCCGGATTGAAGACGCTCAAGGAGATCTGCACTATTTCCGTCAACAGTTCAGGGGCGAAAGGTCGCGATGGGCTGTACTCCTTGAAGGTCCTTGACTTGTCAAGCACCAAGGTCACCGACGCAGGACTTGAATCGCTGGGGAATGTGAAGCAACTACGGGGTTTAGACCTCTCGAACACCAGTATCACAGAGGAGGGGATTGCAAGCATGAGAGCGTCAATCCCCGAATGCAGGATCATCAGTGAATAGCATCGAAGACACGAACGAAGCGTCCGACCTCATCGGTTTGAGCATAAGGATCGTTCGAATTCAGTTCGTCCTTCGGGACCCTCCCGACTCCTGAGAAGGTGCTCCGATTCGCTTGGCAATCTTTTCCAGAATCTCCCGGTGTTCGAGGCTTTTCTCCTGATCCCCAATTCGCGCGTAGAGTTGCACTGCGAACATGCGAAGTTTCTGATGCGTGGGGTCAAGCAGCAATCCTTGCTCGACGGCTTCAATCGCATTCTGCATCTGACCGGAATTGGCGAGGACCGATGTGTACGGACCGTAGATCGTGCCGTCCCATCGATTGATTTCCAGAAAGCTTTCGAGGCTACGCTGAGCTGTCCCCAGCGATCCGGTCTTGAGGGCCATCATCCCCAGGTTCTTGAGTGTCAACTCGTGATACGGATCGAGTTGCAAGGCTGACTGAAGCATTCGCATCGCGTTTGTGTCGTTGCCGGTGGTGCAGTAGAAGAACCCAAGGTTGCTCAACACGTCCACGTCATTGCGGCTCTGGAACTTCACCGACTCAAGTGCTGCGATGGTGCGACTCAAAAGCACAGGGTTTCCCTCTTCCATCGCTTGCTCTGCCAATGCGAGAGCCTGAGCGCGGACGACTTCGATCTCCGGCATTCGTTGCTCGCTTCCGCCGAAGATGGTCCAGACATCATGCGATGCACGTTGGTTTTCTAAGCCCTTCGACCGTTCGGGATTTCGTAGGATGCGATGATCGGATGCCGACGTGTGCGGAATATCGCTCGATCCAGACGAAGGCACGTGACAGTGAATACACGAGTTAAGAATCGGCGCGGGCTCACGCTCTTCCATCGGAAGCGAGCATCCCTGATCGGCGTGACACAGGTTGCAGCGCTCCCGATAAAACGAGGGCTTCTCCTCAAACGTCGGGGACTGATGAGGATCGTGGCACGTCGTGCATCGCATCTCTCCACCGGAGCCACGGAAGCATGCGCTTGACTCCATCTGTTCCACGTGACTGATGAAATCTGCCGGGCCATCCCCGTCGAGTGGCTTCGGCGATACAAACACCGTCCAAATCTCTTCGGTCATCATCCCCGGTTGGAAGTCGTGATAAGATTTCCCCGGTCGGAGAATGCGACGTCTGCCTCCCATATGGCATTGGTAGCACACATCGTCACGTGCACGTCCGTCGAGTCGCTCCGGATTGACGATCAGCATGTCGTCCTGATTGACTCCCGTGAGTTGTCCACCGCCGGATTCAAACTTCTCGACATGCTGCCTGCCCGGTCCGTGACAACGCTCACAACCGATGCCCAACTCGAAAAACGGTTCCTTCGCAAAACGAGCGGAGGTCCCGTCGCCGGTGGGAAGCGGTAATCCCGAATGACACTGCAGGCAACCATCGGTGATGCGGCGGGTAAACCTCTGGGCCGGATTCTCGTGATACCCCGGCGACAGATCCCAGATCGCCTTCTCCGTGTACCACGTGATCGGTGACTCGAACATCACACCGTCGTGATTCATCATGTACGTCCGGGCGTTCATCCCCGAGCCAACAGCGAAATGCACTTCCTCCGACTGCTCGTAAATCGCCTCTCCATCTTCATCAGTCATGAACTCCGTGTGGATCATCCGATCACCGTCGCGTTCGACACGATATTGCCGACCGAATGCCTCGAATTCGGATGCATCATCTTCGACCATCTCAATCGGCGAGGCATCAGCCACGGTCGCCAGTGTGTTGGCCATCGGGTGAGCCGCAAACGTCTCAGCAATCGCCGCGTGACACTCTGCACACTTCGAACTGCCGACATAGTCGTTCAACCGCCAACGTTCTTCGGGCGATGCCGGCACGTCGGCCTGCTGCGCAACTGTCGTCTCTGGTGGCTCTGCTTCATCCGGCCGTTTCGTGCGAGATGAAACTGCGTAGAAAACGCCACCGACGACCAAGCAAACAAAGATCGCACCAACGACGTACGGAGCAATGGAACGTCGATTAGTTTGTTGATCCTCCGCAGTCGATGGAACTTGATTAGAATTGGGTTGATCGGACATGGAATGACGCTCAGCCGGAGTTTTCGCCAGCTCGCATGGTTGAGTTCGAGGAGAGAAACACTGATTGTACCCGTCGCGAACCCCAAATCATACTCGCCTCGATCACCCTCTGCTGCCAACTACTGAGAGCACCAAGCATCCTTATGCATTCGTGACGGCAGTCGCTACTCAACGTCAGACGCAAAGACCTCCTTGGAATCGCGGAGTTGTCTCATGGTGATTCAACAGTGACCGCAACCGTCGTGCACAATCACGGCTTCGTCAGCTCTTGCATCGCGTTCATCAGTACCGCTTCGACGCCGGGCTTCGTGCGGGAGGCTCGTTCGCTGGTTTCGTAGCCGCCTTGCGAGTAGCCGATATCGGTGCCGATGTAGCCGGGGCCGTATTGGCCGTACGCAGCCAGGCAGATGAACGCATCTGGTCGCATTCGCTGAGCGGCCAATTGGTATTCGACGAATAACTCGCCCGGCATGTGGAGGATGAGCGAGTTGCCCAGCCGTAGTGAGGTGCAGTCGATCGTGCGACCGGCTTGGGTACGCTGCAACCAGGAAAGGTGCTTGGCTGCGCTGAGACGGGCCTTCGGTTGCGTCTCGGGATCGGCGAGCATCTGTTTGAGTTTGTCGGACAGCAGGTGGTCACCCAACGGGAGTGTGACCGGGACAACTCGCCATTCGAGGTCATCGCTGGTGAGCGGCTGCTTGACGGACGCTTCCCACGCAGCTCGCATCCCTGCTTCCATTCGCTCTGCGAGCAACGGTCGCTGTTCCGGCCGACCTTCGTTGTACTTGCCCGCAGCGATGTTCCCGCCAGCTCCATTAAAGTGCGTGTGCAGCATCCCCGGCAGGGCTGACTCCCGCGCTGCACGAGCGAGTCCGACGAACTCTGCCGTCACGTCCCCTTGACCGTAGTAACTCTGTGGATGCGTGGCATAGTATGTCATCGAGACGAGTGGGCTATCGCCGTTCCACAGGCTGACACACTTCAGCCAAGGGTCGATCGTCCCCTCGGGTGTCGTGTTGGCACCTCCTGCTTTTGAGGCACTGTAGCGGACGATCTTGACCTGACCATCCGGTCCGAGCAGCCGACGGTTCGACGCGACTCCGTCAACGAGTGCCTGACCGGTGCCGACATGCGTCACAGGCATCGCCCGTGGAATGGCAGTCCGCACCGTGACCGCGACCCGTTCGATCACCTCCCGACAGAACGCCAGATCGTACCACTGCCCTCCATACCCATGATCGGCCAGTAATTGCTCTGACGAGAAGTCGCACCGTGGTCCATCGTGCTGATGAAGCGTATGCACCGAGACACGTTCAGGTGTCGTCCCCGCTGCGGCTGCCAACTTCTCCCGCCACAGGTCGTATCCCTCGTTGGCGATCCCAATCCAATCGACCGCGCACAACACGATCGGCTGCTGATCCGACAGTAACACAATCCCTCGCGCACTGAGCGGGTCCTCAATCGACCGAGCCGGCACGTATGCCACCGGTGCCCCGATCGGAGGTGTGGCATCCACGTTGAACATGGCCACACGCAGCGGATGTGCAGCCTCGCTCACAGCCTGCATTCCCACAATGACGACGGCGACAACGAGCGAACCTCTCAACAACCTCATACCGTGACCTCCGCTTCGACTCCGGACGACAATTGTGAAACGATCTTATGCCATTCTCACGTGCCGTGCATCAAAGTAAAATGATCTCAGCCGCGTTGCCGCAGGAGGATCGATCGATGCGATACCGAGCTCACCTCATCTGCCTTGCCATCGTCGCCCTTTGGGGCATGTTCGCCATTGCCTGGATGGGTGTCGAAGACGGGAGTTCCGGGTCCAGTCCCGCGACGTGGATTCAGATCGGATTCCTCCTGCCGGGAATCATTCTGATGAAGCTGTTCAACGACGGCTCGCACACCAACTCGGACATCCCGATGATCTTTGTAACGAGTTGGGTCATCTGCTCCCTCATCAGCGTCGCAGTCACTCAGGTCGTAAAGGGAATCCGCCGGTCTGGCTCAACGGGGACCAAAGGTCCCAGCGAACCGACTGCATCGACCTAGTTTGACAGTCCACTTCTCATCGGTTTTCAACGGCGGGAGGAATCACGACGTCATAGTGTATTCATCTCAACGACACATGACCGATTCCTTTCGGACTTCTTGAGACGGACGAATCCGTGGACATCGATCCTGACATCCTCGCCAGTAACTCGATTCAGGAGGGAAGATCGTACGGAACCGCGACTGTTCTTACCTGTCGGCCGGATGAGAAAACGGAATTCGAGTGGAAGGGAACCGGTTTGGGGGACCACGTTCTTGCCGCCTGCTGGGGCATTCCTCCGGGACTCTTTCTTGCCGCTCTCTGCTTTCTGACGCCCAACCCGTGGCTGCTTGCACCGCTCGCGTTCCTGGCGACGTGCTCAGTTCCGGGGTGGGTTGATTGGCGCTTTTATCGGCCTCGGCGTTTCTTGTTCGACTGGAGTGCAGGGCGCATCGACTGGACAATCGGTCGCAACTCGGGTTCCGCCCGGCTGGAGGACGTCGAGTCCGTTGAGCTGCGTGGGCTGCTCGTGATCGCATCGACGACGGTCGGAGTTCCAAGAGTGCGGACGCATCAGTATGCGGGGCGTCTGCTGATGCGGGTGGACGGCCGACGCGTTGCCATCGCCGATTCCCTGGAGGAACTCCGTCCCGACGATGAGCCGTACCGGGACCTTCGGTTGCTGCAAAACCATCTCATCAAAGAACTGCCGAGTGCCACGGCCGATCAATCCGACTATCGAGGCGGCGGGATCAGCTGGGTGATCCGACGCCCCTTCTTCCCCTGGTCGGTGTACATGCCACCGGCCGTCTCGACAGATACGACGACAGAGGATCGTTGAATTTTCAGGTCGGGTGCATGAAGCAACGCGAATTGAACCGATATCCCAGTGCATTCCACTTCGTTTCATGCACTCTACGGTTATGACCGACATGTCTGGGGTGCATCCGCATGTATCCACACATTTCGTTTTGCCTCTCAATTTCGGAGTGCCGTGCCACTGCCTGTCCGGCCGAGTGGCGGTGATTCTCTGGTATTCCTCACTGCTTCGGCCGGACAAGCAGTGCGGAACGCGGTCACGACGCCGCTTGTGTCCTGCCGAAACAGTGGCACGGTTTTCCGGTGATAATCAGGGGTTTACCAACTTGTGACGTGGTGTTTTGTGCGGTCGAGACAAATTGGGGGACAGGCCAATCTTGTCCTCCCGGTCAATTTGGGGTATACCCGTCTCCACGAGTGAGATCCGTTTGTTACGGTCATCGGGGTATTGACTTCATTCGAACTCTTCTCAGCTTGGTAGCAGCCGGGCAAGTGGAGAGGGGGAGATTGTCATGATGACGATCATGCGGGCTGGTGGTGAGCGCCTCACCATCCACAGCTTGCGGGATCTGGCGAGTCACGAAGCTGACGCCTTCAAATGGCTGGAGAGCGAACGCTGTGGCTACGATGTTGGTTCGATCGCGCATCGCGAATGGTGTCGACGGCATTGGCGGACGTTCTGCCGCTACCGCCGGATTGATCACCTGCTAGGCACTCGCCGTATCCGCGAGTTTGACGACAACAGCTTTGGTTCCCTCAACGATCCGATCTTTCTCCTTCGTCCGGTCGTGAGTTTTGTCGTCCAGCGATTCGTCCATGAGGGCTGGGAGAATCTGCACTTCTTTCTCTGGGCCGAAAGTCACGGTTTTAGCGATCGTGAGCTCGTCGATGTCCTGAGTGTGTTGGATGTCAACTCGGCCCGGATCGATCCTCCCTGGACGTGAGTCAGCCATACGCAACGGGATTTGGTGGTGGGTCAGATTGGGTGGCATGGCGTCACGGCGATAGCCGGGTCGCCATGCATAATAATCGCTGACGAACATGCTCACCCACCTACCGGCGTGAGAGCATGCCACCCGACCGTAAGTTGCCACGGTGTCGATGGCGACACTTCGACACCGGCTTCGGAAGAACCTGCTAATCCAGTGTGATGCACATCTTCGCTTCAGTCTGCGTGTTGTGCGCGGACGGGTTGCAGCTCTTGTGCGCATCGTGACCCGCTTTTGGTCGACCGGTTGTAACGGTCATGACGACTGTGCGGATCGCTCCGCCTCAGTTTGGCTCATCTGCGGGGAACGTGCGATCTGACGGTATTCGGGTTTAACCGTCACGTTGAAAAATGGAGCAGGGAAAAGTGTGACAATTCGGCAACAGGCACGGGCACTAACGGAAACGTGTGGTAGCGTTTCAACACGGTCTGCACAGACTGGGAAATAGTAGCAAGTGAATCCATGTTTGAATTGAGCCCACAATCCTGGTTACTGGTCGTCGTCGTGGGTGCATTCACCGCGGCAGCCGCGTTTTGGGACTGGCGCCATTGGCGCATCCCGAACAAGCTGACTCTGCCGACCTTCGCTCTCGGTTGGCTCTATCAAGCGGTCTTTAATGGCCTCCCCGGACTGGGTGACGCGGCTCTCGGGTTTCTCTGCGGCTTCGGCGTGCTGTTCGTCCTGTGGATGGTCGGCGGAGGAGGCGGCGGAGACGTCAAGCTGATGGGGGCACTGAGCGTCTGGCTGGGGTATCGACACACCCTCATGGTGCTGATCGTGAGCACGATGATGGTCATCTTCGGCACCGGAGCCATCATGCTCTGGAGTGTGCTGACCAAAGGCTTCAAGAAAACCAAGAGTCAATACCTCGCAACGGGCAAGACCGAGAAAGGTCAGCCGGTTCGCAAGGAGACTGTGAAAGAACGACAGACGCGACGCGTGATGGGCTATGCCGTGCCTGTGGCTGTGGCCACCTGGCTGGTGATGCTCCTGAACCTGTCGAGTCTTCCATAAAGAACACTGAAACGACGCGACCAAACTCCCCTGCCGCGACATCCCCTCCCTCGCAACTGGAACAACTGGTCTCGATGCAAACACGACACACCATGCAAACACGACATACGAACCCTCGCCAGCGACAGCGGAGTCGGAATCGTCGCAACGGCGTGCTCAGCATGGAACTGGTGATGACACTCCCGATCGTGATGGTGCTCCTCATGGGCATCCTCGAATTCACAATGCTGTTCTTCGCTCAAGGCTCCGTCACCGAGGCCAGTCGGCTCGGAGCACGTCGTGCGACGATGCAGGGAGTCGTTGAAGAAGACATTCATGATGACATCAAGCGGGCGCTCGGACGCAGCCTGTATCCCCATGCGGAAGTCAGCCTGAACGACAGCGACTACTCCGGCGACCCGGTTGCCGTGGCCGTTCGCGTTCCCATGACAGCCGCATCCCCCAACCTGTTGTGGCCGATTGGATTCGATCTGGAGGGACGTTACCTCACAGCTCAGTCACGCATGGTGAAGGAATAAAGACGAGATTACTCAGGACGAACCGGTCACAGGAGGGTCTCTCAGAGACGTGGCCAACACCCCCCTCGATGAAGATCGAACAGTCCACTGGAAACGTAATTCTGGAGAGTCAGCCGTGAAATTGACACCTGCCCTATTGACCCTGATTATGCTGCTGGTGATCGGCGGCCTTGTGGCGGCTTTCGTCGCCAAACGCATGTTCGCAAAGGAAGAGGCACCCGTTGTCGACAACCGGGTGACCATTCCAATGGCGCTGACCGATCTTAAGCCGGGCACCGTCATCACAGATGCCCACATCGGCATGGGGCCGGCTCTCACCGACAAGTTGGATCGTGAGGTCCTGCGAACGTCCCGTGTGGTCGTTGGCCGCGTTGTGCGGAACCCCATCACGCGTGCAGAACCGATTCGCACATCTGACCTGTATGCTCCAGGCGAGCGTCCTCCGCTGGAGGTGGCTCCCGGCATGCGAGCGGTTTCCGTCTCTCTCTCCGACGGCACGGCTCTGGTCGACGGGCTGATCGAGCCAGGCAATTTCGCTGACGTGCACTTCACCCCGAACGGCAACTACAGCAACCGGGGCGGCATGGTCATGACGCTCTTCAAAGGCGTGAAGCTGCTGGCGATCAATCGCAGCCAGACTGGTTCGTCCGACATTGGTCGCGGCAACAACAGCGTCACGATGGAACTGACTCCGGAGCAGGCCAACATCATGTTGCTCGCCCGCAATCGAGGCGACATCAATCTGACCTTCACCCAGGACGGTATGGGGAACGGCGGAGTCGCCGTCGCCGACGAGAATCGTGCCTTCCTCGACGAAGTGCTCGGCCTGGCTCCGCCGGAAGAGCCGGAACCGCCGTTTTCGACTGAGATCTATCAGGGTGCTGGTCGCCGGGTGAACACGTTCGGCCGCGATGGCCGTGCCAACGACGGGTTCCGGAACGGAAACCGTGAAGCTCCGGAAACCGTCAACCCGACCGAGCAGGAACGGACCAATCCGGGCGGACGATACTGGGGCGGACGCGTCTCAAACGACGCCGGTGCCAATTCGACCCTCAACGACGGTGCCTGAGGATCGAGAGAAACTTCGCAGGGTGGCAGGGTCAGGAGCGTAGCGGATGGCCCTGCAATCGCCGGTCCGGGCCTTTCCGTTGGTCAGCCCCGGCCACCGAACCGAGAGAGATATTGAAACCGTCTCAAGTGCTCTAACATTTGAAACAGCCTCCCGTGAAACGTCATCACTCACAACTCGAAGCAGCCTCGCGGCGTGGCACACTGATGCCCGTGTTCGCGATGGTGATCCTCGTGGTGTGCGTGGCAGCCGCGTTGGTCTTCGATCGCCTTTGGCTGGACGCAGCACGGATCGAGTTGACCGCATCGGCTGAGGCCGCCGCACTTGCCGCCGCTGGTCGTCTGGCTGACGACGACCGGTTGCGGACGAATGCGGATACGGACGCGATCATCGAAGCCGCTCGACTCACAGCAGCGGCCATCGCCGCCGACAACCGAGTCGCCGGTCACCCCGTTCAACTGGACGCATCACCCGAGGGTGACATCCGCTTCGGTGTCGTCACCGAAGAGCCGACGACCGGCGAACCGATCTTTATCGAAACGAACCACAACCCGACATCGGTGATCGTGAAAGCTCAAGCGGTTCGCAGCCGTGGGAATGGAGTCGCTTTGTTCTTTCGTCAGCTGACTGGCGTTCACACGGGCAACGTCGTCTCCTACGCCGAGGCGACGATCGATAACCGGGTGATTGGCTTTCGCTCGCTCCTCAACGCAAAGGTGCCCGCCTTTCCGCTGGGAATTCTCGAATCGGACACGACCAACAGCCGCGAGGACACTTGGCAGCGTCAAATCGTCGAACAGCAGGGACAGGACCTGTTCGGTTACGACGACACGACACACACCGTCACCAACGGCCCGGATGGTCTCCGCGAGATCGTCCTCACGTACGAGACACCGTCGAGTCACGTGAGCACCAACTCGACAGACAACGAAACGGGTAAGACGCCTCCCAACTTCCAGATCATTGATCTCGGCACCGGGCTGTTCGAGGACGAGTGCCGCCGGCAGATTCTCGAAGGACTGTCCGAGGACGATCTGGCCAACCTGGGTGGCGAGTTCGTGCTGGCCGGCACACCGCTGCCGATCGACGGCTTGAGCAGCATGCTCCCCGACGTACGAAAAGAGTTGGCACAGATGATCGGACACAAGCGGATCTGTGTCCTCTATCAGGACGACGGCGTCGGGAGTCAATCCGGCATCAGTCGCCTACGAGCCACGCAACTCGTCGCCGGTCGTATCCTCGCCATCAACGGCGACGAAAGCACACGAACCGAGATTGTCTTTCAACCGACCGTCGTCTCCACGAGGACCGCGATCGTCGA
Organism: Planctomycetaceae bacterium; assembly: GCA_020426505.1. Taxonomy (GTDB): domain Bacteria; phylum Planctomycetota; class Planctomycetia; order Planctomycetales; family Planctomycetaceae; genus JAHBXU01. The sequence continues at coordinate 7,385 of JAGQPX010000220.1, read as the reverse complement.
GCCGAGCATCCCAGCGGAACTCGCAAACCCTTACATCTTCAAACTCAACTTGACCCACTGACACAGTAAGACGCCCACGGCATCACCACACCTTTTGATTCGACTCATCCTTGACCTGACGTCCGGCGTCAACTCAGCCTAACGGAGGCAACACTCATGGTGGCAGCAACCGAAAACGGGAACGACACCCGCAAATCCTTTCAGCAACTCAAGACCCGTCTGCACCATCAGATGGTCGACGCAATCGACATGTCGAAAGCGGGCGAACTGGGCGAGGGCGAGTTCCGCCGTCAACTCCAGGCGTTGGCCAATCACCTCGTGAACCAACGTGAGGTCAACCTCAGCTCGGAAGACCGTCAGTTGATGGTCAACGAACTGATGGACGAAATCTACGGATTCGGCCCCATCGAAAAGCTGATGAATGACCCGGAGGTCAGCGACGTGCTGGTCAACGGTGCCGACAGCGTGTTCGTGGAACGCAACGGTGTGCTGGAGCCGACGGACGTCCGTTTCGCGGATGACGCTCACCTGATGCGGTTCATCCAGCGTCTCGTCGGACGTGCTGGTCGCCGAATCGACGAAGTCTCGCCGATGGTCGATGCAAAACTGCCGGACGGCTCACGACTGCACGCGGTCATCCCTCCGCTCGCCCTGCGGGGTCCGACACTCTCCATTCGCCGTTTCAAGACGAAGGCCGTCCTGTTCGAGGACATGGTGCGGATGCAGACGCTGACGCCTGAGATGGCCGACTTCCTCATCCACTGCGTCAAAGGCAGATTGAACGTGCTGCTCTCCGGCGGGACAGGTGCCGGAAAAACAACAATGCTCAACAACCTCAGCCGGTTCATCCCGACCTCCGAGCGAGTTGTGACGATCGAGGAGACGGCCGAGTTGCAGTTGCAGCAAGCGGACGTCGTCGGACTCGAGACCCGCACAGCAAACGTCGAAGGGAAGGGCCTGATCACGCAACGCGAGTTGCTCCGCAATACACTCCGTATGCGTCCCGACCGCATCATCGTCGGCGAAGCACGCGGCGGTGAGGTGCTTGAAATGCTACAGGCCATGAACACCGGTCACGATGGTTCGATGAGCACCGTGCACGCCAACGACACGCGTGACGCTCTGCATCGACTGGAACTGATGATCGCCCTCTCCGGAGCCGAACTTCCCGTGCACGTCGCCCGGCAGTACATCGCTTCGGCGATCCAGATCTTCGTCCACATCGCCCGCCTGAGTAACGGTGAGCGTAAGGTGATGCGGATCTCTGAACTGACCGGCGTGACCGACGGCGAGTTCGACATCGAAGACATCTTCGTGTTCCGTATGGCGGGCGTTGACAACGACGGCAAAGTGCTCGGCTCGTACTACGCGACCGGTTATGAGCCGCATTGTCTCCGTCGGCTCGCTGCCAAGGGACAGGAACTCAACACACGCGTGTTCAACGCCCGTGAGCTGAAGACACGAACTGACTACACCCCGGAGGCATGAAGCATGGGAGATGGGAACTGGGAGATTGGAGCTGGCGAAACACCATGAGCCTCTCCTCCCGTCGCCAACGGCCATCAGCCACTAGCCAAGAGCCAAAAAGCCATGTCAACAGAAGTCCTCAATCCGACCAAGATCAAGCCCAGCAAGGAGTTCGCCGGGATCCTCAAGGACACCGAGCCTTACGCTCACGGCGATCCTGACGATCTGGCGGATCGCCTGAACGGGTGGTTCGATCAACTGATGTTGCAATCGGGCATCGGCCTTTCGCCCTCCATGATGCTCGCCCTCTGTGCGTGCACGGCGATGGCACTGGCCGGCTTTGCCTTCGTGATGCAGGAAAGCCTGATCGCGACAGCAATGGGCGCTTTGGTCGGTTTCGTCGCCCCGGTCGCGATCGTGACGATCATCCGCTCGCGTCGACAGTCGAAGATGACCGAGCAACTCCCGCCGGCGATCGACGAACTTGCACGGGCTGCACGCACCGGACGGAGTCTGGAAAACTGCCTCAAAATGGTCGCCGACGACACCCCGGCTCCGCTGGGTGATGAGTTCAAACTGGCCGCACGCAAGATGGACATGGGCCTGTCGGTGACGGACTCGATCCGTGACATGCCGGCTCGTACGGGACTCGTCAGCACCAGCGTCTTGACGACCGCACTTGCTGTTCACGAGCAGACCGGTGGTGACCTCGTCCATGTGCTCGAACGCCTCTCACGTACCCTGCGTGACCGTTCACAGTTCGTGGGACGACTGAAGGCGGCGACGGCAGCAAGCAAGGGCACAGCTCTGCTGATGTTGATCCTGCCGATCGCAGTGATTGCCTTCTTCATGTGGCGTGACCCGAACTACTTCAACGATCTGCTCGACTCCCGCTGGGGATTCCGGGCAACGATGGCCGCGTTGTTCCTGCAACTGATCGGCTCATTCTTCGTGCTGAGAATTCTCACCCGCAGCCAGAAGGCCTGAGACAGACGCAGGCAAACTGAGCCGACATCGTCAAGACATTGAGAACCGACATCCGACGACGGACTGACTGACATGCTCTCTCCTGAACTTCGCACCACACTGATTGTCGCCGCCTGCATCGTGGGAGCGGCTCTGCTCGCTCTGATCGTGTTGCGGAGACGCCGTTCCGGTTGGTTGAACAGTCTCAAGTCCGACAACTCGGGTCTCCGCAGCGAGAAGCCGACAGACGTCACTCAAACGGGTGCCTCGTCGCAGACGACGGTGCCGACTGCACAGCCAGTGGCTGCTGCGACGAGTGTCAAGCCGTTGCCCAAAGTCGAGCCGGCTGACGTGCCGGGGCGAACCGACATGATCTTCGGTGGCCTCACCCCTCTCTTCGCATCCATGCTGCCGGAGAGTGACGATAAGAAACGGCTGATGAAGCGCGAGCTTGCCAATGCCGGGTACTATCAGCCCAACGCATGGCTCAATCTCGCCGCCATTCGCTATCTGGGCATCATCCTGCCGATTCTGTTCTTCGGGATTCTGTTCCTCATCGTCCCCCCCGCGATGGAGCTGTTCGTGCTTCTCGCTGGTGTGGCCGTGGTCATGCTCGGCTGGGCCGTGCCAAGTCTGATGGTCCGCAGTCGTGCCGCAGAACGACGTGACGAGATCGGCAAAGCGATGCCCGACATGCTCGACATGCTCAATATGTGCGTGAGCCAGGGCATGACGCTCCCCAACTCACTCAACCGCGTCAGCTACGAACTCAAGCCGGTCTATCCCGCGTTGTCGCAGGAACTGGCAATCGTGACCGATCAGGCAAAGGTCGGTTCGATGGAGCAGGCGTTGCAGAACTTCGCGGACCGTGTCGACGTACCCGAAGTGCACTCGTTCACTTCGACCCTCATTCAGACCGAGAAGATGGGCACAAGCGTCTCGGCAGCACTGGCAGATCATAGCGACAACATCCGCGAAAGCCAGAAACAGCGTGCCGATCAAGCTGCCAACATGGCGACCTTCAAACTCCTGTTCCCGACGGCTCTGTGCCTGATGCCGGCCGTGTTCCTGATCCTCCTCGGCCCCGCGTTGGTCGATCTATCCGACTTCTTCAGCGGCGAAGCCGGCGAAGCCTTCCGCAATAACCGGGCGGCCGCAACGCAAACCCTCCAGGAATACGGCGTCGAGGACAACTGATCCTCCAGCAATGGCGAACAACCTCAATGACCCCAGCACCCCGGTTGCACTGAGCGGCCGGGGTGCTCGTCTTGTCCAGATTGCCGTGTTCTGCTAGAAGCCGTCGATGAATGACCAGGATGGCACACTGAGACTCATGGAGGGACGCCCAAGTGTCAGATTCGACGAACCCCATGCAGCAGCGCTTGCTGTTGCTGATTGCACTTGTTCCTCTGTTTCTTTCGGTCGTCGCCGCCGTCTGGACCGCGACCCCGCAGGCCGTCGCGAAGGCCGAACCTCTCCCGTCGCTCGCATTCGAGCAGTACCTCGTCAATCAGGGTGACGTCGGTGTCGCCGCTGTCGTTGGTGCTAAGTACTACTTCACCAACACGGGAACGGAGCCGCTGACAATTACCAAACTCGATCCCAGTTGCGGGTGTCTGCGTCCGCGATTGATGCCGGGAAAGAGCGGGAAGGAAAAGAAAACATACGAGCCCGGTGAGTCGGGCTACTTCGTCGTCAGTGTGGCGACCGCGAATGAGGTCCCCGGGCCGCACACTTACTCGGTCGATGTGGAATACAACGATCCTCAGCCTCGGCAGACGATGGTGCGTTTCAGGTTGACGTTGCCAGAAAAGAAAGTGACCGTCGATCCGCCCGAATTGGCGTTCTACCAGTACAACGGTCAACCCGCGGAGAGGGCCGTGTATGTCACCGACTACCGAGGAAACGATATCGCCGTGACCGACGTGCAGTCGAGTTCCGAGTTCGTCACCGCGGAAGTTCGAGCAACAGAGGTCGATGAGTACGGGAACAACCGTGTGCCGGTGGTGCTGCATGTTCCGGGCGTCGTGCCGGCCGGACGGGCGATCAGTTCGCTGACGATCCACACCAACGATCCGGAGTTCTCCGTCATCCGGATTCCGATCCTTGTTGACGGACCGGCCATCACTCCCGTGTCGGCATCGGTCGAGGCTACAGGTCCGCAACCTCCACATACACCTTGAGAGCCGACTTGTCCTCAGTGAGCAATCGCATGATCTCGGCGTGATTTTCGAGGCCGTGTACCGGGTGCGTGAGAATCCGCTGAGTGACACCGGGGTACATCACCTCGGCCAACGCAAGGTCTGCGAGCCCCTTCTCAAAGTGGTTGCGGTTGCCGTTGACCGTGCCGACGAGCAGCTTGTTGCCGAGCACCCACTCGATGTTGATCTTGTCCGTCGGCACTTCGACCCGATGCGTGCCGCCGGTGATGCTCGTCCAGACAAGGGCGCCATTGAGACTCAGCACTTCCATGCACTCAAAGGCGATCGCGCTGTTGCCGGTCGCCTCAACGATGAGGTCCGGCTTGCCAACCTGTTTGGCCAACTCATGGATCGACGTATCGAGCGTGCTGACGTACGTCGCACCATAGGCATTGGCGATCTCCTCTTTCAGTCCCGGGTTCCGGGTGCGTGCCAGCACGTACACGTCGAGACCTCGCAGGCGGAGCATCATCGCCGTGAGGAGGCCGATCTGTCCCGCCCCTGTGACAAATGCCCGCTTCGGCTCCCACACCTGCAGACGGGACTGAGCAAGGTACGCCTGCTCGATCCCCTTCGCACACACACTCGCTGGCTCGGAGAGCACACCAAGATGCGACAGACCAACCGGCACTTTGACGATGAACTCTGCATCGTCGACAAACTTCTCGGTGAGGAACCCATGCAGCAGGTTAATGCCCCGCTCGAAGTACACCTCGTCGCTGGTGATGTCGTTGCGGCCAATCTGATCATAAACCGTTGATCCTGGCCTCCGGACGGTGCAGGTGCACAGGTCACCCGGTTGCACATGCGTGACCTCCGACCCGACTTCCTCGACGACCCCGAAGACTTCGTGCCCCAGCACGAGGAACTCGTACCCCGGCGGAGCTGCCCCGTAGAGCGCCTCATCGATCTCGGCATCCGTCGCATCAACACCCACCTGAAGCGTGCGAACGAGTACCCCTCGATCATCGGGGACATCGCTCAATTTTGGGGGAGCAAGTTCCGCAACGTGCGAACTATGAGCGATGCCCGGTCGGACAGCCAAAGCCTTCATCAATGACTCCAAAGGACGAGAACAAAGGGGGGGGCCGCGATGGTAATCTCTTCGCGACGCCATGAATACCGCGACGACACCGCAGTCACCGTATGGTCATAACCGATTCACACTTCTTGACGTAGCTGAACTCGCCAGAGTTCAGACGCAATTCACCGCCGACTTGCTGAATTCTGGCGAATCCAGCTACCGACGCGAACGAACGATGCTCAATTCAGAACACCACCCAACATTCCAGATGGCGTGAATGTGCGCTGTGGCGTCTTGTTGATCGTAGATGTGTGGTGCCTATGACTTCGTCGGCTCAAAACGCGTGATGCGGTAACCCACTTTGTCATCACGAAATAACTCGGGATGCCAACGGGCTCCGAGGCCGGGGCGGTCCGAGAGTGGGATTGCACCATCGTTCACGGAGATCGTGCCGTCGATCAATTGCGGGTAGAGCGTGGCGAGGTGGGCGCGGACGGTCTCCTGATACGTGACTCCCGACACGGCCGCCGCGATCGAGAGACCGGCAAGGAGCGTGAACGGGCCCGTGCAGTCATGCATCAATGATGGGATGTTGTAGGTCTGGGCCAGCTCAGCAATGCGTCGCGTCTCGCTGATGCCGCCGACCCACGTGGGGTCGATCATCACGTAATCGGCAGCATGCCGGTCGAGGACATGCCGGTACTGCTCCCTCGTGACGAGCATTTCACTCACGGCGACAGGAACATCGGCAGCACGCCGAAACTCAGCGAGCGTGTCGACGTTGTCCAGTCGCAGCACGTCTTCCAGCCAGAGAGGACGAAACTCACGCATCGCCCGGGCGATGTCCATGGCTGCGGGCCAGGCGAAGAAGCCGTGCCCATCGAGCATCACGTCCATGCGATCACCGACCCGCTCACGAATCGCACGGAAGGGGGTAACACTTCGCTCGATGTCTGCCGGGCTGAGGCGGAGCCCGCCCGACTCACGATAGACCGCATCGAAGGACCATAGCTTCATCGCCGTGTAACCCGCTTGGAGAAGTTCCTCGGCGAGATCGCCCGGGGTGTGTTGACTGGCCCAGTTGTCTTCCAGCGGACCGGGGCGACCCGCGTCGCCATGACCGGGCCAGCCGGGAAGCGATGGGCCATCACTGCGACTCCCTCCATAGGCAGGACCGCCGCAGCTGTTGTAGACCGGAACAGAATCGCGTACCGGGCCGCCGAGCAATCGCCAGACCGGCTGCGAGCAGAGTTGGCCCCGGATATCCCACAATGCCACATCGACCGCCGAGAGCGCCCGTAGCTCTGCCCCGACTCCCCCGAAGGCCGTCATCCGTTGGTAGAGGAACCGCCAATGACTCTCGACCGCCATCGCATCGGCCCCGAGCAACCGCTGAGCCATCCAGTCATGCAGCACGGCTGCCGCAGCCTCTGGGATGTAATACGTCTCACCATGTCCAATGACCGGCTCGCCATCGACCGTCCCTGCATCGGTGTGAATCCGCAGACACAACAGCCCCGGCATCACGTCCGACGGGATAAGGGTCTCGATCGCTGTGATCCTCGGACCGCGAGCATAAGCATGCTCTTGAGTCGGACCCGACGCACGTTTCAGGAAGTCTTCACTAGATGCATTCATAAAGTGATCCGTGCGGGGCGGCCGGGTCTAACCAACGGAAAGGGCCGGGCCGGTATTCGCCGGGCCATCCGCTTCGCTTCTGACCCTGC
>JAGQPX010000219.1 GCA_020426505.1 Planctomycetaceae bacterium | reverse complement strand
AGCCTGAGATGCGTCAGTACCTCTGTGTCCCCTGTTCTCACGGCCGTGCTGAAGTCGCGTGTCAGTGAGCGGTGCGAACGACCGTAGCGTTCGCTCACCTCCTTCTTGGTGAGGTGGCCGGCAATGGGAGCGGGTGTCATAACGTCGGCGGGGTGACAATCAAAGCGGCGTCAGGATGCCCGAATCCAAGACAGCCTGTCAAGCAAATTGCACGCCTCCCCGGCGACACACCGTCCGTCACCCCGTCCCCTGGCACGGGGCGGGTGACAGCCATCAAGCCGCTTCCTGAAGCCACGTTTCAGATGTCCCGCATTCCCACTGTCACAGGGCCGGACAGGGGGGCACACCCTGTTGTCAGACCGTCCTTCATGACGTCATGTCAGCCAGTCGGCAGCGTCACAGGACGGGGAGTCCTGGGTGCCAGAGACATTCTGTCAGACGCCCCGATGACAGACCGTTGGCAGTGTGGCAACAGTCAGAACGAAGAGGGGAGGCGACAACCGTTGCCAAACAGTGACGACCGCTGCCAGCAACTCACGATCACATCACTGACATGACGACTTACCAGTCACCGCATCTGCCGTCATCGTCAAGCGTTGCGAGAGGGGAGCCAGGGGTTCGAGCTCCCTGTCCCAATGACTCACTCGCGTGAGTATCTCCTGGTTTGGCATACTCTCCTCAATTCGGTTCGTGAGAAGGGGGAGTGATTATGAATCCGTGGACGGTACTGTTGGTGGCGATGGCGGGGATGCTCAATCGGGAGCAGCAGTTAGCAATTGATTATCTGCGGACGGAGAATGCGGCTTTGCGGGAGAAGCTGGGGGGCAACCGGGTGTTGTTGACTGATCAGCAGCGGCGGCGATTGGCGGTGCGGGGGAAGGTGCTGGGGCGGAAGCTGCTGCGGGAGGTGGTGGGGATTGTTTCGCCGGAGACCATTTTGCGGTGGCATCGGGAGTTGGTGGCGCGGAAGTGGGATTACTCGCATCGACGCCGCAAGGTGGGACGGCCGCGTGTGCGACCGGAGATCGTGGAGTTAACAGTGCGGATGGCTCGGGAGAATCCGTCGTGGGGGTATGATCGGATTCAGGGGGCGTTGGCGAATGTTGGTTATCGCATCAGTGACTCGACGGTGGCGAACATTCTCAAACAACATGGGATCGAACCGGCTCCTCAGCGGGTGAAGTCCGGGAGTTGGGCCATGTTTCTGCGGTCGCATTGGGAGACGATTGGGGCGATTGATTTCACGACCGTTGAGGTCTGGACGCGGGGTGGGTTGGTGACGTTCTATGTGCTGGTGGCCATGCGGTTGAAGTCGCGGGAGATTGTGGTGGCGGGGGTGACGGCCAGTCCGGATGCGGCTTGGGTCAGGCAGATGGCTCGCAATCTGACGTGCGACGAGGGTTTTCTCGCAGGTAGTACGCATCTCCTTCTGGATCGGGATACGAAGTTTGTGCCGCTGCGGCGGTATCTGGAGGAGCACACCGCGGTGAAGCCGGTGTTGTTGCCACCTCGGTCGCCCAATTTGAATGCCCATCTGGAGCGGCAGTTCAGAAGCATGAAGTCCGAGTGTCTGGATCGGCTGATCTTCTTCGGTGAACGCTCGCTGCGGCGTGCTTTGCGGCAGTGGGTGACCCACTACCATGCGGAGCGGAATCATCAGGGACTCTCCAACCAGTTGATCACTCCGCTGGGTCAGGGGGAGACTTCAGCCGGTGAGGTCCAACGCAATGAACGGCTGGGCGGCCTGCTGCGGTACTACCACAGACGTGCCGCCTGATATCCTTCGCTGTCTGATGATCGACGAATCACGCCGGATGAGTGTGCGCCTTTCCGCAGTTTCGACCGTCAACAGCGATCGGTTCCACCGCGAATCGGCTACCGCAGCGGTCGGTGATCCCCGTCTCTTCCTCTCCCTGCAACCAAGAATTGGTTCTGACTGACTCGGCTTCCCTTCCGATCAGTTTTTTGACCATACGCCGTCGTGGCCGAAGACCAGCGTCTCTTCACTCGTGACGTTCCCCTGGGCGTCGTACTCTCTGGTCGTCTGGGTGATCTCGTCGTGGCCGAAGGAGTAGTCGACCGTTTTGGTGACGAGGCCGGAGTCCGCATCGTAGTGCGTCTCACGCACGACCTGCTGATAGCCGGTGTGATTCTGATGATCGACCAGGAACTCGGTCAGTGTCCGCGTGTCCCACGACAAGTCCGCATCCGTGTCGATCTCATGCAGCGCACTGGTACGGATGCCGGTCGCATCGTAGTCATACGTTGAATCCTCGTGTCATCCCATTTTGTCATGCTGTTCCCGGCTTGAGACACTCTCACAGCCCACCTGGGTTTCTTTCGGATTCGGGTACGCTTCTAGTATGTAATGATAGATTACCGGCATGCCACCACCTGCCAACTGTCGCACTCCAGTTGTGTCCACTTCATCAATCGTGCCGATGCAATCGTCACCAACATACACCTCTGACGCAACAATACGTTTTGTAAGCTGTTTATGCCGATCAGTTATTGGTTGGTGACCTACCTTTACACATTTGTAATGCTCAAACACATCTTTGTGGGTATAGAGTGGTCCCAATGTATCCATCGACATCGGTGCACCAGTCTGGTCACTGTACAATATGTTTCGTCCCGTTTCTCCCTTGATACCAAGGACAATGAATCCAACTCCATCCTTGAAACGCTGCGATTCATGCAGAATCCAAGCCATGGCGACCCTACCGTCTGGCAATGGAATTTCAATTATATCACCCTCTTTCATGTTTTCCCTTTCTGATGCGACAGTCGTGTAAACGTCATGGCATGACTCCTGCCCGGCTTAGGGCTTCAACCACAAGGCCAGTGTCCGCGGCAAACTCTAACGGCAAGTAGGCTGGGTAGCTTTCAGCAATTCCCTGCCTTCCATTCCTTAGTGGTGTGTGCCGATTTACACTTCTCGGCCCACCTAGCATATGCATAAGCTCTTGTTCAAGACTTACTGCCTGGTCGCTTGGTAGGTTGTTGTTGAAAAGTATCCGTGGCTCCAAGTCTTCCAGTCCAGAGCCTGGTAGTGCATGTGCATTTATTCGTGCTGGTGCGTCGCCGCGGCCAACATAGCGTATCACATCAGTCCCGGGTTCAACCAATACATATACTCCATGCCCCATGACTTGGTCATAATTTGCACCGGTCCCACCTGAAATGGTTGGGTATAGATTGTTGCCGAATGCGGTGCACGCAACATTGTTGTGGACGAGGATTCCATCATTTGATATTCGATAGACATGGTGGCCGTGGACTTCAATGTTGTACACATCAGATACACGCTTGGGACGTTGAATCTGTCGCACGACCAGCGGGCCAGAAAGCGATTCAAGTGTCTCTCCCACATTGAGATCATCAAGGCGGACCCAGTCTTGCCGCTCCTGCACCCATACGGGATGTGAAGAGGTTCCAGTAAAGGTGGCGTCATTGACTAATGTAACCTTGACCAAGTCGTTGACTTGTCGAGTGACATACCGGCCAATTACAACACTTCCAGGGCCGCTAGAGACCTCACCACACGGTGCGATAGCTGTCACTTTTGCAAGGCCATGTGTTTTAATGTCACTGAGGGCGATTCTGAAGCGACTGCCAACGTAAAGGTTGTGGCACTGTATCCAAGCGACGGGCCGCAAAAGCTGCATTTCAACTAATGCACCATCAGCACGCTCGACGTGGATGTCAACTCGCCGCCATGTGTCTTGGTCAACCTCTCCAAAGGTAAAGTCGTAGTCTTCTGTCCGAGGATTGCGGTCAGGGACACGATCCCCAAGTCTCACTGCCTCAATCGCAGCGCTACGATTGGCGTTGTCGACCTTACTCGATGTTCTTACCAAATGATTGTGGCTGGCGGAAACCGCTTCTGGCTCTGGACAGAGATGAACTGTAGTGCCAGGAGTGAAGCAACCACCAGAAAGTGGAGCACCACCGTTATCCAATGTTACGTGACGTGGATTTGCACGTGCGTGCTCAATCGCTCCTAGCTGCTTTCTAATATTCGACGAGTGAGAGAAGATACTTGCACGGAAACGCAGGGCTTTGTGTCTGAGTTTCATTGCAGTCTGATTGAGGAGTGAAACCATCTCTGACATGGCAAGTCCCACTCCTGCAACAGCAGCTACTCCCAAAAGAACATACAACTGAACCTTTTCGACGAAGTCTTTAATCTCGAAAATGCTCTCTGCATCTCTGTCTTCGCCGATGAGTCCACGAGTGAGTTCACTACCTAAGTCAGCAATCGTCTGACTGATGGTGACGCCAAAACTACTCGCACTCATGGTCGAGACCATTGTGAACAACCCCAACGGATCGTCCCCATTAATGGGGTCGCCGTGTGCGTAGATGTTCTTGTGGAAACTCTGTGGGTCATGGAGGTTTCCAAAGAACGGGTCGACGCGGTTCCAACTACCGGTTGAGTGATTAAGCCAACGTGCACGGTTGTAGGAGAACCCGGTAGAGATGTCGTGTTGTTCCCCATTGGCTAGCAGATTCGTGAACGCTGCTGCGAGGTCTGCAAGATTTCCATTACCGCCGCTGATGTGTGTTCCGCTGCCGTTCAGAATTGCAATCAATTGACCGTAGGCGTCGTAGATCAGGAACTGAGCCACTGTGGCTGCAAAGTCAGTGAGAACCCTCACGTTTCCATGTCCGTCATGGCCGAAGGTGAGTGTTTCGGTGCCGCTGGCGTCTACAGTCGTCTGGCTGATTTCGTCGTGGCCGAACGTGTAGGTAACACGCTTGGTTTCGGTGCCGGTGCTGTCCTTGGCGATCTCGACGATTGTTTGTGGGTAACCGGTGAAATTGTTGTGATCGACCAGATACGTGGTCGTCTCACCGGCTGTCTCGAAAGATCCGTTGAGATCTGCATCGCTGCTTGAGATTGAAATGACACGATGGCTCCGGTGATCGTAGTCGTACTCGACCCGTTCTCGGCTGCTGAGATTACCACTGGTGTAGACCTCGTTGATGACGGCGGACATGCGGCCTTGGAGATCGTACTCCATGATCCGTTTGGACTGGAGCTGCTGGGTGACCGTGTCCTTGACCTCTTCGCCTGTCTGCTGGGTGAGGTCGTAGGAGTAGGTGGTCGTGGTGCCAAGCGAGCTGACCGATGTGTTCAGGCGATCGTTGGCATCGTACGTGGAGGTAACTGTCTCCTGCAGTGTGCCGCCGAGCGAGTCGTACTTCCGCCATTCCTCGCGGTTGCCGGTGAGGTCATAGTCGTATTCGTGGTAGTAGTCGAGACTGTTGTCTGTCGAATCGAACTCCTCGCTGATGAGACGACCAAGATTGTCGTAGTTCCATGTGATCGTATTGGTGAGCGTGCCGCTGCCGGTCTCGAGGGTTTCAGTGACGCCGGAACGTTTGCCGTCGTCCCTGACCGTGTAATCGAAACTTGCAATCAACGTGTCGCTTCCCGCATCGTATGTGCCGTTGACTGTGCCGTCGTCAAGGAAATGCGTCAGGGTGTCCAGACGATTCAGACTGTCATAAATATACTCGCTAATCACACCATTGGCAGCCATCATCGCAGCGAGGTTGCCGAGCAGATCGTACTCGTACGTCGTGATCTCGCTGATCGTCAGCAGAACGTCATTGCGTTCGGTAACTTCGACCGTTTCCAGCCTGTTAAGAGCATCGTACGTGTAGCGTGTGACCTGCTCGAAGTCGTCGCCGTCGACTGGGACAAAGTCTGGTCCGTGCGACTTGGTGGCAGTTCGGCGACTGAGGTTGTCGTACTCATAAGCGATGGTTCCTTCGGGAGACGACTCTTTGGTAATGCGGCCCTGAGCATCGAATTCACGGTTGAAGGTCCGTACGTTGGCTCCTTCAGTTTGCGTGACCTCGACTTCCCGGCCGAAGGCGTCGTATTGATGCGACCAGACTTCGGCCGGGGTGCCGTTCCCGTCATCGTAATCTGTGAGATTGTCAAAGAAACGTCGCTCGTCGAGGCGACCGGTCAGTGGATCGTAAACAAACTGTGTGACCTTCCCCTCGAACGAGACGTGCAGGGTCCGCCTACCACGTTCATCATACTCGAATGATTCGGCAAAGTCGCCTTCTGGAAGCGTCGCATCATCAGCCGTGCCTTCGATGCCGTCTGGACCGAAGCCCAACGGCAGCGTCCGCGACAATTCGCGGCCCTGTTCGTCGTAAGTCCAACGGGTCTCGCGTCCTAGTGGATCGATCAGGAGCGTCTGGTTGCCCCATTCGTCGTAGACGTAATGGTAAACCGGAATGTCATCCGTAGTTAGCGTATTACCATCGAAGTCCGGCAGAGTGACACTCGCGAGACGTCCCTGATCATCGTACGAGTACGTTCGGGTAAGTCCAACTTGGTTGGTTTCGGTCGCCCGGCGGTTAAACTCGTCGTAAGTCCATTCGATGAATGTGCTGTCAGCAAACGTCGCCTTTGCGACGTTCCCCCGTTCGTCAAACTCTGATGTCGTCGTTTGGACATCCGTGTCATCCGTGGTTCCATCCTCGAATTGTTTGATGTTGGTCCGCTGCTGGTAGGCACGACCGAGAGAATCGTAAACCGTTTCGCTACGCAGCCTGACGGTCACACCGTCGATTTCGACGGGAGTGCCGATCATGGCGACTTTTCTGCCGAGAGAGTCGTATTCGTACTCTGTCACTTGCCCATCGGCGGCAATTTGTTTTTCGACTCTGCCGTCGGCATCGTAGATCATCTCGGTATCCCAGAGAACAGTTCCGCTGGCTGTTAATGTGGAATCGCCTGTCTGTGAATCGATGGCGACATTGACGCCTTCCAAACGAATGGTTTTGATCGCGCGGCCCAATTCGTCGTACAGGGTTTGCGTGCCGTAGACGACGGGTGCGCCGTCAATGTATTGGTCTGTCGAATGCGTACCCCGACCGAGCTCATCGTAGACTTTTCTTGAGACCAGCCAGACCGTGGCCCCTGTCGCGTCAATCGACTGGCGACGTGACTCGGTCACTTCTCCAAACGAGTTGTATGTCGTTACTGATTGCAGACCGTACGTGTCTGTTGTCGCTGTGACTCGACCGGACGTGTCGTAGGTGGTGCTGGACGAGGTGATGACCGTGCCGGGACTGGTGAGGACGGCTTCCTGCAGGGCGCCGGAGCCGATGATGTCGATCACCAGATCGGTCACCTGCTCGGTGCGAATCACACGGCCGGCAGCGTCGTACTCGGTGACGGAGCCGTCGATCGGATCGGTGGTGCCATCGACGTACTGACCCGTGCGGGCAATGGCGCGGCCGGCGGCGTCGTAGGCGGTGCGGCTGATCAGCCAGACGGTGCCGCCCAGTTCATCAAGCGACTCGCGGCGGGTTTCGATCAGCTGACCACGGAGGTCATAGACGTTGATCGTGTCGAAGCCGTTGCGGTCCGTCGTGGATGCGACCTGCCCGGCGAGGTTGTAGACGGTGCTGGTTGACGAGTCGACGTACTGCGGGTCGATGGTCGCGGAGGCGAAGCTGGTGAGGATGTGTTCGCCGTCCGGGAGGGTGGCCTGTTTGCTGCCGACGACGCGGTTTTGTTCGTCGTAGGTGGTGAGGGTCAGCAGTTGGACCTGATTCGGGCCGGTGCCGTCGAACTGCCAGGAGGCGATCTGGTTGCCGATGGCATCGTAGGCGAAGTGCGTGACGCGGCCGGTGACGGGGGTCGTCGAGAGGACATCGCCGAAGGAGTTGTAGGTGTTGGTGACGAGCGTGTTGGCCTCGTCATCACGGACCGTGCCCAAGTTGCCGCGATCGTCGTAGGTGAACGACGTGAGGTTGCCGAGCGGGTCGCGGGTTTGGGAGAGCAGGCCCCGGCTGTCGAAGGAGTTGGTGCTGGAGTTGCCGAGGGCGTCGGTCGTGGAGGTCGGCTGGCCGTAGGCGTTGTAGCTGGTGAAGGTGCTGTTGCCACGGGCGTCGATGGTCTGGATACGGTCGTTCTGATCGTTGTAGACGTAGGTCATCGTGAGGTCGTCGGTCTCGCCGTTCTCGGTGGAGTCTTCGAGGCCGATGACGGTGGTCTCGGTGAGCAGGTTGTCCTGCGGGTCGAAGGTGCGGGTCATGATGCCGCCGAGCGGGTCGACCTCGCGGGTAATGTTGCCGCGGGCATCGAAGGTGACGTATGACGTGTGGCCGAGCTGGTCGGTGATGGTCTGCGATTTGCCGGCGACGTCGTAGGTGTAGACGATGGTGCGGCCGTCGGCATCGGTGACCGAATCGACACGGCCCTGTTCGTCGTAGGTGGTGCGGGCAGCGGCGCGGCCGAGCGGGTCGATGATCTCATCGAGGTAGTGCTCGGGGTCGTTGCCGCCGTTGAGGTAGGTGAACTGGGTCGTGGCGCCTACGCGGTCGGTGACGCTGATGAGGTTGCCCGTCATCTGGTCGTAGGCGTAGGTGAGGAAGTTGCCGTTGGGGTCGGTGATCTTGGTGATGCGGCCGGCGAAGTCCCGCTCGAAGCTGATGCTCTTGCCGGAGCTGTGCTCGATGCCCATGCCGGTGAAGGTGATCGAGTTGCCGTTCAGGTCGACGACCGAGGAGAGTTCGCCCGTTTGGGCGTTGATGACGAGTTCGGTGCCGTTCCTCAATTGCAATACGTACGAGCCGCCGAAGTGGGGGTCCTGCGGGGAGAAGGTGCGGCCTGTTTCCAGTTCGTAGTATTCGCCCGTGCTGATCTCTTTGCGGAACGGGCCCCCGCCGACGATGAGTTCGCTGGTGACGCCGTAGTCCGGGATGAAGGTGGGGACGTAATCGAGGATGGCCCCGCCGAAGGTGGTGCCGGGCTGACCGTAGAAGGTGAAGCCTTCGGTGCTGCCGTCCGGGAGGGTGATGACGACGCGGGTGCCGTCGATGAAGGGGGTGTAGCCGAACAGGCCGGGGTCTGTGCTTTCGACCGTGCTGACCTGCACTTTGGTGTTGGAGAGGTCGAGCGTCCAGCCGTAGCCGAAGTCGCCTTCGATGGAGCTGTTGAGGGTGTTGTAGGAGCGGGTGACCGTGATGGGGATGCCGACGACCGGGATCTGCAGGTCGACGAACGACAGGGCGAAGGCCCCCAGTTTGAGCTGGCTGTCGACCTCGATGGAGACGGATTTCCGGGTGATGTTGCCGCCGTCGTCCGTCACGGTGAGCCGCAGCTCGTAGAGGCCGTTTCTCATGATGGTCGGATCGAGGACGCCCAGCGAGGCGTTGTCGACGGCGCCGAAGCCCTCATCAATCACGACCGCACCGGTGCCGTCTGCCGGATAGGCGGTGAGTTTCCAGTAGAGGGCCGCCGTGTTTCCGTCGTCGTCCGCTGTGCCAATCACCGTGACCGGTTCGGTGAGGACTTGTCCGTCCGTCGGGAAGGCGATGAGCGCGGTGGGGGGGTTGACGTCGCTGGGGTCGACCACCGGGAGCGTGACATCGGCAGCCGTCCCGACGTTGCCGACATCATCGCTGGCGGTCGCTGCGAAGGTGAGCACACCGAGGTGTGCCTCCGTGAGCAGCAGCCGGGCGCGTCCCTGCACGTCAATGGCGAGTCCTTCGTTGAGGGGGATGACGTTGCCACCCTGCGTGACGCTGACGAGTGTGAGCGTTCGCGAGGCCACAGCCACGTCATCGATCGCGGTGACCAGGATGGTGACGGTCTCGCCGAGGTTGGCAGAGGCCCGGTCGAGCGTGATGGTGACCGTGGGGCCGGTGGTGTCTGCGTTGACGGTGAGGTTGAACGACCTGTCGACCGACAATTGGCCGTCGCTGACGGTGACCGTCACCGGATGCGGGATTGTCGTGACATCAGAAGGATCCGTTGGCCAGGTGATGAGACCTGTGGCTGCACCAATGCTCAGTCCAAGATTCTGTGAGGCCTGATCGAGCGAATAGGTGAGGGTATCGCCGTTACTGTCTGAGGCGTTGACACTGAGTGAGAAAGTGGTCCCGGCGGTGATGGTTTGATTGGGGATGAACGTGACAGTTGGACCGACATTTTGTGGCGTCACGACGACATCAAACCACTGACTGGAAGTCGCCTCGCCGTCATCGGCGACGATCTGGAAGGTGATCAACTGATTGACGTCGGCTGCGCTGGGTGTCCATTCCAGACGCCCGGTGTTGGTGTCGAACGTGAGTCCACTGGGCAGCGTGGTCGGCAGCGTCAGGTTGAATGTGACCGTGTCTCCCGGATCGGGGTCGAAGGCGTCCGCATCGTAGACGTACAGGTCGCCGGCCGAGGCGTATTGGGTCGGGATCGTGGTGATGAGGGGCGGGTTGTTGGGGGCCGTGGCCTGGACATCAACCTGATAGGTGAAGGAGATGCCCATCCCCAACTCGTCGTGGATGTAGATCTGAACCGTCTGGACGCCCAGTGCGTCAGGCGTCCAATCGAAGACACCCGTATCAGTATCCAGGGTGTAGGTGCCGCTGACCGACATCCCGGCTCCTGGAGAATAGGTGACGGAATGCCCGTCCGGGTCGGTCGCATCGAAGTCGTAACTGTAGGGTTGATTGAGGACAGCGATTGTGGAAGGTGTCGCCACGAGCTGCGGCGGACGATTGGTGCCACGGATCGTCAAGGTCACCGACTGTTCGATGGATGCACCGAAGGTGTCCGTCGCGCGGACGGTGAGCGTGTGCTCACCCAGATCGTCGATGGTGGGGACCCACTGGATGACACCCGTGCTGCTGTTGATGGTGGCTCCGTCCGGTGCGGTCGTCAGACTGTAAATGATGGTGTCGCCGTCGGGATCGACCGCGTCGGCGTCGTAGACGTACGGCGTGCCTGCGATCAGATTGGTCGACGGTGTGCTGGTGAAGGACGGAGCCCCATTGACCACTTCATGGACGACTTCGATGGTGAAGGATTTCTCGACGGGCGTGGCGACGTAGCCATCGTCGACCTGCACGGTGAAGGTGAACGACTGACCGACCTGAGTGCCGCTGGGGGTCCAGTCGATGAGACCCTGCGCGTCCATGGTCATCCCGGCCGGAGCATTGAGCAGGGTGTAGGTCAGGAAATCGCCGTCGTCGTCGGTGGCATCGATCTGATGCAGCAGCCGCCAGCCGACGGTCAACTGTTCGCGGATCTGCGAGAGAATGACCGGAGGATCGTTATTGGCCGGATTGGAATCGACGACCTGCAAGTCGAACAGTTGTTGTGCGGAGGCTCCTTCCGGATCGGTCACCGTCACCAGCACGCTTGTCACTCCCGTTGCGGTCGGGGACCAGTCGATCTGGCCGGTGGCGGCGTCGATGGTCATGCCCCGTCCCAAAGAAGCGGGGTCGAGTGTGTACGTCAGGAGCGGCGCATCTTCGCTGTTGGGGTCGGTCGCTTCGACGTCGTAGGAGTAGGTCTGCCCCTGCACCACGCTCGTCACCGGATCTGAGGTAATTCTCGGCGGTGCGTTCTCCAGGACGGACAAGGTGAAGGTCTGACGACTTTCTTCCCCCGATGGATCTGCCACGATGAGCGTGAGTGTGTAGCTTCCCTGCAGGACGGGTGTCCAGCTGACCAGTCCGGTCGCCGAGTTGATCTGCAGATCACTCAGGGCAGATGCCGGGATGGCGGAAACATCCAATGACCAGACGAGTGTGTCGCCTTCGAGATCCGTCGCCGTGGCTTGGTATTGCCACGGCAAGTCCCGTGTGGCCGGACCGGTCGGATTGGACGTGATGGTCGGTCCCGTGTTCGTCGTGACGGGCGGCAACACGGTGAGCGTGTAGGCTTGTGTCGTCGTGAGCGTGCCGTCACTCACAGAGATCGTGATCGGGTAATCGCCCGTCAGATCGGGTCGCCACGTGAGGACTCCCTGGGCACTGATCTGGATCCCGGCTTGGACCGACGCTGCGTCGAGTTCGTACGTCAGCGCTTCGCCGTTGGGATCGAAGGCATCGACTTCATAACGGTAGTTCTGGTCGACCCGTGTCGGATTGGGGGGAATCGAGCGGATCACGGGTGCCAGATCGCTCGGAGCGATTGCGACAGCCGGGACGGTGAATAACTGTTCATAATAGTTCCCGGCCGGATCGGTGACGCGGACCGTGAAGTCCTGTTTGCCGACAGCGGTGGGTGTCCAAGTCAGGACTCTCGTGACGGCGTCAAAACTGACTTCGGCGTGGCCGGTCGGGTCTACCAGCGTGAAGACCAAGGAACTGTCCGGGTCATCGAAGTCGGTGGCGGTGAGCGTGTAGGTCCACACCTCTCCCACGAAGGCAGGACCTCTGGGAGTCGAGGTGATGTTGGGCGGCAGGTTGCCGCCGGTCGTGACAGGATTGACGACCGGCAGATCGAAGGTCTGGGTCGTGATGTTCCCGGCACCATCGTCCACGCGGACCTCGATCGTCGTCGTGCCGGTGGCCGTGGGGGTCCAGGTCAACTGACCTGTCACCGCGTCGATACCGATCCCCAACGCGAGGGAGGCAGGATCGAGCGAGTAGGTGAGCGGATCGCCGTCCGGATCGTAGGCTTCGACCTCGTAAGTGTACGGTTGACCAATCACGGCCGGGCCGGTGGGGATCGACGTGATCACCGGTGGATCGTTCGGGACGACCGCATCCACGGCGGTGATCGTAAAGAACTGTTCTGTGTAGTTGGCTGCGGGATCAGTGACGCGGAGGACCAGGTCGAGTGAACCGGCGGCTGCGGCCGTCCATGTGACCGTGTTCGTTGCAGAATCCCAGGAGACCTCCGGATGGCCGGTGGGAGAAATCAACTCGTAAATCAGCAGTGCATCATCGTCATCGATGTCGGTGGCGGTGAGCGTGTAGCTCCAGGCTTGACCGACCGTGGCCGGGCCGGTCGGGGTGGAGGTGATCTCGGGAGGCTCGTTCGCACCCGGCGTTGGCGGGTCGACGACCGGCAGTGAGAACGACTGCGTGGCGAACCCACCCTGTCCGTCCTCGACGGCGATTGTGATGGCATACGTCCCAATCGTTGTCGGGTCCCAGCTGAGCAGGCCGTTGGCATCAATGGAGATGCCGGCTGACACTGAGGCCGCATCGAGACGGTAGGTGAGCGGGTCGCTGTTCGGATCGGTGGCCACCACCTGATAGGTATAGGTCTCACCCGTGAAGGCCGGACCGGTGGGAATGGACGTGATCTCCGGCGGCTGATTGCGGACGACCGCCGGGACGGTGAAGGTCTGCTCGGCCCATGAACCCGCTTCATCCGTGACGCGCAGCGTGAATGTCTCGCTGCCGACAGCGGTCGGATCCCAGGTGAGGGTTCGGGTAGGCGGGTCGAAGTCGACCTCCGTCACTCCGGTCGGCGACATCAGCGCATACGTCAGGACCGTATCGTCACTGTCGACATCGGTGGCGGTCAGCACATAGCTCCACGTTTCACCCACAAACGCCGGGCCGGACGGAGTGGAGGTGATGATCGGTGGCTGACTGGCGACGACGGACGCACGCACGGGCAGCGTGAAGGTCTGTTCGACGATCCCGCCTTCGCCATCGTCCGCCCGGAGCGTGACCTCGAAGCTCCCTTCGACCGGCGGTGTCCACCGCAGCACGTTGTCCCCACCCAGCACCATGCCTCGCGCGATCGAGTCGGCATCCAAGGTGAGTACCACAATGTCAGTCGGGTCTGGATCGGTCACCACGACCGTGTAGGTCCACTCTTCATCCACAAACGCCGGACCCTGCGGAATCGACGTAAATGTCGGAGGCGTATTGTCGCTGACGGTTAGCACAAACTGCTGAATGGAAAAGGCGCCGTGTGGATCGACGGCTGACACCCCTACGCGGTAGTCGCCCTCGGACATGGGTGTCCAGGAAATCAGACCGGTCGCCGGGTCGATACTCAGGCCGCGAGCCTGAGACTCGGGGTCAAGGCGGTACGTGAGGACATCCCCGTTGCCGTCAATGGCATCCGCGTCGTACGTCCAGAGGACGCCGCTGCCAGTGGCTGTGGTGGGCGTGGAAACAAAGGACGGTGCCACATTTGCCGGCAGGACCGTCACCTCGAAGTATTGGATGTCCGTGCCCCCTTCCGGATCGCTCGCCTGCACCGCAAAGGCGTGCGTTCCGATGTCCTCGACGCGGGGCGTCCACACCAGGTGCCCCGTGTTGGCCCAGATGCCGGCCCGGTCTGGACCAAGCGTCATGCTCACGGTGATCGTGTCGAAGTCCGGGTCGGTCACCGTCAACTGGTAGTGGTAGTCCTCTCCGACCACGACGGTGGTGGGAGGTGTTGAGGTGATGATCGGTGGCTCGTTGGTGTTGATGATGACCGGCTCAACGACGGTGACCGAAACATCGACAGTCGCTTCACCACCATGTCCATCGACGACGCGAGCCCGGATCGTGTGCGTCCCCAGTTGCAGTGCATGGGGTGTCCAGCGGAGTTCGCCGGTTTGCCAGTCGATCGTGACGCCCTGTGGCAGCGGATAGCCCTGAGAGGGGTCATCCACCAGCTGCCAGACCAGTTGGTCGTTATCCACATCGGTGGCCGTCAGTTGGACGATCAGTTCCTGCTCGTATTCAGTGGTCTGCGGTGCGACCGGAGCGATGGTGGGAGCCGTGTTGTTGCCCGTGCCATCGACGACGGTCACAGTCCACGTTTGCGTGTCCTCTCCCCCGCGTCCGTCGGTGACGACGGTGTTGAACGTAAAGTCACCGGTTGACGGCGGATCCCAATAAAGCAGTCCTGTGAGCGAATCAATCCATGCCCCATGTGTCTCTCCTGTCAGATCGTAGGTCAACTCGTCGTTGTCCGGATCCTCCGCATCAACGTCGTAGACGTATCCATTTTGCAGGGCAATCGGGATGCTGCCGACAATGACACCGTGTTGATTCACCTTCACGAATTCGGCATCGAATGCACGCGGCCGACCGTCTCCGGTAAACTCCACGGTCACCGTCACAGTGGAACCCACGACATCAAAGGCGAGCACCTCGTAGTCCACCGTCGGATCGTTGATCTGGAAGATGAGTTCCGCATCTTCCACCGCTTGCAGAGAGATCTGATCGACCAAGGCATGGGCCAGTGATTCCGAAGCACTTCCGCTCAACTTCAATTCTTCGACATCCCAATTCGTTCCACCGACCGCAAATGCGAATTCGACATAGTCGGAAATCGTCGGCCCCGACGGGATGTTGAGGTTGGAAATCGGAGCTTCCGTGTAGCTGTCACCTGGTCCGTCCACGAAGACGATGCCTGGAGAGGTCATCGACGTATGTCCCAGGGCCTGAACCCCGTCATTGGTGATATCCCCAGCAGAGACAATCGTGTGCAAGGTATGACCGTCCTGGATGAGGCGAGACTCGAGAGTCGCTCGTGTGACTGAAGTTTGGGGTTCCCGAGGCTCGTCAGTGACCAGAATGAAGTGACTCGAGGCAATCCCCCGAAACGTGAGATTGTCCAACGCCAGTTCAATCGCCGCATAGCCATCTTCGTAGCCCCCTTCGGTCCTCAAGGCGAGGAACTGATCGGAAATTTCGCTCGCAGTCCCCCAGTGGTCACCCGGAGTCAGGAAGCGGAGAGGACTTACGCTGGTACTACCGAATCCAATCAGCGAGTAACGATTTTCGGTGAACCCGCGGAGCTGCAATTCGGTTTCCAGATCCATGACGATCGGCTGCAACCACGAATGATCGTCTCCCATGGAACTCGACTCGTCGACCATCAAGACAACATCTGCCGTGTAGGACGTCGTGGCGACATGCGTCTCCAGACTGAGCTGCTCAATCGTGGTTTCGCCCGGCGGTAACGTCAGCGTCAGTGACGTCGGCGTGACGTCTCCGATGGACGTGCCGTGCGTCACCTCCGGACGGGTGAAGGCGGTCTCCGGAGTGCTGATGATCTCGGGAGCAGTGTTGGACGGATCGGCAGCCAGTATCAGTTGATAGGTTTGCTCATCGGTCCCGCCCATGCCGTCCTCGGCGCGGACGGTGATCGAGATCGTCTCACCCGCCAAATCCAGCGGCGGCTTCCAACTGAGCAGTCCGGTCGAAGCATCGATGCTCATCCCGGTGATCGTGTAGCCCGGTTGCCCATCAACCGTCGTCGAGACCAGCGAATAGGTGATCGTGTCCTGATCCAGATCGACCGCGTCGACGTCATACTCGTAAGTGGTGTTTGCTTCGATGATGCCCGGAATGGTCCCCAGCAGGGCGCCCCCGTTCTCAACATGCAGGATGTCCGCATCGAATGCCCGCGTGACTCCGTCGCCAGTGAAGCGGACTGTCAGGATGGCCTGCGTCGAGGTGATCTGCGTGTTCAGCACTTCGTATTGCACGGCCGGATCGGAAATCTGCAAGTCAACATTGAAGGGGTCAAAGTTCGCGAATGCGGCCGTCGAAATCTGATCGGAGAGTCCACTCACAAATGACTGGGTGGCGTTTGTGCCAGCAGTCAGTTCCTGCAGGGCCCAACTGGTCCCCCCCAGAATTGTGGGCAGCTCGACATAGTCGTCACGAATGTCCAGCGGACCCGTGTGGGAGACCTCGGTGGCGCTCAGGTAGCGCGCCGCATCAACCGTATAGGTTCCACCGGCTCCCTCAATGAACGCATCCCCTCCCAGCAGTGTGGCCCCGCTGGTCAGGAAGTCATTGGCCAGGACATCGACCCAGATGCTGTCATTCTTGCGAATGTCGATCGTCTCGTCGTAGACCGCCAGGCCGGTCTGCCCGTCATCCACAACGGTGATGGACACGGTGCCGACGTGCGATCCCCCGTTGAGCGTGTAGGTAAACGACGTCGTCCCGCTGAATCCGGCCGGAGGCGTGTAAATGAATTGCGCCCCGACATTCGACTCCTGGAAGTACTGGTTGTTGAGGTTGTACCGGCTATATTCATCCAGGAACGTCACCGTTCCCTGAGCCGGCTGCGTAAACGTGACCAACTCGCTCATGCGGTGGGCATTGTTGGCCCCCTCACTCACGTCCGCCTCCGGCTGCGGCACGTTCATGTCGTTCTGCAGGAAGTTGATCGCCACCACCTGATCGACTCCCAGCGTGGCGTAGTCGTCCAAGGGATACGGATCGGGCGAGCTGACGTTCAGCACATTGACGTTGACAGTGCCATTTTTCAGCGTGCCAGCACCGTCGCTCACCGTGTAGGTGAATGACGTACTCCCCACCCAATCTTCCTGGGGAGCGAAGCGGAGAAGCGGCTGCAGGTCGTATCCGGCCGCCGGATCAGCGGGAAAAGCATACGGTTTGACGAGACCGCCCGGCGTGGCGGTGAAGACGTGGTTGACGTCATGTCCTGTCGGTTCGACGAAACTGTCGACCGTGAGTTCCGTGGACTCGTCCAAACCGAAACCGCTGAGCCCCAGGGCCGTCGTGCCCCGATTCTCAATGTCAACCGGCACGAGTGAATGCAGCGTGTGGCCCCCCTGATCCAGGTCCTGATACAGCTGGGTTTCGGTCAGTGGAAGCACAATGTCTCCCTGGGACCGGTCGGTGACGAGAACGATGTGTGAATCAATAAGGGGTCGGAAGGTGAGGTTGTCGAGGGCAAAGTCGATCCCTTCAAAGCCTTCGTGCTGTCCCGACCCGTCATGGGCGAGGAAGTTCGTCTGGTTGGCGATCTCGGCCGCCGTGCCCCAGTTGTTGCCGTTGACCGTCAGAATGCGTCCACTCGCGGAATTGGCACCCGCAAAGCCCACCAGTGCATAGCGGTTCTCAGTGATCCCGGCGGCTACCAGCGTTGCATCAAGATCCAGAATGGTCTGCTCCAGCCAGTCCTGCTCGGCTTGCATGGAAGCGTACTCATCCACCACGAACACGATATCGACCGTGGTCTGCAGAGTCAGAGCGTCGAAGGTCAGCGTCAGCGTCTCGTCCGAGGTTTCGCCCGCTTCCAGTCGCAGTGGCAGCGACTCAGGATCAACATTGCCTACGAACGGACCGAAGACAGGGGTGGATAGCTGGAAGAAGCGATCCGGGTCACTGACGATCACCGGCGGACGGTTGAGTGGGTCTTCGTGGACGAGGAGGGTGTAGGGCTGCTGCGAGGTGCCGCCGCGGCCGTCGTCCGCTTTCAGGACGACCGAGAGTGATTCTCCCTGCAACTCGCCGGGGGGTGTCCAGTCGACGATCCCGGTCGCCGGATCGATGTCGAAGCCGGTCACCGTGTAGCCGGGCTGGCCGTCGACTGTCACGGAGACCACGGAGTACGTCAGCACGTCCCCATCCGGATCGGCCGCATCGGCGTCGTAGGTGTAGGCCGTGTTCGCGAACGCATCGACGACCGGGCTGGTCGTGAAGTAAGGGGTGCGGTTGGGCACCCCGTCGTACACGCTGACCGTCAGCACCAGATCGTCGCTCAGTCCGTACGGATCGGTAGCCCGCAGAACCACCTGATGCAGCCCGACGTCACCTGCCGCCGGTGTCCAGCTGACCGTGCCGTTCGTTGAGTTGACCGTCACACCCGTGGGGGCGCCGACGACCGAGTACGTCACCGTGTCTCCGTCCGGATCGGTCGCCGTGGTGCCGAGTGTCCACGTGTTGCCGAGGGCGACTTGGGTTTCGGGCGCATTCTGATAGTTCGGCGCCTGATTGATGTGCCCCAGAACTTCCAGGTCGTATTCGAACCGCACTTCGTTCGGGTTGTGGAACGTCAGATCAAAGCCGTCCAGCACGTCTCCCGGATTGAAGGCATCGGTCGGACTGCCAAACAGCAGATGTGACAGATCGAAATAAGCATCCCCCTGCGGCGTGAGACCGTCCCCATTGTTCGCAGTCACGGTCGGCTGACTGATGTTCTTCACAACCAGCAGCAGCGTGCCGATCAGCTGGAAGCCCGCGTCGTTGGTCAGCGTGGTTCCCGCATACAGGAGATTGTCGTCGTCGTGGAACGACGTCTCCTGATAGGCGACCGTGATGCCGCTGGTCACGTCGGTCAGGTGATTGAAGTCGACCGGTCCGGGATCAGCCGTGTACCCCGGCGGAGTCGTGCTCGTCGCACCGCTCACCGGACCCTGCGTGAAGTCCAGCAGCGGATCGATCGTCACACGGGTCAGCGTGTCGCTGTCATTGTTGACCAGCCGCACAACCAGTTTGGCATCGGTTCCCGCCGTGAGATGAGTCAGGTCAATCGTCACTAAGCCGTCGGTCCCCGAGGTCTCGATCGAATCCGTCATCCCGCCGAGCAGACCGTCTTCTCCTTCAGTCGCATTGATGGCCGCATCACGTCCCAGCATGATGGGTGCCGCCAGCAGGTTCCCCGCCGCATCCAGCAGGGCGACTTCGGCCGCGTCGTTGATGCTGTCTGGATCGGAATAGTCAAAGATCAGGTTGGCATAGTAGAGCGTGACCGACTCCGGATTGGCCGGGACCTCGAAGTCGATCGTGTGATCGACCACGAAGTTCGTCCCCTCGACCAGCTGCACGCCCCGCACTTCGACGTCATGCGGTGTCGCCGTCCAGTCACCATCATCATCAGTGACCGTCGCCGTGATCGTGTAGTTGCCGGTGGTGCCGTAGAGGTGCGTCACCGACGACGGATTCCCCGGCACGACCTGGGGGCTGCCGCCGTCACCCCAGTCGATGGTCCATTCGTCAATCGTGTCGTCTCCCGGATCGGCCGAGACGGAAAGATCGAGCGTGAAGAGCTGGTCGATCAACACGGACGCATCGCCACCGATCGTTGGCACCGGCGCCACATTTTGCACGTTCACGGTGAGGCTGCTGGCAGCAGCGTAGGTCCCGTCTTCATCTGTGGCGGTGGCCGTGATGATGCGTGTGGCCGGACCATCGAGGTAGGTATGTGTTACGGAAGAGGGGTTGTTGCTGATGACTTCCGGAGGACCGTCCCCCCAATCGATCGTCCAGCTCGTGATCGTGTCGGCACCCGGATCGATAGCGCTCAAACTCAGCGTGTAGTTGGAGCCTTCATCGACTGACGTGTCTCCACTGAGCGTGAGCGTCGGGTCCGCGTTGTTGACGGTCACATTCACGCTGTTGGAATCGAACTCCCCATCTTCGTCAATCACTTTGGCGGTAATCGTGTAGTTATTATCCCCATCAACGTACGTATGAGTTGCCGTCGCGGGATCATTGGCGATGTTGTCCGTCGTGCCGTCGCCCCAGTTGATCTCCCAAGAGTCGACTGAGTCATTGTCGGGATCAGACGAGGACAAGTTGAGCGTGTACTCTGATCCTTCATCGACCGTGGCGTTACCACTGATCGTGACCGCCCGAGCCGCATAAGTCTGCCCGAGGATCTCCAGCTCATAATCGAACTGCACTTCATTGGGGTTGTCGAAGATCAACGTCGCGCCGGCGATGAGCTCGCCATTCTCCCAGGTCGTCACTGGACCGCCGAAGTGCAGATGCGACACGTCGTAATAGGCGTCTCCAGCGGGAGTGACACCATCCGCATCGACGACGCTGACAGAGGCATCCGAGATGTTCTTGATTGCCACAAGGACCGGCCCCTGAACGGAGAGTGTGCCGCCATACGTCAGGTCGAAACCGGCGTATAATGTCGTCTCATCGTTCGCGTACGAAGTCTGGTGGTAGTCGACCGCCACGTCTGTGGTGATGTCGTCCAACACATTGAAGTCGGCGGGATCGGGCGTCGGGTCGGTGCCTTGCGGCGTCGTGGTGTCGGGACTCGTGACGGGCGAGGTCGTCAACAGCGTTGCCACCGGTTCGATGGCAACGGTCGTCGTCGTGTCGTCATCGTTGTTGATCAATCGGGCCGTGAGCGTGGCGGTTGTCCCGGCTGCTACATGCGTCACATCGACCGTGACAGTGCCGGTGACAGCGTCGTACAGCACGCCGCCCCCGAAGTCGACGCTCTCGCCTTCGGTCAGATTGAAGAACGCATCACGTCCCTCGAAGATGGTGCCGACCAGGGGCACGCCGCCCGCATCGACCAGCGACAGTTCGAAGGCATCATTGATGTCGTCCGTGTCGGTTGTGTCAAACTGCAGGTCGGTGAATCGCAGAGAGACGGCTTCCGTCGTGGCGGAGATCGTGAACGGATCGCTGTGGAACGTGTCGAAGTCCGACTCTTCCGTCAAACGCACGTAGTGCGTCGTCAAATGCACGGGGATTGATCCCAGTACCACGCTATGGTCATCCTCGCGCACGAATTGCAAATCGAAGCTGTGCCCTTGCCCATCTCCCGTCCAGCGGATGTCGAACTCGACTGAGTCCTCCGACAGTCTTTCGTCCTCGATCACAAACGAGACCTGTGGGTCGCTGCTAATCAGGTGATAGTCGAAATCTTCACGAACATTGTCCGTCACGACATCGACAAAGGCTTTGGAGAATGACAGAGCCGCCGCAAAACTGGCACCGGTCGAACCCCCGGCACGCAATTGATTCAGATCCCAGACGGTGCCGTTGCGATCAAACGTCGGGTCAATGTACTCCGATTCCGTTTGACTTGCGTCTCCTGTCGAATTGAACGTCACACCTCCACTTTGAACGACGTCATATCCGCCTGTACCATCCACGAAGAACGCAAGGGAATTCGTGGCATCACCTTCAATCCCCAGCGCATGATCCGTCTCACCGACATTCGGATTGTCCGCGACCGTGTCGATCGTGGAGTTGACGATCGAATGCCAAGTGATTCCCGCATTCTGAAGCCTGGTTTCCACACCACTGAGTGTGGCGGACGAGCCAGATCCGACCTTGCGGTCTTCATCTGTAATGAGAATCACATGCTTGGACGCATCCTCGCGGAACTGAAGCAAATCCACAGCGAGTTCAATGGCATTGTAACCGTCTTCCGTACCACCGACGGTCGAAAGCCGCTCAGCGGCAAACGCCAGATCGGCCGCATTCCCCCAGGGATCCAGTCGAAGCTGGACCGTCTGTCCGGCCAGTCCGCTAAACGAGTGCACTTCGCGTGCACCAACAGTATCCAGACTTCCGGTGGCATCCCCGTCCATCACGATGTCGTCCCGGACGGAGACCTGGAACGTGAAGTCGCCCGTCTGGCTGGTGGCGGCTCCCGCAACTAACTGATAGGTGCCGGTCTCGGTCAGTGTGAGCGTGGTGACCTGATTCGACACATTCGAGCTGTCATGTGAGACATCAATCAGGATGTCACCCTGCGGGCCACGCAAACGCAGGAAGTGGTCCGTCGTATCGGCGTCCGAGAAGTCGACGAGCAGTTGCTGACCGGCCGTACCGTCGAATGTGTATTCATGGAGATCACCGGCTGTCGACACCGTCCCTGTTGTCTGTGCGCCGAGTGTCAGTGCCTGTGTTGAGACGACCGACTCCAGATCGACCTGGAACTGTACTTCGCGCACAAGGACGCCGTCCGCACTGTCTCCTTCCATCAGCAAAGTATAGGTGCCGCCAGCAGTCAGAGTGACGGCTCCCGCCCCCTCTGAGAGCGATCCGTTTTCGACGACAGTGCCGCTGTTGTCCACTAGTCGCCAACGGGCATCAGCCGTCCCGTCCCATGTCAGTGACTGGAGATGCAGCCGATCACCGGCCGTCGCCGTGATGGAATAGACGTTGGTCTGGGCGCTGGAGTTTAGCCGACTGGATGTCACGGCACCGGACGTGATCGCAGTGGCCGCCGTTGCCAGATCGAGCAGCCGGAAGCCGTAGTGACCGGTGACGCCCGTGTCCGCATCGATCGTCAACGTGTATGTGTCGGCTGCCAAATCGAGGACCACATCGGCATCCGCGACCCCGTTCGCATTCGAGGCGGTGAATGCCCGTTGGTTGACGACCGTCCCTGACGAATCTGTCAACGACCAGCGGATGGCCGAGTTGTTGGTCAGCGCATCGAAGTACAGCTGGGCCGAAGATGCCAGCGTGAAGTTGTAGGTGTCCTGCTCGCTGGCCACAGCGATTTCACCGCTGGTCGCCTGATTCAATGCGAAGGGAGCCGCACCCGTTTCGGTGACCACTTCCACCGTATACTGAGGAGTGCCCGTGTCGGCATCGTCTCCTTCAATCAACAGGAAGTAGGTCCCGCTCACGTGCAACTCACGAGTCCCGTGATCATCTGACAACGCTTCGTCAAACAGCACATAACCATTCGGATCGACCAGCTTCCAGCGGCCGGCGGCCGATCCATTCCAGGACTGACTGTCAAAGGAAAACTTGTCACCAGCCGCAACCGCCAATGAATAGACATGCGATTCACTCGCCGGGTCGAGGGTCTCCGTTTCCGCCGTGTCAGGAGTGATCGACGTGGCCACGGCCGACAGGTCATTCAGGCGGAACGAGAAACTCCCCGTTGCATCTTCGACCCCATCCACGCTCAGCGTATAGCTGCCAGCCGCCAGTGGCAGAACCTGATTCCCGTCAGCAAAAGTCTGGCCGTCGATGACAGTTCCCGCAGGACCGGTGAGTGACCAGACCAGGTCGGTCGCATCCGTCAGTGAATCCAGCTGCAACAGGTCATCCGCAGCGAGCGTGAAGGTGTAATGCTGCTGTTCACCGGACGTGGTGATCGAACCGGTCGTGTCACTCAGTGTCGTGGTCGTATTCAGCGTTGCTGCTGTCGTCGCACTGCTGACGTTCCCCAGATTCTCGACGGTGAACGAGTAACTACGTGATGTGGATGTGTCTGAGGTGCCGCCCTCGACGATCAGCCAGTAGTCGTCCGTCGACGAGACGGTCACAATATCTTGGTTCTCACTCAGCGCTCGGTCGATCAGCACGGCTCCCGAAGCGTCCACCAATCTCCAACGACCATCACTTGGTCCGTCCCAGGACTGAGCATTGAAATACAACCGGTCGCCCGCTGTGGCACTGAGTTCGTAGACCGCACTTCCTGTCACCGGCGCGAAGCTGCCATTCGAGACCTGCGTTCCTGCCGTGATGGCTGTGGCCGCCGAGAGATCCAACAATCGGAACCCATACGGCGATGCCACGTCATCGGTTGCCTCGATTGTCAGCGTGTAAGTGTCGGCTGCCGCTGAGACCAGCAGGTCGCCCGCATCGAACGCACGATCTGAGACGACATCCCCACTCGAGTCTGTCAGTGTCCACCGATGATGACCGTCCGTGAGCACCGATTCAAAGAACAACTCCGTCGCACTCGCCAGCGTAAACGTGTACGTATGCGGATTCGAGCTGGTTGTTAGCACGCCTTTGGACAGCGTGTTCAAACTGAGAGCCGCATTCGTGACGTCAGCCGAAGCGTCCTGCACGACAAAGCCGTACTGCAGCGAACTTGTGTTCTGTTGGAACGGACTGGACGGCGTCGCCCGCACACTCTCCGTCGGTCCCATCCCAGTCGGCTTGTAGCTGGTCGAAGGAGCCTTCGTCAGCACAATCTTGTCGATCGCCACGCCGTCTTCGCCCATCCACAAACTCAACGTCTTTTGACCGGTCGTCGTCACACTCAGGGTTCCAGAAGCCTTCATCCAACCGAGATGGCTGTCAAACAGATCGAACCCGTTCCGCGTCACGACATCCCCGTCCAAACCGACATGAACCTCGTCACTCGTGCCCGATATGTTTCCTTCCTGTCCTCGCAGCCAGACGTGGTAATTTCCGGTCTCGACCAGGTCGACCGTATAGTCGAGTCGAGGCGCATCATTGAGTTCTGTGTCATCGTAGGAGGTCCCGTCGTCGACGACCGCTGCGACCTGTTTGCCGGAAGAGGAACTGTAGTTGTCAACAACCTGCCAACTATCGCCCTCAAAACCAGTGGCTGAGCCATGATAGTTCTCAGCCTCGATCGAAATCAGAGCCTGAGAATCAAGTGCTTCCGTTTCAATGACAGCGTAATATGTGCCGTCCGAGGGAAGAGTGAATTCCAGTGGCACATAGCCGGAATTCGATCCTCCATCATCCTTATACTCATCCTTGATGACAGCCGTCGATCCGACCTGATTTCCAGCAGCATCGTAGATCGACACTTGGAACTTGGCTGGCGCAGTATTGAAGATACTCCCTTGGTCCAAATAGCCAACCAGTGCGAATCTGTTATTTGTGATCCCCGCAAATTCGAGTGAAGCTTCCAGTTCCGCCGCCACTTCACTGATCCAGGCATGTTCGCCACCCATCGATCCGGACTCGTCAACGATAAACACGACATCAGCTGTGGGGATCCCCAGTGGATTCGTACCGTTGTCGAAGTTTAGCGTGACCGTATCCGTCGCCTGCTCAGTCGGAAGCAGATGATGCGAGAGGGAATTGGGAGATACATTGCCCACGGCCGGGTTCATCGCCGGGAGATTCGTGTCATCGACAGTGACCGCCGAGAGCATCTCCCTTCGCTCCAGAATGTCGACCTGGGAAGCGATGTTCGCTTGCGTCTTCCTCCGCTTGGAGCGTCTGTTGTAAAACGAATGCCACTGCATCCGGTTTCGGAACATCCGTAGCCAACTGGTGAGGACCATGCGAGCACCCTCTCACGTCGGAAGAACAAGTTGTCGAAGTTGATTGACGAGGTTGCGGAGTCGGAAAAGATCACTCATTTCTGTCGTGACCCGTTCGCAGGCTGCCGAAGATGATGCGCGCCTGCGACCGCAGAGAATGCCTGGGGAAAGAATGTCCCGTGAGAAAGCCTCCTCCTGAAGAACTGTTAGTCGCAATTCATCTCCGCAGACACAGACTCACTTTTTCAAACGAGTCCGTCAACAAGAACGCGAACTCCTTTTCGAAGTTTTCAAAAGTTTCTGAACAACTCATCAAGGCAACCTTTCATCACGGACCGAGTTTTGCGTCCACGAGGCATGATCGAAGTTCATAATGCCAGGACACCTTGCGTCGACACACTGAACATGAACACAGATGAACTGCGAGGATGCTAACATTCTTGAAGTTCACAGACCGGCAATGAATTAACCCATTAACAGTTACCGATGCGAACGACACATCGATGAGCGTTGATGCATCAACCGAACGGTTGGACGGCCGAGAAGGCGGGCAGCTTGAGAGTGTCCGCATCACCTTGGACGCGCAAGAATACGAGTTCACGTCTCCGGCAACGCGATGGAGAACGACACAATGAACAGCAGAGGTCGCGTCCTCTTTTTCTTCCGTGAAGATCGAAGGAATGCCAACGGTGCCTTTCCGCAGGACGTGTGATACGCTTGGGCGAGCGTGACAGAGCAATCTCTGGTGATCGATTTCACACGTT
This sequence comes from Planctomycetaceae bacterium, assembly GCA_020426505.1. Taxonomy (GTDB): domain Bacteria; phylum Planctomycetota; class Planctomycetia; order Planctomycetales; family Planctomycetaceae; genus JAHBXU01. The sequence goes on along the minus strand of JAGQPX010000219.1, from coordinate 6,606 downwards.
GTCTGCTGATCGACACTAATGCCAAGTGGGACGAGGACGATGATGCTCGATAGACTTCTGGATCGTCTGGAGGAATCCCAATGGTGGCCGAAAGACAAGCTGCAGGAGTATCAGTTCGGCCAACTGCGGCCGCTGATGCAGCACGCATCCGCACGAGTGCCGTACTACGCACGCCTATTTCGAGAACATGACCTTGATCCAGATCAACTGTTGTCGCCCAAGACGTGGTACAGGTTGCCACTCCTGACACGTTCTCTGGTGCAGGAAGCGGGCAGCGATCTGCACAGTTCGCTCCTCCCGGAAGGACACACCCCTGTCAGCCGCCAGTTGACCAGTGGCTCGACCGGTTCACCGGTGGAGAGTCTGGCGACGCCCGTCACGAGTCTGTTCTGGCGTGCCATGACGGTCCGCGATCATCGCTGGCATGGACGTGACTTCTCCGGCAAACTGGCATCCATCCATTACACCGGCAGCGGCGTCGCTGAACCACCGCACGGACTGACGCGCCCGGACTGGGGAACTGCGACCCGAGACATCGGCCAAACCGGCCTCGGAGCCGTGCTGTCGATCTTCTCCACGACAGCCGAACAGGCCGCGTGGCTCAATGAGTGCAACCCCCATTACCTGGTGACGTACCCCAGCGCCTTGAAGGCCTTGGCCCAACATTGCGAAGAACAGGGCCATCATCTCACGAACCTCCGCAACATCCGCACCTTCGGCGAGGTCCTCGACCCATCGGTCCGTGAACTGTGCAGACGTGTCTGGAATGTCTCAGTCGCTGACACGTACTCGACCGTCGAAACCGGATTTCTGGCCCTGCAATGTTCGGACCACGAGCACCTCCACGTGATGTCCGAAGACGTGCTGATGGAAGTACTGGATGATGACGACCGTCCCTGCCAGCCTGGTGAAACAGGTCGTGTGGTCGTCACCACCCTCAACAATTACGCCATGCCCCTGCTGCGTTACGACATCGGCGACTACGCAGAGGTCGGCGAACCCTGTCCCTGTGGACGCGGCCTGCCGGTCCTCAAGCGAGTCCTGGGTCGCAGCCGCAATCTGTTCGTGCTCCCCGGCGGCGACCGGGTCTGGCCGTCGCTCGAACTGAGTGAGGAAACCGACTTGGCACAGCTGCCGGTCCGGCAGTATCAGATCGTGCAGACGAGCCAAGAGTTGGTCGAAGCATTCGTGGTCGCGCATCGGAGCCTCACAACAGAAGAAGAGTCGATCGCCAGCCGCGCGATCCAACGGGCCGTGCGTCACTCGATTCCGGTGAAGTTCCATTATGTTGAGGCGATCCCCCGCAGCCCGACCGGCAAGTACGAAGAGTTTCGCTCCGACCTCAGATCGACGTCAGAATCCGCCGCCCCGCCCGCGTGAGATTCTTTCGCGTGATCTCTGTGAGGCACGCCAGTTCATCACCCCGGTCATGACGGGGGTTTCGCTCCACGAAGTACGCGACATGGGGATCCCGCAGACGTTCCGGAGTGATGTCGGCCACGCCGGACCGCAACGGAGTCGGATGCGGCAGGCGAATGATTCCGGTCGTCTGATCGTATTCCTCCGGAAACTGCCCATTCGCAATCTCGTGCAGCATGCGTTGCAACGTCGGATCCTTCACGTCATGACGGGGAACGAACTGTTCGAAGAACACGGGCAGCATGCGGTAGGTCTTGTAGCCCGAACAGATCAGAAACCACATCATCCGTCGCTCCGGATGAGCATCCGCAACATCGAGTGCCAACCGCAGCCACTGACGCGCCAACTCCACATCCCCCCGCGCCTGCGCCTCGACGATCGTGTCCCCGGAAAACAACACGATCACCGGCTCTTCCTGCAACTCCAGATGTTCGATCCGAACCGTCGAGAATCCCTGCAAGTCTCCCGTCCCGGCCTGCTGCAAAAGAATGACCTGATCCTTCTCCTCAAGGTCTCGATGGAATTGCTCCCACGTCACCCCCTCATAAGCCGCTTCCATCAAATCAAACATCCGCACACGGACTGATGCGTCCAAGTCGCCAACTGCCTGAATCACGCCCCGCAGTCCGGCTTCCTGACTCATCAAGCGTCTCCTCGAAAAATGTCCACAGCTCCTCGAATCTCGTTCGAGAACCAACTTCGTGGGCCAGACCGCCATAACTAAAGCATGATCATTCGGTCTGTTTGAATCTTGCTGAGGAAGGTTGTCAGGGGCAAGTCAAAACGTGTCCTCGTCTTCATCGGTGGAAGAGTTCAGACGGTTCTCTCTTGCGTATCGGGAGGGGACAACGCTCCTTCAATCAGCAGCCAAATCGCCCCACGAATATGCTTGGGAAGTAGTGGCCAAGCATCAACAAGACGTCGGACGTCGGGTTCAACCTTCGCCAACCAATGCCAACCAGAGTCAATCAAACACTGACAGTTTACTGACTGGGGAGACGTCGAATTCCGCAAGTCACAATGGCAGCACGCCTTGCGAAACACTGACTCGGGGTTCGAGTCCCCTATCCTCCATTGACAAGACCACGTGCGAGAAAGCGCAAGTGGTCTTTCTCTTTGGTGTTATGAATACTCCAAGCTCTCGATCTTCTGTTCAAAGCGTTGCCGACACCACTTTCACCGGATTCAAGGCCACTTACAGCTATCCCAGCCCCAGTTTGAGGTCGTGTTAACTGGTATTTGAATCCGTCGTTCGAGTGTATTTACCTCCACCTTGACAATGTTGGTCGTGACAGTGCTTGACAGATTTGACAAGGACGATTGTTCTACACCCATCGCGTCACGGTAACTTTGGTGACGCTTTGATTGGATTTTGTGATTCCTGCGTTTTGACTGCTGTCTGAAACTGAGGCCTCTACACTGATCTGCTTGCTGCAAGATTCGCTGGCATGATCAATGGGCGTTTCCCGATGTCGATGGCTCTGTTTGCACGAACGCGGTTGATCTGTGGTTGACGTGCTGCACGTGACACTGCTGGCAACGAATGCGTTCAGAGTGCTGACAACTGATCTCTGGGCGGGCGGCGGGTCCGGAATGGCAGGCGTTGCAGTCTTCTCGCATGAAGAGTTCGTGCGGGTTGACAGGCGGAGCGGAAATGTGGGCTCGATCGGCTTTGGGACGCGAGGCAGAGAGCGCGACGAACTCCGTATCGACGAACATGTCATCGGTCTGATTGAACACGTGGCACTGTTTGCACCGCGAGACAGCCGACATGCCCCGCGTTTGGGTATGAGGATTGGCGGGAGCAATGCCGATGGTTGGAATCACTCGTCCACCGTCGGGTGTATGGCATGAGTTGCAAGTGCCAGTGAGCGGCGGGTGCGGGATAACGGGTGGTGCACCGGCGAACGCCCGCCGGGAAGCACGGACTGCTGCGGACTGCGGGTGGACATTCGTCGCTGACGAATCCGCCGTGTCGCAGCCGACCAGTGCCACAAACATGAGTGTGGTCGCGAGTAATGTGAGGTGTTGCCTCATACCTTTTCAACTTTCACCGCACACTTTTTGAAGTCCGGCTCCTTACTGATGCAGTCCATCGCATCGAGAGTGAGCACGTTCACCAGCCTTCCTTCATCGAAGAAGGGAACAAACACCGACCCGGAGGGCGGCTTGCCGCGACCATCGACTTCGGCAACGAGTTCGAGACTGCCACGTCGGCTGGAAACGCGAACGGCGTCGCCGGATGAGACACTCAGTTTTGTAGCGTCGCTGCGGCTCAACTCGATGTACGCCTTGGGGACCGCCTGATGCAGTTGCTTGACGCGTCGGGTCATGGAGCCGGTGTGCCAGTGTTCGAGAACGCGTCCGGTCGTCAGCCAGAACGGGTACTCATCGTCCGGCGACTCAGCGGGCGGATGGTAGGGCCTCAGCCAGAAGGCGGCCTTCTCGCCATACCCCTTGGCCTTGTAGAAGTGAACCCCCTGCTCTTTCTCAACGTACGGGTCGAACCCGGCTGCGTAGCGGTACTTGGTCTCCTTGCCATCGACGACCGGCCAGCGCAGGCCGCGTGCCTCCTTGAGTTGCTGATAACTCGCGAGGTCTTTGCCCGTTCCCAAGGTGAACTGGCGATACTCCTCGAACATCGCCTCGTGCCAGTCGTCGTCGGGCCAGGGGAAAAGGTGCTCCATCCCCATGCGTTTGGCGACCTGCATGATCTGCCATGCGTCTTCTTTCGCCTCCCCGGGCGGTTCGACAAGCTGGTTCCACTGTTGTGAGCGACGTTCAGTGTTGCCGAACACGCCTTCCCGTTCGACCCAGGCAGCGGCTGGCAGAACGAGGTCTGCGACAGCGGTTGTCGGCGTGGGATAGATGTCGCTGACCACAATAAACCGTCCGTCCCCCGGTTTGCGATCGAAGCGTTCGAGGTTGGGCAATGTGACCCAGGGATTGGTCGTTTGAATCCACATGGTTTTGACGTCGCCGCGAACCAAAGCACGGAACATGTCGACCGTGTGATACCCCGGTTTCTCGTTAATGGTTCCCGGTTCGAGCCCCCAGATTTCCTCGGCCTTGGCTCGATGCTCGGGCTTTGTCACGACCATGTCAGCCGGCAGCCGATTCGAGAGTGTACCGACTTCCCGGGCGGTGCCGCAGGCGGAAGGTTGGCCGGTCAGGCTGAAGGGGTTGTTGCCGGGACGGGAGATCTTCCCGGTGATCAGATGCAGATCGTTGATGAGATTGTTCATCCAGGTGCCACGAGTATGCTGGTTGACACCCATGCACCACAGGCTGACAGTATTTCGTCCCTGGTCGCCGTACATCTCTGCGAGCTGGTGGATGACTGTTGGGCTCACTCCGGTCAGTTCGCTGACTCGCTCTGGCGTGTAGTCAGCGAGGAATTGCTCCAACTCCTCCAGCGAACTGTCTTTGCCGGTGTCTTTGAACGTGTAGCGTTCGGCCTGTTCGTCGTAGCAGCCGTAGCCGATCTCGTCGAGGTCTTCGATCCCGCGTTTGAACACGACGTTCTCTTCAACGAACGCCTTGTCGACCTTTCCATTCTTGAGGAGCAGATGCAGGATGCCGTTGGCGAGTGCGAGGTCGGAGCCCGGATTGATCTCGACGTACATGTCGGCGTAGTCGCTGGTCTGCGTCCAGCGGGTGGCGATGTCGATAATCCGCACACCTCCGTTGATGCGTCTGTTCTCCAAGATGCGGCTGAAGAGCACGGGGTGCATCTCCGCCATGTTGTTGCCCCAAAGAATGAAGTCATTCCCCGACTCGAAGTCGTCATAGCAGCCCATTGGTTCATCACTTTGGAACTGCGTGACGAATCCCATCACGGCACTGGCCATGCACAAGCGGGCATTTGGGTCGAGATTGTTGCTCCGCATGCCGGCTTTGACCCATTTGAGGGCTGCGTAGCCGTCGAAAACCGTCCATTGTCCGGAGCCGTACATGGCGACCGCTTCCGGACCGTGTTCGTCGAGCGTCTTCTGGAAGTTCGTCGCGACCAGATCGAGGGCTTCTTCCCAAGTGATGCGTTCAAAACCTTTACCGTCGGCTTTGCGCTTCATCGGGAATTTCAGCCGATCCTTGCCGTAGAGCATGGCTGGCAAGTGATACCCTTTGACGCAGAGTAATCCCTTGTTGACCTCTGCCTGTTGGTCGCCACGGACCGCCATGACCTTGCCATCCTTCACTCCGACTTCCACGCCGCAGCCAGTTCCGCAATAGCGACACGGAGCCTTGCCCCAATTGAGTGACCCGTCTTCGGGGTTTCCGGCAACCTCCTCGATCCGGGGATCGCCGGTGCAGGAGGAGAGCGCCGCAGCACTCGCCGCGACGCCGATTTGTGACAGAAACGTGCGACGATCAACAGTCATTCGGATTCCTCCTCGGTTTCGGTGTCGTCGCTGTCTGGTGGACTGTCATCATCTGGCGGCGGAGTCGCATCGTCATCAGCTTCCTCCGACGGAGCTGCCTCGGGAGTCTCACCAACTTCAATGTCAGCCCTGAGACCGACCGGCTCCTTCTTCGGGCGCCAGTCGTGTTCGGGACGAGCGAGGATTTCGTCGATGACGGTGGTCACCGCAGCAGCTTGCTCGGCTTGGCCATGCTCAGCGGCGTGGGCAGCGATTTCCTGAGCCTGCGGAATCAACTCCATGTAGAATCGCTCGGCGACCTCATACATCCCGTGCCAGTGAGCGTAGTCGGGAGCCATCATTGATGCCCCGTGTCGGGCACGCCGGCCTTCGTGGTGCCAGAGGTAGAACCACGTCCACTCGATCTCCTCATCGAATTGTGTCTTCGTGATGAGCTCCTGTTTGCTGAGTTCGGCCATGATCTTCTGACCCGGCTTGGCGAACTTCTCGTTGTACAAGACCACGAAGTCGTCATATTGGCTGTAGAAGGCGTTGATGTAGTCTGGCGTGTGACAGTGGGCACAGACCTGCTTCATGTTCGACCGCTTGTCATCAGCTGAGAAGGTGATCAAATCTCGTCGCTTCTTGGGATCGGTTTCTTTGACGATGTTGCCTTCAGCATCAGTGTCCGTGACGACACTCACCGGCGGACGGTTCGACCAGGAGATGCGTTCGCCCGGATCGTGTGTGACCTTGCCATCGTTACGGCTGTGCCCTGACATGTGACACGTTGCACACGTAGGAGCCTGCGTGTAGTCCTTGCCGA
>JAGQPX010000218.1 GCA_020426505.1 Planctomycetaceae bacterium | reverse complement strand
GTCTGCCAATTCCGCCACTTGGGCCGATCACACATCGAATCCGCGCATTCTTGTGAATCGCCGCAGAAGACGCAAGCCATGCTGAATGGACGTTTCGTGATGTTACGTCTCGGTTCGATCGACTCAGGGGGCAGGTCCCGCTGGTGGCTTTGACGGACCACGTGAGTTGTTGCGGTTCTGGTCCGTCAGGTGACGGGCTTCGTTGAGAAGTCTTCGGAAAGGAGACTGAGGAGGAAGCTTTTCCTGAAGACTGGCAAGTTGGGAATCCTGAATGTTTCGCGACTGCTGATGGGCGCCCTGGTACGCCAGGAGTGCGGCGCGGCCGGCCAGTGCCTCCGCTTTATAACGCTCGTTTTCGCTGGCGTACGATTCGATCGTGGTCAACATGGCCTCAGCATCGGACCAGCGATCGGGGTCCTGGAGATACATCAGGGCCAATTGTTCTTCAGCCTTGCGAACCCATTCGCGATCGGACTTTTCCTGCCACGTGAGGACTTCGAGAAAAGCGTCTTCGTTATTGGCCAGCACCATCGCATGGATGAACTGTTCTTGGGCTGACCCCTTCCGCACGATCGTCTCGTCAGAGGGTCGCGGCGGGACCGTCAATGGGTCAACCGGTCGGGTGACCCAACCGACGCCGGCACTGACGGCTCCCGCGAGGACGAACAACGTTGCCGTCAATCCGATGGCAGTTCTTCGCGAGAGTTGTCCCCTCCCGCTCTGTACGGGCTGAGCCACTGGTGCATTCGCCAGTTCGATTTCTTCGACACTCGTCGCGCCGCGGACCGCCTTCTGCACCCGCCGGACATCGGCCAGCAGGTTTCCAGCGGACTGATAACGATCGTTTGGTTCCTTCCGTAGCATGCGATCCACGATCTGGATCACCGGTTTGGGAAGATCGGGTCGAAGGTTGCCCAGCGGCGTCGGCTCTTCGTGAATATGTTTCACAGCGATCGCCATGGCATTCGCTCCCTCAAATGGTGGGCGCCCGGTCAGCATGTGATAGCACGTGACTCCCAGCGAATAGAGGTCGCTGCGCGGGTCGAGCTTCTGTCCATGAATCTGTTCCGGACTCATGTACAAGGGGGTGCCCATCGTCATCCCTTCCTGAGTGATGTCGACCCCTTCACCCGGTCCGTAGAGTTGAGCCAGCCCAAAGTCGGCGACCTTCACCTCTCCTTTGCCGGTGAGCATGATGTTTTCGGGCTTAATGTCCCGGTGGACGATGCCCGCATCGGCGGCCGCCTTCAACGCGGATGCCACCTGTCGAATGATGTGCAAAGCGAAGGGAAGCTCGGGCGGCCCCTTCTTGCGCAGGAACTGCTTGAGCGTCATCCCCTTGACGTATTCCTGGGCGATGTAGTGTTGCCCTTCCGCCTCGCCGACCGTATGCACCTGGGCTATGTTCGGATGGTTCAGTCCGCCTGCGGCACTGGCCTCCCGCTGGAATCGAGAGACGTACTTCTCCTCCCGCATCAACTCCTGCTTGAGCAACTTCAGCGCCACCCGACGGCTCAGCGACACCTGCTCCGCCAGCCAAACCTCCGCCATCCCCCCCTGCCCAAGCTTACGGAGGAGACGAAAGTCTCCAAGCGTGCGGACTGTTGCCTCATGATTCTCAGCCTCTGTCGAATCGGTCGGCAAATCTGAAGGTTCAGTCATTGGGAGCGCATTTCAAAAAAAGTACGTCACCATGACATCCTACGATGAGAGGTCAGACGCCGCAAAGTATCGTTAGAAAGAAACGATCGTCGACAGGCAGTCAGTTGCCTACAATCTCCAACACACTCTTCACTCTTTCAACTTCACGGGAATTCATGACCGACCGACCCGCGACTCTGGGACAACTTCGTGAATCTGGATATCAGCCGCTCTCCGTCAAGCAGGAGATGCGGCGGAATCTGTTGAGGCTGTTGCGGGAGGGGGACGAATTGTTCCCCGGCATCCTCGGCTATGAGCAGACGGTCGAGCCGCAGGTGATCAATGGCATTCTGTCGATGCACGATCTGTTGTTCCTCGGCCTGCGGGGACAGGGGAAGACCCGCATGCTGCGGATGCTGACGCGATTGCTCGATGAGGCGATCCCGGTCGTCGCCGGGAGTGAGATCCACGACGACCCGCTCGCGCCATTGTCGAAGTATGCGCGGGACCTCGTCGAGGAGAAGGGAGATGACACGCCGATCGAGTGGATTGGACGTGAGCAGCGGTACCACGAGAAGCTCGCGACGCCAGACGTCACGATCGCGGACCTGATCGGCGAGGTCGATCTGATCAAGCATGCTGAGGGACGACACCTCGCGAACGAGGACGTGATGCACTTCGGGCTCATCCCCCGCTCGCATCGCGGAATCTTCTGCATGAATGAGTTGCCGGACCTCTCGCCGAAGATTCAGGTCGGTCTGTTCAACGTGCTTGAGGAACGCGACATCCAGATTCGCGGCTTCACCGTGCGGCTGCCGCTTGATCTGTGTCTCGTTTTCTCCGCCAACCCGGAGGACTACACGAACCGGGGTCGCATCGTCACGCCCCTCAAGGACCGCATCGGCTCAGTCGTTCGCACGCACTATCCGCTCACCCGCGAGTTAGGCATGCGGATCACCGACGAGAACGCTTGGGCCGATCGCGACAGTCCGGTCCCGGTCCATGTGCCGGCGTTCATGAAGCAGATCGTCGAAGAGATCTCGCGACTGGCTCGCACCAGTCCGCATGTCAATCAGGCGAGCGGAGTCAGTGTGCGGATGTCGATCGCCAACTACGAGAACATGATCTCGAATGCCGAGCGACGGGCGGTCACCTCGGGCGAACCGGTGGCGGTCGCCCGCATCAGCGACCTTTCGCACATTGCCGCATCCGCCCGAGGCAAAGTCGAACTTGCGATGACAGAAGAGACCGGCGAGGAGGACCGATTGCTCCATCGACTTGTCGAGGAAGCCGTCAAGAATGTGTTCGACCAGCACTTTTCACCGAAGCAGTTTCGCGGAGTGGTCGAGTTTTTCGAGAACGGCGGCCGACTGTCCGTCGACGATACGGCCTCGACAAATGATTTTCTGAACTCTCTCGTTGAGATTCGAGGCTTCAGCAAACAGCTGACATCGGCGGCTGCGGAACTCACCCCGAGTCTGGCAGCCGGAGAGACGGGTGACGGGGCACATGCCGCGATCGCTGAGTTGATCCTTGACGGACTCTACGCCCACAATCGACTCAACAAGACGACCAAAGACGCGGGCGCTCAGTACGGCTTGTGACGCTCACTTGGCCGTTTCAGGATTGAAGCCGTCTGCGAGTTCCTCGTCCCATTGGTCGAGCAACGGCCAGTCGACCGCACAGGTGCCGAAGTCGGCTCGGTGCGAGTAACGTTCGAGGCGGTCGATCGTTTCCTGCAGGTGCTTGTCGTCCTTGCGAAAGATCGGACCGTGTGACGGGAGCAGCCATTCGACATCACTCTGCTGAATACGGGTGAGCGAATCGATGAATGCGGTGATGTCGGAACCATGATGGGCGTCGATGTTGCCGACGCATCCGTCCCGATAGATGTTGTCGCCGGAGAACAACAGATTGTCGAGCCGGAACGCCAGTTGAGCCGGCGCGTGCCCAGGTGTGTGCCAGACAGCAAGTGTGAGGTCGCCGACAGTGAGTGTATCCCCTTCGTCGATCGTCTCGTCGAACTTGACCGCCGGCATGTCGATGTCGATCCCCTGGGCTGAGATTCGTGCGTAGGTCTGGATTCGTTCCCCCTCCGCCATCAAGTCGGCCGCTTGTGGATGCCCGACCAGCTTGGCTTGCGGGAGCATCTCCTTGGCCTGCTGCATCCCCTGCACATGATCGACGTCCGCATGCGTGGCGACGAGGTACTTGCACCCCGCCAGGGGGAAGTCCATGTCGCGAATGAGGTCGATGATCTCGGCGAGCGTATCCTGGTAGCCGATGTCGATCAGCATCCACTCGTCGCCGTGAAAGACGAGGTAGACGCAGCACCCCAATCGCCTGCGGGCCTGGTAGTTCAGCTCGATGACGTGAGGAAACACCTCCAGCCGCAGTTGCATCGTCTCGGGTTCTCCGTGGTGAATGTCGATTGTCGATGAGCGCCGCTTGGGGATTCGCGAGACCTGTTCGTGATCAACGATTTCTGGTCGCGCTATGCCGCAAGCAATGAATGGGAGTTTAGAATAGCAGGTCGACCGTAGTGAGTCATCCACGCGAGAAGAAGCGATTCATGAGGCGATGCCCCTCGTCCAGTGTCAGCCCGGCTTGACTGGCGACGATCTCGTCGTAGGTCGCCGCGTCGTCCGCCTTGATGTCCGAGCCGCACATCGCGAAGGGGACGTACCCATGGCTGTGCGTCTTCGTCCGAAGGAACGTCGGATGATCCGGACAGACAAGCAGGCGGTAATCTCCCTGTTGTTTCAGATACTCATGGACGGGACCGACGATGTCGGCATCGATGCGTTCCAGGGCCGTCACCTTCTCCTCCGCGTTGCCTTCGTGCGATGCCTCATCGGTCGCTTCGACGTGGACCACAACGAAGTCCTTCGACTTGAGAGTCTCGATGGCCGCTCGTCCCTTCGCAGCGTAGTCGGTGTCGATATATCCGGTGGCTCCTTCGACTTCGACGACATCCCAGCCGAGCAGTCGACCGATGCCACGCAATAAGTCGACTGCCGTAATGACCGCACTCTCGACGCCGAACCGTTCGACAAAGGGTGTGAGTGCCGGACGCCGCCCTTCACCCCATAACCAGATTTGCGTCGCCGGCAACTCGTCGCGACTGCGTCGAGACTGATTCTGCTCATCATTGGCGAACAGTTCGACGCTCTTGTCCATCAGGGCGCGGAGGTCGCAAGCTCCGGACCCCATCGGGAGATGCTCTGCGATCAACTGATCGGTGATGTCGTGAGGCGGAGTCGAGTGTGTGTCGTCAGCGAATGGAGCCTTGCCATCCCGGGCACGATAGAGCAGCAGGTTGCGATAACTCACTCCCGGATGAAACTTCCAGTGTTCATCACCACAACAAGCCTGTTGCATCAGCCCGATGAGATGCGCCCCCAGTTCGTTGGGAATCTGGCCGGCAGTGAAACTCCGCATGCGACCATCCTCGACGGTCACGAGATTGCAGCGAATGGCCCAGTCGTTCGCACCGAGTTCAATGCCTTGAGCGGCTGCCTCCAGCGGTGCTCGCCCCGTGTGAAACTCCAACGGGTCGTAACCGAACAGACTCATCGTGCCGACGTCACTGCCCGACGGCATGGACTCGGGTACGTTGTCGGTCTGTCCCACCTCACCCGCTAATGCGACCGCATCCATGTGGGGGACATTCGCCGCCTGGAGAGGAGTTTGGTTTCCCAACGATGCCTGCGGCTCGTCTGCACAGCCGTCGGGGATAACGAGTACGTACTTCATGGATTCACCGTCAGTATCTGATCAGGTCGGTCACAGGATACCGCACGGAGCGGACTCCGTGACAGCGTGATCATGCTGATCTGATCGTCGCGGTTCGACAGTCATCTTCTGCGAACTGGATGATCCATCGATCACTTGAAGAAGCCGAACATCCCCCGGCGTTTGGGAGGCGCCGGACGCGTCGGTTGGGGAGGCGGTTCATCGCCGGAGGTAATCACAATGTTTTCCGGTAGCAGGACGCAGCTCAGCTCCCCCTGCACGCCGCCTGTCGTGTCGATCAGCATGCGACGATCACCGAAATGCACCGCTGACACCGGGACGTGACCGGAGACGACGGTCACGGGACAGTCGCTGGGGACGCCGCCGTTGAAGTACGCCTTCGAGCAAAGCCACGGCGGACGGGCGAGACTGAAGTCCCGTTCATGCAGAATCTGCGTCTGAAGCTCGAACGGCTGATTCGCATCGATGCCCGCGTGGACAAACAGGTACGCCGGATGCTCAACGCACCACGGTAACTCTTGCAGCAACGACCGATGAGCTTCCGGCATTTTGTCGTGCAGATCATTCAGGTCGCCGTACTCGGCCCCGTAGGAGTCGAAGGTTGTCTCCGCCCCGTAGAGTTCGACCCACTCTTCCGGCCAGTCCGTGAAGGACGGGGTGGGAATCAGTTCGAGCGCAGCGGCCATCGCGAATTCGTGATTGCCGGCCACACACGTTGTGCGGGGGTGATCCTCCATCAGGTCGAGCAGGATCTCAATGGCCCCCTTCGGATCCGGTCCGCGATCGACAATATCGCCGATGAACACGATCCAGCGTTCCTTCAGATCGGGCAGGAAGTTCAGCTGCTCCAGAACATCTTCAAGTTGATCAATCTGTCCATGCACATCGCCAATGACGGCGACCGGTCCGTCAATGTGAGTTGCCAGTTCCATGCTTTGAAAAATGTTCGTCGCGTAAGGGGACGGGGCATGCAGAATCTCGGATCGTAGTCTCGATCGGCAGAAATCGACAAGGCAGGTCTTCGCGGATGCCGCAGTTTGACAGTTTGGCGGAGTCGCGATTGTTGTGGTCGGTTTCCGAATTGTAGACTCGGACTTCCCAGTTGGGCGGGCCCTTTCGAATTGTCTTTGAACCCCTATGTCTCTGTTTGCTGACGACCACGAATTCCAGAAGTTGCTCGCACGTCGACGGGACATCGACCTCGTCGATGCTGCGCTGGAACTCGCGCGGGATGCCGATCCCAAGCTGGATTTCCGACCAACCCGCGAGTGGATTAAGCAACGTGCAGCGGAGGTCGGCAAGCGAACGGCTTCTTGTCAACTGGACGAAGCGGCCCTCAACTGCCTGGTGTCACATCTGGCGGATGATCACGGTTTGTTTGGAGATGAGGCGGGCTTCCAGGAGCCGGAATTCAGCTATCTGCCTCATGTCATCGCCACACGACGGGGAATCCCGATCAGCCTTTCATTGCTCTACATGGAGATCGGCCGACATGCCGGCATCGACCTGCACGGCATCTCTGCTCCGATGCACTTTTTGAGCTGTTTTCCGTGTCGTTCGGGTCGAGTGTTTGTGGACGCTTACGCGGGAGGACGCACGTTCTCTCAGTCCGATTGTATTCAATGGCTCCAGGCCCATACGGGGCATTCTGCCGCACAGATTGCTGCAACGTTGCGTCCGGCAACCCCCCGTCTCATTGTGACACGCATGCTGAACAACCTGAAAAACATGCACTGCCAGAGTGAGAACTGGCGATCTGCGTTCCGCGTGCAACAGCGACTCGCCGCCCTGCATCCCTCCGATCTCAACCTCACGTTCGACCTCGGATGGCTGGCCCTCAAGTCCGATCACTCCGGATTGGCGTATGACGCATTCCGTCGATGCGCGGCTGATCCTCAGTGTCATGACCGCCGTCAAGTGCAGGAAATGCTTCGTGAAACGGAGCGCCGGATCGCCTCACGGAATTGAGCAATGACCTCTCCCCGCGGGGGTTCGGCTCAAATCTCGCACCTGTCAGGTGTCGAAGGAGATTTTCCCAGTTTTTTTACCCGAATGCCTGATCCAATGAGCATGTCACACTTGGGGGCTTTAAGATTTTATTATTCAATGCTTTACGGTAAATGGTGGCAGATCGGCATTCCTGACATCACTTCAGCACAATGTGACGTAAGTCATTGTCACACGGTCATCTATTGACCATGCGCGGTGCCAAGACTAGGATTTTCGGTGAGAAGATCGCCTCTGGACCTTGACAGGTTTGGTTGATTGTATCTTTCACGCTTGCCCTGTTCCGTTTTCGACCGAAATGACTTGTGTCCCGGAACCCACGGGCGAGCTTCTTGGGAGTTAAGACGATGTTGGTCCTGTCACGCAAAAAGAATGAGTCGATTGTCATCGATGATCAGATCAAGATCACGGTGGTCGAGATTCGTGGCGACAAGGTTCGATTAGGAATCGAAGCTCCGCGTGAGGTGCCGATCCATCGCAACGAAGTCTACGAGGCCATCCACGGACAAGAGGATGCCAAAAGCGGCACGCTCGATACCCAGACAGAAGTTCCCTCAGCGGAATCATAAATCAGAATCCCGCGTCTGTGGTCGTCGCCGTTTAAGCGGCATCACGCTGCTTTGTCTTGACGGAATCTCCACTGTCGATACTCTATGCACTCCGGCCCCATCGTCTAGCCAGGCCCAGGACATTGGATTTTCAGTCCAAGAACAGGGGTTCGAATCCCCTTGGGGTCACTTTTCCGAGTCACGATTCTTCGTGTCTCGGATTTTTTTGTGGGGTTTGCTCGTGATTCTCACGACCCCGTCGTTGTGCGATGGGACCATCCCACCGGTTCACCCGTTTTGGAGATGACAGGATGCAACCCGCTGATTACTGGCAGCAGTTGTTTGAGAGTTGGCCCGCGACCTTTCCTGCACACGGGATTGTCGTCACCAACTATCACGAGTCGATTCCGTTCGTGAACTTCATGATCAACGATGGCATGGTGGTCCTCGAGCGCGACAAGCCCGACAGCAGCGATGCGCGAAAGGTCATTCTTCCATACGCCAGCATTTCAGCGTTGAAGATCACCGCGACATTTGACCTCGACCGCTTCGCCGAACTCGGTTTCCGGGTGGTCAACAACGAAATGTAGTCCTCAACGAAACAGCTGCACTCGCTGCAATTGTCCCCCTGCAGACGTCCGTCTGGGAGCGGGCGTATCGCTGAGCCGTGTTGACGTGACCGTTGTGCTTCCATCCGAAGGGTCGGCCAATTCGAGCCGTGTCAATCGCGGACGAAAAACAACCATCAGAAAGATGGGGAGATACCACAGGAGGTAGACACCCCCTTGTTGCGGATACCAGAACTGCGTGCCGACGATCAAAGCCGCTGACCGGGCGATCAGGTGTTCGACGTTCTTCGTCCGTGGCCAAATCGTGAGCACAATCAGCATCAGGAAGTAAGCGACGATGACCGGAATGCGGTAGGGAGACCCGTACTCCCCGGCTCCCCAGAAACCCTCGACCTGCTGGCCCCCTTCAAAGGCAAGCACCTGCAATCGGATGGTGCCGACCGTCTGACGCCAGAATGAATCCGGGTCCGCTGCGGTCAGCATCGAACTCGTCAACAGGCCAGCGAAGACGACCCCGAGCGCCAGCAGGAACCTTGCCCCCTGCTTTCGACCATAAAACACAGTCCACAGAGGGACGAGAAAGAGTGGAAAAAACAGCGTGCCACAGGCCATCCCCATCAGCGAGCCCGAAACATACGGTTTCCGATAGGCGACGATCGCCCAGACAATGAGCGCTGCCGGCAGGACATGGTTAAACTCTCCAACGTCGTAGGCGGTGCAAGGCAGCAACGAGTACAACGTTGCCATTGCCAGCCCGAGTTGCAGGTCTCCAAACAGATTTCGCCCGGCAAACAGCAATCCGATGATGACCGCCAGATGAGCAGCCATTGACATCACCTTAGGGGCCAGATGATCAAACATCACCTTGATGGGTGCACCGAGTAGCGCTGGTGTCGGTCCCGCTTCGACTTGCTCTGCTGGTTCGGTTGATTCTTCCGCCTCCGTCCGGTCTGTCCGCGTGATCAGGTCATCTGCACGTTGAAGCGTGTATTCCGTTGACTCAGGCAGGGGGACGGAGACCGCATGCATCGTTAGCAGTACGAACGCTGCCGCACAGAGGAATCCCATGCCTGCGGGGTTGAGGTTCTGCACGGTATGTGGCCGCCGGACGAAAAAACTGTCGAAAAGGAGTCGAACCAACAGAATCCCGCTCACAACGAATAGCCAGCCATAGCCGAGCATACGCTGGTTCTCGGACTGAACGAGGAGCAATCCGGGCGAAGTCGACAGCAACAGTGCCAAGTCGACGTTCCGCAGAGACCACACACGGTGGAATCTGAAGAAAACGGCGAGAACCAGCAGCAAGGAGAGATAAAACCACGTGGTTGGTCCCACGTGGTACCCATGAGGGGTCAAGTCCATAAGTCACAAGGCAGCTTGAGCGTCAGACGCCGTCCGTTTCGCTCAACAACTGCATCCCAATCTGGGGCCGCGTATGGCATCCGTGACTCACGCCGCCTGACTGCATACCCACAATCGCTGCCTCATGCAGCTTGTCTCAGCGACCCTGCAACAAAAAGTCCCAACCTGATGTCGCGCAGTCGTGAAACATCCACTCACAGTCGAAGTCGGCATGATAACGCGCGAAATTTCGGGGCGAAAGCAAATTGTTCACATTTCGACACACTGAGTTTGGCTCATTCATCGCTTTGACGGCTCATAACGGTCCTAGGATCGTGGCGATTCCGGTGAGCCAGCTGTAGAATCCAGGCCATTGACCAATGTCCATGAACGCAAGAGAGCATCGGGTTTATGGCTGTAAGTCAATTCTGAAAAACACTTTGCGAGATGAGATGGACGGTTTGCCGATCTTTGTTGGACGACAAACCTCCTCCGGATTTGGCTGGGAGACGTGTTCGACCGTTGCCGAATTGAACGCGACAGTCGCCCAACACGACGGAGACGTTTTTCTGACGTCACTGGGGCCGGAAGAAATCGGTCGTCCGGACTTCGGCCAAGACAAGTTTGACACGGTACCGTACGTGATTACGGTGGACGAACTCTCCTTCGAGCTAATCGACATCTGGCAGCGGTTCCCACCACGCATTGCCGTTCGCATTGCTTGTCCTGAGTCACATGCCTTCGTCAGGATTCCTGCAAATCTTTTAGCAAGCGGCAAATCGCAACCTTTTCGAGACGTATCGCATCCGGTTTGGGACTGGCTCATTCGTCATCTCGACATAGACCCAACGATCAATCTGCAGCACAAGACCCGCTGGATTGGCGGACCAGTGCTGACTCCGCCATCCCTTGTCCCCTCACGTCCGGCACGAGAATTGGACTGGCTTCGCGATCACCTGAAATCGCCAGGACTTATTGAGACACCAGCATCTCCTACTGATGAGATCGCATTGCGTGCTGGCCTGCTGCAGATTCACGATTTTCTCGACGAAAGTCATCAATTGTCGCAAAGTGTTGAGGGCGAAGGCCGTCATGCATCAGGCGACTACTGGCACGCGATCATGCACCGCCGCGAGCCCGACTATGGCAACTCCAAGTACTGGTTCCGTCGTGTCGGACAACACCCGATATTCGGCGAACTGGCCTGGAAAACACAGGCTGCACTGACTGACAACGATGATCCCGATAGTACCTTATGGCAAAAGAATCTCGGGTCACCGTCGGACTGGGACGCATTTGCATTCGTGGACATGTGTGAGGCATTCGCCAGGCAAGAGGATTGTCCTCTCGGGATCACCGCATTGCTCACCCAATGGTCTGAAATGAAACTGCTCCTGATTCAAACCTATCACGATGCCGTCGGGAAGTGAGCCAATCAGCGTTGGAATCGTACAACGTCAAATGCCGGCTCAGCTTGCGCTGTCCCTCCAGGAAGAAACAAGACAGAAATCTTACCCATTCTGGGCAATAACCTCAGTTGACAGTGAGACCTCATCGGGGTTTAATCGTCACTGAAGCAAGTGACGGTGCCGCGTAGGGACTGTGCATCGTGGCTTATCGATCCTGGTTGAGTGCAGCGGGCCACGTGTGGCCTCCCCCAACCTTGTGGCCAGCAACAAGATCGGACGGGAGACGTTCAGTCGCTGAGTTGCAAGGCAGCTGTCCATCAGCCCGGGAGATAACACCGTCGATTCGACAACTGGAAATACCTGGAGAAATGTCCAATGAAGAAGTTCGCGAGCGTGATGGCCTTTGTGGTGGTTGCTGGCCTGATGATGTTCAACGCCCCGCAGAAAGCCGATGCCCGGCCTGATTACCTTAAGGCGTTTAGTGGTAAGTATGAAAAAGTCGCCGACGCTGCAAAGGAAATGAAGTGCGGCGTCTGCCACGGCGATTCCGGTAAGAACAAAAAGCAAGTGAGTGAGTACGGTCAGGCTTTGGCCAAAGCTCTTGGCAAAAAGAATCAGAAGGATGCCGACCTCATCGACGAAGCGTTTGACACGATCGCCGAAATGAAGCCCGAAGGTGGCGACAAGACCTATGGTGAGATGCTCGACGCCGGAGAACTGCCGGCACCTCACAAAGCCGAATAGATGCGCTCCAGTCTCTAGTGCGGCTCAATGAGTCACACGACTGGCGGACAGCAAAGGCCACCCCTCAAAGGGTGGCCTTTGTCATTGGATCACGGTTACATCGGTCATGGAAAGACCCGATGCGGAAGTTACCCGGCAGGGACTCGAACCCCGACTGACAGGACCAAAACCTGTTGTGCTACCATTACACCACCGGGTAAGGGGCGACTTGAAGAAGTCTAGTCGTTTCTACAGGTAGGACAAGCCCATTCGTGGGGCGTGGTGGTCAGGACACACGTCTCGAAGAAAAGGATCGCATTTCATGACGACAACAGTGACGCAGGATCAATATGCGATCGACCAGCCGGAGGCCATTCTCAGTCCGGCGCTGGTCGTGTTTCGAGAATTGGTCGAGCACAACATTCAGGTCATGCTCGACATCGCAGGCAGCACCGAACGGCTTCGTCCGCATTGCAAAACACACAAGATGCCGGCGGTCGCCCGCATGCAGCTTGAGCAAGGGATCACGAAACACAAGTGTGCGACGTTCGCGGAAGCCGACATGCTGGCTGACGCAGGAGCCAAAGACATCTTCCTCGGATACAACCTCGTGGGGCCGAACATCGAACGTGCGGTCGCGTTCGCTGCCCGATATCCGGACGTGTCCTTCTCCGTGACGGGGGATGATGCCTCCGCGATCAAAAGTCTGGGCGAGGTGATTTCGGCAGCGGGACATACGATCGGCGTCCTGCTGGACATCGATCCGGGACGACAACGCACCGGTGTTCCGGTCGGACGAGAGGCTCGTGAGTTGTATGCACTCATCGACCGCACCGCCGGTCTGCGTGCTGAGGGACTGCATCTCTACGACGGTCATCAACGTCAGCAGGACTTCGGCGAGCGCACAGCGGCTGTCAATGCGGAGTGGCAAAAGGTTGCGGCCTTTCGTGACGAGTTGGTCGAGGCGGGGCACCCGGTCCCGCGAATCGTCTGCGGAGGTACGCCAACGTTTCCGGTCTACGCAGCGATCTATGATCCGGCCATCGAACTCAGCCCCGGCACATGCGTCTTCCACGACTCCGGATACGGCAACGCGTTTCCCGACATGGACCGGTTCATCCCCGCTGCGGTTGTCTTCACGCGTGTGATCAGCCGTCCGACGCCGAATCGCGTGACGTTCGACGTCGGCACCAAAGCGATCGCCAGCGACCCGCCGATGGGGAAGCGGGCATTCTTTCCTGCGATTCCGAATGGCGAGCAGGTGATCCACAACGAGGAACACCTCGTGATCGAAACGCCTGATGCAGACCGCTGGTCACCCGGAGACACGGCCATCGCCATCCCGTCACACGTCTGCCCAACCGTCGCGTTGCACGATCAGGCGGTCGTGATCTCGGATGACAAGGTTGTCGATCACTGGCCTGTGACAGCCCGCACCCGCTGCATCAACGTGTGATGCCGGTTAGGACAGGGCGATCGCATGTTCAAGTCGCCCGAATTGTGCTTTCTGTAGCTGGACTCGCCAGAGTTCAGACTTCGTCGATGGAACGAGACGTGACGGCTGAATTCTGGCGAATCCAGCTACATTGGACGTGCGATCACTCTGTCGGTCAGGTCGAGAGGTCATCGCTGACGGTTCGTTCTTCGATAACCTCATGGCCGCCGCGAACGAGCCGCCGCGTCAGGAGCACCTCACCGACGAGGAGCAACAACACGCCTAGTAACAGCAGTCGCCACAACTCCGAAGGCACTTCGTCCTCTGCCATGCCAGCAACGATTTCGTCCAAGGAATTGACGAATCGCACACGGTCCTCGCCGGCGATGCGATCCTGCTCAGGCGGCGACAGGCGAGTCAGGTCCGACTCCGCCCGATCCGACTGCACGACAAAGAAATCGGTGCGACCCGCATCCTCCTCGGTCGGCTGAGCACGGTACACGCCCGACAGACTTGTGTCACTCAGACCGAGTCGCAACTCGTCGCCCATTCCGAACTCATCCGCCGGTAACGTCCGGCCGTCCGGGGTCGTAAACTCGGCAGCTATCGCGGTCGACGATCCGGACGAGCGGTCCAGCATCAATGGTTCGCCGGGATCAACGTTGCGACCCGACTTGCGGGATGCCAGATGGAACACGATCTCATGCAGGAACGGGACGAAGTCATTCTTCGCCGGGAGTGTGCTCCAGTCACTGTCGAGCGGGGCAGCCATCTGAATGATCGTCCCCTTGCCGAACGATCGCGTGACCATGAACGGGTCCCGTGTGTCCAATTGCGCCACGATCTCTGCGTCGTTGGAATGCGATGAGTTCGTATCTGCCCCCTCGTGTGCAACCAGTTCCGCGATCGGCGCCATCCGCCACCAGTGGGCGAAGCGAGCCTCTGTGAAGTCGACGCCGTTCTCTCGTCGAAACCGCGACAGCCAGGAGACATTCAGGCTGTCCGAGTCGATGTTGACGTCGCCCAGGTCGTACTCACGTTCGTGTTTGATGCTGTCCAATCGCGCGGGTAACAGGCCTCCTCCGTGGTCGTCGAACCACTGATGGTAGGATTCAACGTCGATGCGATCACCAGCTGCGACGACCAGACCGCCTCCGTCTGCGACGAACGATCGGAGAGCGTTCGCCTGCGTCTCCGTCACTCTCGGCACGTTTCCCAGAAAGACAACCCGTTGTCCGTCGAGCGATGCATCGGTCAATGCTTTGGCATCAATGACGCGCGACTGGACCCACGGGGCATCGCTCGTCGATGGGCTCAGCGCGGCATGCAGGAAGAACGTCTCACTCTGCGTCCGGTCCCGGTGCAGGTCGCCGTCGACAAGCAGCACGGGGATGCTCTCTTCGACGACAATCGCGGCGTCCGACCGGTCATCTCCCGGCAGTTCGTCAGCGTCCACTGAGACACTCACGACGTACGATCCGACGGAATCAAAGCGATGCTCGAAGACGACATTCGCCTCGCCATCGGGCGGCAGACTCACTGTGACGGTCTTCTCGCTGCGGCGTTGACCGTTGATCGCGAAGTGCACATCTCGCTGTGTCGACGTGCCGCCCCACTGTCGGACCCGCGCCTCGATCCGCATCGGAAAGCCGGGAACCGTCAACTCGCGAGAGAGAGCCAATCGGTCGACGGAGAAGTTGGCGACTGACTCGGACTGCTTCTCGGCAACATCAATGGCCCACACGTGCGGCGGGATCGTGCTCTGATTGACGGATTCCTCGAATCGCTTCCATGCCCGTTCATCTTCGGGGGTCCAACTCAATCGCTGAGCGTCCGTCAGCAGGATAATGTCACGGTCGAGGTGCTCGCCGGTCGTCAGAAGCTGGGCCGCTTTCGTTAGCGCCGCGACGGCCGAGGACGTGCCCGTCGGTGAGGGCAACTCGTCCAACTCCTCACGGACAATGCGAAAGTCGGACGTCGGTCGTTCGATGACTGAACGAATCGTGTCCCGCGCATCGAGGAGTGTGACCGTGTCACTGCCGTCCAGTTCTTCGAGCAACTCGTGCGTCAACTGGATGGCTGCCGCATGTGGGGTGACGTCGTCCCCTTCCCACCCCATGCTGTACGAGCCATCAATGACCACGGCGACGTCGCGAGGCGTTGTGCGTGTCAAACCGGAGAACCATCCCCCCTTTGTCCAGGGTCGAGCCAATGCCAACGCCAGCAAAGCAATCATTGCCATCCGCAACAGAAGCAGAAGCAACTCCTCCAAACGAATCCGTCGTCGTGTCCGTCGTCCCAGTTCGAGGAACTGCATGGCTCCCCAGTTAACGACGTCGTACTTTCGGCGACTGATCAGATGCACGACGACCGGCAGCGCCACGCCTGCCAGCCCCGCGAGCATCAGGAAATTGAGAAAGCCGAATATCATGACCCGCGAGTGTAGCACGCTCAATCGAGCAGACGCATCTCCGAACAATACGTGGGGCAGGTCATCAAGCTTGCGACCGTTGCTAATGGCGTGTTACGGTCGGCCATCCCGGGTCAAACACAGGAGACTCCCCATGACTGATCGTCGCACGTTTCTCCAATCAGCTGGCATCACCGGACTCGCGTCGCTAATGGCGACACACGCGACCGAGGCGAACGAACAGTCTCGCACATCGGGCGACCTCTCCATCACGGATATCAAGATCACACCGATCGCCCTGCCCGATCCGCCGATTCTCGCGGCGTCCGGATGTCACGGTCCGTACTTCCTGCGAAACGTCATTGAGATCACCACGGCGGACGGCATCATCGGCATCGGCGAAACACACGGGGGACTGAAAAACACAGAGCAACTCCAGGCCTGTGCGATACAACTTTTTAACAAAAGTGCCTTTGCCTACCGGAGCTTTCCGGAGTTGTTTCGAAAGGCACATCTGAGTGACGCTCAATTTGTTCCCTCACCAGCAGTGTACGCGGGATTTGAGTTGGCGTGTCTCGATGCGATCGGCAAGGCGACCGGGCAGTCGCTCAGCCGTCTGCTCGGCGGCCCGGTGCGGGACGAGGTCGAGTTCGCTGCGTATCTGTTCTTCCGTTACGCGGCTGATCATCCGCAAGTCTTCGCCGATCAGCATCTGCAGGATGACCGGGATCGAGGGGATCGGGCGCTCGATCAGTGGGGAGAAGTCCGCACGCCGGAAACGATGGCCAACATGGCGAAGAAGTGGCACGAGAAATTCGGCTTCACAGCGATGAAGCTCAAAGCGGGAGTCCTGCCGCCAGACGTCGAACTCGAAGCCCTGCAGGCCATCAATGAGGTCTTCGATGGCAAGGCCCCGCTTCGCATCGACCCGAACGGTCGCTGGACGGTCGAGACGGCTCTCCGCATCGCACGTGAGTTGCAGTCGATGCCGCTTGAATACTACGAGGACCCCGTCGCAGGTCAGGAAGCGATGGCCCAGGTTCGTCGCGAGACAGGACTACCGATGAGTACGAATTCGTGCGTCACTCGATTCGATCACATTGCCGATGCGGTCAAGAACGAACCAGTCGACATCGTGCTCTGTGATCATCACGGCTGGGGCGGCATCCCCGCGTGTCAGGCGCTCGGCACGCTCGCGGATTCGCTCGGCTGGCGGCTCTCACAACACTCCAACAATCACGCGGGTCTGACGATGGCCGCGATGACACATCTCGGAGCCGTCACTCCACAGATAGTCCATCCCAGCGACACGCATTACCCCTGGCTCGTCGACGGAGCCGACATCATCGAAGGCCCGAACCTCAGATTTGAGGGCGGCAAAATGAAAGTCCCAACCGCTCCTGGACTCGGAGTCAAACTCGATCACGACAAACTCGCACTCGCCCACGAGGTCTACCAGAAATCCGGCATGCGCGAACGGAACGACGCAGTGACCATGCAACGATTCGAACCCGGTTGGAAACGTGATCTGTTCTAATCTGACGATCAACGCTTGCGTCTGAGCGCGACCTAAAGACATGGATAAACCTTTCCCTTTCCACCAACCCAAGTTCGTCACCTGTAGATGTAACTCGAACTTCTCCGGTTTTGGGTGGCTCGGAGATTGCGTTCGTTATTTTCGGTTGTCTGGTGGAGCGGTCCTTGGAGGTGTTGCCTTCGTCGGAGACGGTTGTCGGTCGCACACAATCGCATGGCGACCGATGGCCGAGGGAAATCATGACTCTGTGTGACGCGATAATAGGGGCGGACGTTGCCTTTGTGGAAGAGGTTCGCGGGCACATCTACGGCCCCGGTGCGAACGGCAAGCCACCGACACCATCTGCTCTGATCTGACTGGCACGCCGAACGCTGCACTGTGCGTCTTCAGCGATTGAGAAGGCACCGTCACAACGCTCGCGGCAGTCACCCGTACTCCCGGCGTCAACGGAGTCTGGGATGTGCGGCACCGCGAGTACGACATCTTCATCTTCGGCGGCTTGGAGGCAACGCACGGATCTGAGTTGACCGCGTTCGATGAATTCACCGGCATCTGGCACGGAGGCCGCATTGATCAGGCGAGCGGCCTGATCGAATTTGATGGTCGCTGGTATGTCCCGGAACTGCGTCGCCTGCTGACCCCCACGACAGCAACAGCCCCCGGACAGAGTCCCTACACGCTCAACGGCAACGACCCACTCCAAAGCGGTCCCTCGTTCGATTGGGCAGCGGGCGCAAGCCTGAACGCGGATGGATACAGCAACAGTTTCAATCGTGGTGTCGGAACGAGGTACAACTATCTGTCTGAGAACCCCGGTGAGGCCGTCCACTTGGGGCTGGATCTGGCAGGAGCGTTCCTAATCGTCGGTGCACCGTTTGACGCGATCAATTCTGCCTACAATCTCGCCGAAGGGGATAACGTGAACGCGACGATCAGTGGAGTCGCGGTGATTCCGGGCTTGGGCTATCTCGCCACCGGTGGTCAGGCCAGGAGGTGGGGATCGTGGGAAGGGCTGATCCATACGGTGGAGGATGTGGAAGTTAACGCGGGAATCTCCGGCTACCTCACGGCAGAGTGACCTGCTGACAACGGTTGAGTACTTCTATGATGGCCTGAACCGACTGATCGGTCGTCAAGTGACGGATCACACTCCGGCGACGGATGATGTCCCAAGTTCAGTGGAAAGTGCCGGTGTTGGCTTGGGGGTGGGTTGACGTTAGCTGGCTTTCATGTGTTCGGCAAGTTGGTGGTCCTGCTGTGGCTCGTTGAGGTCCGCTTCGAGCATCCAGAGGTCTTGGTGGCCCATGATGCGGCGGAAGTGTTTCTCACTTGCGGCGAAGCTGGCGGCCGTCCACCGGAGGGCCATCAGGCCGTCGCGCCAGTGCTTCACGCGGGCACTGCGTTGACGCACGGCCGAGTGGCTGTTGTCGATGAGGTTGGTCGTCCCCAGGCATCGTCTGAGCTTCGACGGCAGACCGAGACGGTTGATTGTGAACAGCTCGTCGAGTCCTTCGTGCAGTGACGCGGAGGCACTGGGCCAGTCTTGCTGGAGCCAACTCGCGTACTGCTTGAGTTTGGCGATGCCGTCCTCCGCTTTGAGCTTGAAGGCGGCTTTCATAGTGCTCTTGGCCTGGTCGTGCTGATCTTTCGGGAGATGGCCCAGCACATTTCGCACTTTGTGGTTGCGGCAGCGTTGCACCGGGTTCTCCCTGCCGAACACCTGATCGATCGCCTTCCGCAGGGCCTTCGAGCCGTCGATCACAAACAGCCGGCGGCGGAAGGGAGACAGGCCACGCTCCACGAGGTCTTCCAGGAGAGCCTTGGCCACCTGGGCGTTCTCGGTCGCTCCCTCACGGAAGCCCAGCACGTGCTTGTGACCGGACGCATCCACACCGACCGCACAGATCACGTGGTATTGGCCGAACTGCAGGCCGTCGACGTACACCACCAGGATGTCCTGCTCGGAGAAATCCCGCTCGGCCAGTTCCTTCAGCAGTCGTTCACCCGACTCGATGAACTCGCGTGAGACCTGGCTCTTGCTGACGCCGACCGTCTGAGCCATCTCAGGCAGCACGTCTTCGTAACGCCTTGTGGAGATGCCGGCCATCCTGATCTGGAGCATGCGATCGGCCAGCCGCGCGTCCTTCTGCATCGCCTCGTACGCCGGGATTTCGACCTCGCCCGACTCACCGTCATCACGGCGCCGCTTCCGCAGCCGCGGCTTGGTCACGCCCAGTTGCCGCTCCTTCAAAGCGACACGACCCTTCTGCGTGCCATGATACACGACGTCTTGGTCGGCCTTCCGGCCCTGCTGCTTCGGCCCGGCCAGTTGGGCCGCACTCATCTGCAGGACGGCTTCGATCGTGGCCCGCCCCATCACATCGACCAGATCATCGATCGCACACTGCGCCTGCTCAACGAGGTCCAGCAGCGGCAGGATCAACTGCCCGTCCTTGGCCAGCACACCCGCGATCTCAACAGACTCGGGCAGAGCATTCGTGTCGTCTGACACAACAACTTGGTACGCTTCATTCATCGGTGGTGGCTCCTGTCTGGAGGAAAAAATCACACCGGATGATACCCATCACCCGGCATCCCCCAGAGCCACCACCGACTTCTTCAACCTTCCACTACGAGCGGGACATCATCCCGACGGC
>JAGQPX010000027.1 GCA_020426505.1 Planctomycetaceae bacterium | reverse complement strand
ACGCAGAACCCCATCGAACAGGAAGGGACCTATCAACTGCCCGAAGCGCAGCAGGACCGCTTCATGTTCAAGGTGTTTGTCAAGTACCCGTCCTTCGACGAGGAACGAGCCATCGCGCGTCAGACGACGGGTCTCTCCAAAGACGACGTGAAAAAAGTCCTGACGGTCGAAGAGATTCTCGAACTCCAGCAGTACGTGCGGCAGGTGCCGGTCACCGATCATGTGATCGACTATGCTCTTGCCCTCGTCCGTCAGACACGCATCGGCGAGGAAGGGGTGCCGGACTTCGTCAACGACTGGCTCAGTTGGGGAGCCGGCCCGCGTGCCGTGCAGAACCTCCTGCTGGGCGGCAAAGCCCGCGCCCTCCTGCAAGGCCGCACGTACGTCTCGACCGAAGACATCCAATCCCTCGCTGCCCCCGTGTTACGTCATCGCATAGTCACCAACTTCTCCGCCGAAAGCGACGGCATCACCGCAGACACCGTCATCGAGAGACTTGTCAAAGAGACGCCGTCGAAAGAGGGGGAACTGACGAACGATCCACGGTTAAAGAAGATTTTCGCCGCCTGAGGAGCCAGCCGTTTTTTTGTTGTCAGTAATCAGTCATTGCACACTGACAACTGATGACTGACAACCGGAAACGAGATGCCCAATCGCTCACACAATCTGCTGGACCCGGAAGCTGTCAGTCGTGTCTCGCGGCTGGAGATTGAAGCGCGGAACGTTGTTGAGGGGTTTCTCTCTGGTCTTCACCGGTCGCCTTATTTTGGACAGTCGATTGAGTTTGTGCAGCATCGTGAGTACGTGCCGGGGGACGATGTTCGCAAAATTGACTGGAAGGTCTGGTCGAAGACGGACAAGTTCTACATCAAGCAGTACGAGGAAGAGACGAATCTACGGACCGCGCTGCTGGTCGATGCGAGCGAGAGCATGCAGTTCGGCAGCGGTGACAAGACGAAGTTCGACTATGCCTGTTCGATTGCTGCGTGTTTGAGTTATCTGCTGTTGCGTCAACAGGACGCTGTCAGCCTTTCGACGTTCGATAACGCTCTACGAAATCGCATTCCGTCACGCAGTCAGCAGACACACCTGAATGCCTTGCTCGCGGCCCTGGAGGCGGAGTCGCCGGAGCAGAAAACGAACATCTATGGCATCCTCCGGCAAGTCGCTGAACAGAAGTCCGAGCGAGGCATGGTCGTATTGATCTCCGATCTGTTCACGCCTCGCGAGGATTTGTTCCGAGGACTCCGTCTACTACGAAAGCGGGGACACGATGTGATGATCTTCCATGTGCTGGACGATCAGGAACTTGATTTTGACTTTAATGGGACAACCAAGTTCGAGGGGATGGAGGAGACAGGCGAACTTGTCTGCGATCCACGCTCGCTCCGTGAAGGCTATCAGCGGGCGCTGAGCGAGTTTCTCGACGAGATTCGTCACCGCTGCGCGCGGAACGTCATCGACTACCAGACGATTCGCACAAGTGAGCACCTTGATGCGGTGCTGCGGCATTATCTGAACCACCGTGTCGGCCTGCGAGGCACAGCGAGGAACTGAGAGACTGCAGAGTCACGCTCGGGATCAGCGGCGACCCGTGTTCTTCATCAGGATCCAGCCGAACACACCGATGCTGACCAGCACCATGCCGTACTCGGCAGGTCCCATTTCGTTCCAGCTGTCGAGAGCGTAGTCTCGATACCAGCCCAGGTAGTATTTGATTCCCTGATACATCGGTCGACCTCAAAGCAGTGGTGGCCTTCGCGACTGTCAACATGTTGCGGCCACGGTTCGGAGTCGGTGCAGAAACACCACACTCGTTGAGAAACCTAGGTCGCGGAGAGGTCACATGCAAACGGAAGTGTGGTGATTCGTCTACGGATTCCCATCCGGGGTCAAAAACTCGGAGAAGTGAAACCCGTCAATCCGCAGGACCGTCAGGACACACACAATCATTTGGGCGGTCATGAGCCACGCGATCGGCGATGCATACCATGTGGGCTCGTCGGCATCTCCAGAGTCGACGGACGCCGCAACCATTCGCTCGACCGATGTCGCCATCGTCATCACAACCCAGGGCATCAATAGCACCCACAAGCGGGCCGCCTCGCCCATGTTCTTACCGGACAACCACAATAACCCCCAGACACACACCAAGGCGATTGGCAGACTCGCCCGACGTGCAGCGAACTCACCATTCTGTCGCAGCTGACGCATGGAGAGTAGGGCGAGCGCGGCAATCGGAAGCCCCACGCCCAACGCCAGTTCGACCGGGTTGACCAGCAGCCACTTCCACCATGTGCGAACGTTGTGATCGTAGAATAGAGCATGGTTCGACAGGTTCCATCGCCAGACGTTGAATAGATTGATGTCGAATCGCCAGAACATCCACAGGGATGGAACAAGAAACCCGCACGCACCGGCTGTGAGCAACAGCAGTTGTTGATCTGCCGTCCAGACAGGCTCATCGTCAACGTCCGGTGTTGAGCGTTGCCGTGGCGCAAACCATTCCCAGAGCGTCATGACGACCAGCAACGCGGCAATCGTGATGAAGGCGAGGCTCAACATCAGTGCCAACCAAAGCACGAAGCCCGCGGCGATCGCCCAGATCAAAGAGCGACGATCACAGGACCGCGTCCAACAGACGGTCGCTCCGACAGCCAACAAAGGGAACAGCACGTCCGACTTGGGATGAAACACCGCGACCGCTGGCACCAGAGGCCAAAGAGCAGCCAGTGTCCATGCCGTCACCGGTGAGTCGTACCGCCGGATGAGCACATAGATGCCGAGACACGTCATCGCGACAGCAGCCATTGTGAGCAACGAGGCGAGCCACAATGCTGCTTCATCTGCATTCGACAACGGTCGTCCGCGCCCGGCGGCTAATGCACGAATCGTCGCCAGCGAATCGGTCGCAGAGGCGGGGACAGTCGCGAGGACGAACTCCGTCAGTCCGGGCGATCCATCGCACCACTGCATCAACCCCGCATAACAGAGCGTGAGTCCCGGTGGATGGGTGCCGATGTGCAGATAATCACGTTTGGCGAGCAGGTTCTCGTAGCCCGCGAGGAATGCGCCGGCGGTCGTGACATCGGATTTCGCCTGTGTGTAATAACCCGAGGAGCGGGGGTAGTAGATCGTGTAGGGGACCTTCTCAAGATTCGTTGGGGCAGAGGCGGACTCCTGCACGGTCCACAACCAGACAAACCCGCACACCGTCAACAGGGCGAGCCAACCGATCCTTCCAACACGCCCCGCACTCTGAATCTGACGGCTTCCCCAGACAGCGATGGCGACGTAAACAGCACCGATCACCAAGGCGATGACCAGACCAAAGAAGACATCGGGGCCATCCGGGGTCCGGGGCCACGTCCACTCGCCCGGAACTCCCAGGGGAATCGTCGTGCCCCACAGCAGTCCCCACGTCAATCCGACACAGCCGAGGAGTGTGATCAGTAATGCACGATGTTTCATCGAGTGATCACACTCTGAGATTGATGTCATCGCGCCGTTTAGCCCCACATTTCAAATGTGCGACTAAACGGAAACGGATTCGATTGGCAACAGATTTCAGTTGACGGCGCGAACCTCCAGGTCCGCATTCAGAATCTGACGTATTCTGGCCTGACTGTCGAGCAAGTGAGCGCGACTGTAGTCGTCGAGCGACAGATTCTCGGCCGACATCAGCTTCTTGATCTGTTGACTCAGTCGGCGAAGGTGCATGCGGGACAGATTGCGGGCATCTTCCGGAGCCTCGAAGGGGATGCTGCGCGGGTTGGCGTTGCCGTCAGCAACAAGGCGACCGAGATGATTCAACGTCTCGCGTTGCAGGCTGCGGCGATAGCTGGAGATGAACGGCTCACGGTCGGTGAACTCTCCTTCCGCCTTGTTGGGATTCCACTCGGAGAAGGCTCCTTTGACGATCCGGTCGAGGTGTTCGGCGAGTGTGTACACATCCGTGTCCTCAGCGACTTTCACTTCTCCGTCCTGCAAACGGCGGAGTTTTGTCGAATCGAACAGTTGCTGGAGGACGGCTCCCTGCAAACGCGTGATCGTTTCATGGATGGGATAGTCCAGACGGAACGGCTCGCTGATGCCCCAGTGGTTCCAACGAGTGGCCGCGAGATAGTTCAACATCTCGCCGTCGATGGAAGGCGAAGCGAAGGTCGTTTCGACGAGGAGGTCCATCGCCTGCCGCTGCGTGTCGGCATCGACAAGCTCGAACGGGGCACGCGCACCTTCCTCGCCCTTGTGATCCCGGTTGACGTACACTCCGCCCGGCAGGCGTGCTGCAAACAGGGCCGATCGCCAGTATTCACTCAACAGCATTCCGAACGCCCGACGAGCTCGCTGGTATCCGTCGCCATCTTCGACCGAACGCTCAACGACCTTCGGCAGTAGCTCCATCGCATGGTCCATTTGACGCCGGGCGAACGCGATCGGATCATCCCCCATGTCGAATCGGTTGGAAATGGGGTCGGAGTCGAGACTGGTTGTGTCTTCATCGGTGGCATAATCGAGCGCCGGCTCTGACGAACGGGCGGCGATCTTGTTCAACTCTTCCTCTTCCTTGCCGGAAATCGGCTTGTACCCGTACTCGATCACCCATTCGTCATACGGACCGATGGTCTGCGGGAAGTACAGCCCCTGCTCCTGACCGGGCGGGGCGATGATGGCCGGGTTGTAGTCCATCACACTGGCGACGAGAGGCACGTCGGGATCAGCATCTGCCGCGGTCATTTCCTCAATCGACTTCCAGGCACTCGCCTTGAAGTTGTGTCGCAGGCCGAGTGTGTGTCCCACCTCGTGCATCACGACCTCCTTGAGGCCCTGGTGGATGAATTCTTCAGGCAGCTTTCCCTTCTCGGCGACTCCTCGTCCTGTCAGCAGGGCGGCAGCGAATCCCATCTGATGCTCCATGCCGTTGCAATACAGACAGTGACTGCCATGTTCGTGCGTGTGTCGAGGCTTGCCGTCCTGCAAACGATCAAATGGTGTCCAATTGGGCTGCAACCGAGCAACAGCGTCATCGCTGAGCGTCTCGTAGCCCTGCTTCCAGTAATCCAGGAAGCTCGCATCAAAGATGATGTCGGCATCGAGGATCTGTCCGGTGCGTGGATCGACCCGTGACGGCCCCATCGCGAAGCCAGCGTCAGCCGTCAGCCAGCGGAATGTGTTGTAATTAATGTCTTCCGGGTCCCAGTCGGCATCGTCTTCCTGTTGAGAGACCTTGATGGCTCCCGCGTAGCCCAGCTTTTTGAAGGCCTTGTTCCATTCGAGGATGCCGGCTTCAACGGTCGGGCGGAGCCAGATCGGCACGGTTCGTTCGATGTGAAATTCGATCTGTTGCTCCGGAGGAGACAGGTCAATGTTGGTGTCCTTCTTTTCCAGATGCCACCGGTTGATGTAGCGGACAAAGTGCTGATCGTCGTCCCGGTTTGAGAAGTCTTTCAGCACCGTGAGGAAGTACCCGACGCGGTCGTCAGCCGTGCGAGGCTTATACCCGTTCGATCCGACCTTGGGCAGTTCGCTGATGCTGTAGTGCACATGGACCTGAACACCTCGTGTGTCTGCGACCGTGTCGAGCAGATCGGGAGCGAAACTGCTCGGTCCGGAGTAGATCGCAGCCACTTCCAGCTCCAGGTTCTTGCCGAAGACCTTGATTTCATTGAAGGTCGAGCGATCGCTGACGAACCGGAACCCGAGTCCGATGAAGCGACCAATTTGCTGATCGTCGCTCATGAAGATGTTGGTCATGTCGACGAGATGGCCACCGGGCGTATCGGCAATGATCGGCAGTGCGTAGAGAACACTGTCGCTGTACGCCAACTCGACAGCTTTGGATTCGGGCGATTTTGCCTTCGCCTTGAAGCGGACATTTCGCCGGATGACGTGAATCTTGTCACCGACCTTTTTGAAGGTCCAGATGACGTCGTCGCCGAAGCCCCAACTCATCCCCCCCAGCACCATGCCCCGACTGATACCTCGCGAGATCGAGGTGAGGATGATGTAATCTTTGCCCAGATCACTCGACTTCAGATCGACAAGTAACTTCTGATCCTTGCCGTAGACGACCCACATGCTCTCGTTTTTGTCGCCGGTGTGCTTGTCGAGATCCTCGATTGCCTTCTCGAACTTGGACTTGGTTTTGGTCGTCGCCGCGTCGCTCTTCGAGTCGGATGAATCTTCGTCGGCGAACAACGATGGCCCCGTCGAAAGCAGGCAAATCGCGATCAGCCCCAGGGACACAAGCCGGGAAAAACGAGAATCTTGACGTCTCATCGATGTTCTCCAACGTCTTCAGGATGTCGGCAATCTCAGCGTCAAATGCGCAGACCCTGCCATCCCACCATTGTAACTGATCATTCGGTGCCGGACAGGCAGCTTCTGAGGGAATCTGGCAACTGTGCTGCTCCGGAAACACCGGTTCATCGCACCTGGAGGGGTGTGTGGCGAAAAGACATCGTGAGGAGGTGCCTTGCGATGCCACCGTGATCGCGGTGTGGGTTTGAGGGGTAGATTGCAGTGACGGAGACGAGCGATCTGTCGTCGTTAAGTCTACGTGTGCCACTGCTGGCTCGCCCAGCAGTGCCTGCGAGTTTTGACAATCTTCACCCGCACTCGATCGAAATCTCCATGCCTGCTTCTCGAAGATCGCTCGCTTGCCCTTCCGTTCTGCGTGGGATATGCCAACATAGACCTATGAACAGAATCCCGAAGTTCGGGTCATCAGATGGGCGGAGTCGGACATGGCCATGAACGGCGAGACATCTCGGGCGACTGACGATGCAGATGTCGATCAAAGTACCGCGTCCCCGGAGAACGAAAACGATCAGACGCTCGATATGGAGGGACGTCCGGGGAAAGACATCGGAAAGGATGACGGACCGCTGACCTCGGACATCGAACCGACCCTGTTGCAGGCCGTCGAAGAGGGGCCGCTCCATTCGACCGACGATGCGACCCTCGCTCAAGCGTCGATGGAGGGCGTCAACGCTTCGCAGGCGACTGAGGTGACGATGCGCATGGATGTCAGCGACACTTCCGAAGGGGAAGAACTGACGACGGCGCAAACGCTCCTCGGTCCTCAGGAGACCGGCTTCGTCCCTCCCCCGGTGGTCAGTCGGACAATTCGCGATGCGGAGGCTCATGCCGGGCGATCTCAGGATACGATCCCGGATCGATCGACGGCACCTGAACCGATCGAGAGGACGCTGGCAATCGATGCTTCGATCGGATCGCTGGACGGAGACGAGTCCGAGGGAGGCACGATCTTCCCCAAGCTGGGGCGTTACGAAGTGCTGAAGGTGCTCGGGCAGGGGGCGTTTGGCACCGTCTACCTCGCCCAGGACCCGCATCTCGATCGCAAAGTGGCCATCAAGGTCGCGAAGACAGGTGTCCTGAGCGGCAAACAGGACGTCGATCGCTTCATGCGTGAAGCGAAATCGGCGGCCCAGTTACGTCACCCCAACATTGTGCCGGTTTACGAGTACGAGGAGCTGTCGCACTCCAGTTACATCGCCTATGAGTTCATCGAGGGACGCACGTTAGGCGACCTGATGAAAGAGAAAGGCAAGCTCTCCTGCGAGGAGGCGGTGCGGTATCTGGTCAAGATCGCCTACGCCCTCGATTACGCCCACTCGCACGGCATCATTCACCGGGACATCAAGCCGGAGAACATCCTCCTCGATCAACAGGGTGAACCGCACATCGCGGACTTCGGACTCGCGCGTCTCGACGATGGCGACACGCTTCGCACTCGTGAAGGGATGTTCATGGGGACTCCCTCGTACATGAGCCCGGAGCAGGCGGGCGGCAAGGCACATCTTGCAGACGGCCGGACCGACCTGTGGAGTCTGGGTGTCATCATGCACGAGATGCTCACCAAAGTGCGACCGTTCCGCGGAACGGTGACCGATGTGCTGGTCGCGGTGCAGAACTGGGAACCGCCGCCCCTCCGGCAGATCGACGAAACGCTCCCTCGCGATCTGGAAACGATCTGTCACAAATGCCTCACAAAAGATCTGGAGCGTCGGTTCGCCACCGGCAAGGAACTGGCTGAGGAACTGGAACGCTGGCAAAGCGGACATCCGATCAAGTCGCGACGGATCAGTCTGGTCGCCCGCACCTGGAGGTGGGTCAAACGCAACCCTGATGTCGCGGGCATGCTGGGAGTCGTTTTGGCGACGTTCCTCGTGGGAGCGATTGTTTCTACGTGGTTCGGAGTTCAAGCGAGTCAAAGTGAGCAGGCACTCCGGCGCGCGCAGACGCAACGAGCCATTGATCAGTTGAACTCGCTGAGCGGTGCTGTGCCGGGTTCCGTGCCCAACATGATCGAAGGGCTGCTTCCCTTTAGAAACGAGATTGCCCCTCGACTTGTCGAGGCGATTGACTCAACACGGGTCACGGAGATCGGTCGCACCCGACTGTTGATGCTTCAAGCGATTCTCAGCACGGACAATCCGGAGTCCGTGTCTGAAGCGGCGCAGCAAATCTGGCCTCAACTGCTCGAATCCGACGCGGAGGAATTGATCATGTTGACGGGGCTCCTCAAAGGACACGGCATGGCTGACGATGTCGAGTTACCCTTGTGGCGAGTCAGTCAACAGGGAACGGCCATGGGCCTGCCGCAGTTTCGGGCCCTGTCCGCGTTGGCCGCGCTCGACTCAGACGTTCCCGACTGGGAACACGTCCGTGAGGACCTTGTCGCGGAGATGCTCACGATGGATCCATTTGCGTTGTCTCCCTGGTTGACGGCGCTTCGCCCAGTGCGTGAGCAATTGGAAGAGCCATTAACGAACCAGTTCATGACGGGATCCGATCGGTTCATGAGAGTGCAGGCGGCGTTCGTTCTGGGGAAACTCTTCGATGATTCGTTAGATACTCTCGCCTCCTTCATTCCGCAGGCCCAGCCTGAACAACTGACACCGCTCCTTGTCGCTTTAAAGCCGCATGCCGCTGACGTCATTGCGGGATTGGAGAACGACCTGCAAACCGCGATCACCGAACCGGAAAGCGAAGAGCGGAACGGACGCGTCACCAATTATGCCGTCGCCCTGATGGCACTCGAACATCGTGATCCCGTGTGGCCATTACTCCAGGCGTCGGAGGATCACGGAATTCGAACACGTCTGATTCATGCGATCGCACCAGCCGGAGTGAGTTGGCAAGCCATTGAATCACGGCTGGAGTGGGAAGAGGATCCAATCGCCCGAGCTGCACTCTGTCTGACGCTGGGCGAGTATGGACTGGGGGACCTGCTGCCCGGCGATCGCGAGCGGATGTCGGACCAACTGATTGACATGCTCGCTGCCGATCCGCACCCCGGAGTCCATGCCGCGGTCGAATGGGTGTTACGACAATGGGGCATGGACGCACGAGTCGATGAGACACTCGAAGCGTTGCAAACCGCTGAGCGTGATCCGGAAAAGAATTGGCATGTTGACGATCAGGGGTACATGTTCTCCATCGTCGACGGTCCCATCACATTCCAAATGGGATCGGAACCATCCACGTTGCATCATCAACCCGACCAGCTTTTCCACACAAGAACGGTTCCGCGTTCGTTTGGCATCGCCAGCGAGGAAGTGACGATCCGAGACTACAAACGCTTCCTCGAATCTCAGGAGATGGATCTCGATCCGCAGTTGGCAGAATTTGCTCATACGGATGATTGCCCTGTCATGTTTCTGAAGTGGTTCGATGCGTTGATGTACTGCCGCTGGCTGAGCGAACAGGCGGGCATCCCGGAAGAGCAGATGTGCTATCCCTCTCTCGAACGACTGAAGACGGCGAGTGAGACGTTCGGGGCAACACTCAAAATGCCGCATGATCTCCTGGACCGAACGGGGTATCGCCTCCCCACCGCAGCCGAATGGGAATACGCTTGCCGCACCGGTACTCACACCGCGTGGTCTTTCGGCAATGAAGATCGTTTCATGGATAAGTATGGATGGCACATCGACAATACTCGCGAGCAGGCTGAACCGGTGGGGTTGCTTAAACCGAATGCCTGGGGACTATTTGACATGCATGGCAACGCCCTTGAATGGTGTCACAACTACTACTTCGAAGACTTTGTTGAGTCTCAACCCGAGAACGAACCAATCGTTGACGGGACGGAGTCGCGTGAGGGGGCCAGTCGAGAGCTGCGAGGTGGCAGCTACTTCCGTCCACGGACGGATGCCACCACAGCTTACCGTTGGTACGACCAACCCCGAGTGATCTACTTCGACTATGGTTTTCGACTGGCCCGCACGTATCGCTCGGCGACAACGGAGTAGACTCGCGGAACTCCGCTGAATTGAGAATTCATCCGATCACGTGATGACTTCAGGCAACGTCCCTGATTCTGTGAGCTATGGTTGTGCGCAGGCGGGACGGTCTGTCCGTCAAATCGCCGTCATAACCCTCACGATCTCCCCAACGAACACGACTGCAGCCTAGGATTCAACATGAGTGCAGCACCGACCGACGGCTGTCCACAGTGCGGTAGTGAGGCGGACTGGGGGGGCTCCTCCTGGTGTCCCGATTGCGGGTATTACCCGGCGATCGGAACGGTGGTCGAGACTCCCGAAGTCGAGCAGGACGTCGTGTACGACCACTGGTGGGAAGCCGTGCCGCAATGGCTATGGGTGCTTGCCGGAGGTATCGGGGTCATCTTCGTCACAAACGTTCTTGGACGAGTGATCTTTGGCGAGACGATCCGTCTCTTCTGGACCGTTGGTCAAATGGCGATCGGTTTGATCGCCGTTGTGGTCTGTCAGTTTCTCGCATATCTCTATGGTGCCTCAAAAACCGACCGAATGGGTCCCCTTGATGCCATCTTGAAGCCATTGGCAACGTGGCAACCGGTGTTACTGGCAATGCCCAACACTCAAAAGCTGGTCTGGGGATGCAGTTGGGGATTCACAGCGATCTTTTTCGGATTCCTCATCGTTGGTGGGGTCAATATCCAGGAACTCGCTGAGGCGCATCAGAAAGCACAAGCAGAGTTACCTAAGAAGAAAAAGACCAGTCCGATGGCGTTCATGATCAAGTCTGCGACCGTCATCGCAGAGGCACAAGGGAACATGCCCAATGCCGCTGACGCGCCCGAGTCGATGGAAGAAGCTCTGGAAGCGTTCACCGGAGGAGCCGGCATCGGCCAGGACGGAAGTCTCTCGTTTGGTGGAGAGAGTATCTCCGACTCAGTCGGCTCAATCGCCGGAGGGGCAGATCCCGACTCGTACATCGCTGAGCAGAAGCGGGTTGCATCGGGCGGAGCATCAGGCGGGGGAAGTCCTGGTGGCTCCAGCAGTTCCGGTGGAGGTTC
This sequence comes from Planctomycetaceae bacterium, assembly GCA_020426505.1. Taxonomy (GTDB): domain Bacteria; phylum Planctomycetota; class Planctomycetia; order Planctomycetales; family Planctomycetaceae; genus JAHBXU01. The sequence continues at coordinate 83,683 of JAGQPX010000027.1, read as the reverse complement.
ATCGACCGTGCAGGAAGGAGGGAATGACGACTCTGAGCAGACCAGTCATGTTTCAATGACGGACGATGAACAGCCCGCATCGACCGGGAATGTCTCAACATCAGGGTCCCGCTTGTCAGGCGGATCAACCGGACATGCATCCGGCAACACGGCTTCGACGAGTCGTCACTCGACCTACGGCAACGACGTGACTCGAAACGAGCGACTCCAGTGTCTCGTATTCGGGTACACGACAAACGCTCAGGGCGAAGTCCGATCACTCCTGTTGGCAGCCCCGGAAAGGGGGGGATTGCGATTCGTCGGAAAGGTCTCCGTCGACGACGTCGATCCGGACGCCCTCACCGGAATGAGTGAGCGATTCTCCGAAATGGTGCAGCCCTTTCCGACCGTGCGAAGCCCTTATGGTGGACGCTGGCTGAAGTCCGAGTTGTTCTGCGTGGTCGAATTCACCGGCTGGGCGATCAACGGTCGACTGACCAATCCGTTTATCTCCCAGTATGCGTTTCTGGAGCCGGCCGACTCGGGCACGTGAGCTTGTCTCCGTGAATCATTCGCCATCGTAGGATGCTCCCCAAGATGGCATTCCCGATCCCCATCGATTACGGCTGTAAGGCACTTTTGGACATGTAGTTGTGGATGGGGATGAGGCACGGCTGATAGCCTGCGGAGTCGATTAATCACTTCAGGGATTCGATCGCGTGACACTTCGCACCGTCTACAAACACACTTTCCGAAAATGCAAAAATCCCAATCTCAGGCGGTCACTTGACCTGCGCTGAATTGGGGTGTGTCTGGCACGACTGCGGGCTGAATCATGCTTGACGACCCGGTAGCGGCTGATAGCTTGGGGCCTTGTGGAACCAGGTGGGGAGTTGTGGTGAAAGCCTCGCTGAGGAGGTTTGCTGCTGGAGAAATATTCGACGTAAGTTATGTCTCTGACAGGAACTTATCACCGAACTGTCGATGAAAAACAACGGCTCACCGTCCCCAAAAAACTCAAGGAGGAATTGCTAAAAGAGTCGGAAAACAGCGCCTACATCGCTCCCGAGACTGAATGCTCGTTGACCCTATATTCACCCCGCGAGTTTGATCTCCGGGCGGGGCGACTAATCGATCTGGCGACTCAGCGGTCTGAGGTCAAAAACTACCAGAGGTTGTACTTCTCTCAAGCGGAGCATGTGGAAATCGATAGTCAGGGGCGGATTCGACTTCCGGAGCGGCTGATGGAGTTTGCAGGAATTCAACAGGAGGTCGTGCTTTTGGGCGTGCATGACCATATCGAGATATGGGATCGCGCTCTCTGGCAGCAGTTTCTGGATCAACACACCGAAGGGTTTGACGCGATGTCCGCTGCCGCGTTTGGGTAATCAGCGTGGAATTGGCATCAAGGGGGGCTAGGAGATTCAGGAGGCATGAGAAGACCCGCTGGCTACCGGGCTCGCGGAATCGGCGGTCAGGATGACCACCTCACAAGGGCGATCGGCACCTTCCCATCGATCGCCCCCGTTCATCTCGCAACAGGCTGAAGGGAGTCGGCTGCGAGACGAACGGCCTTTTGATCTTTCCCCATGCCGGTTTTCCCGCTAAAAATCGCGGTTCTTTCCGACAGTCCTCGGACGTCTGATGACCGAATGACGGTCAGAGCATTCCTTTCACATCCTCCAAGGTGGGGCGAGTCCCTTCCGAAGCGAATCCCATCCTGATGCGTCCCTCCCGACGCGAACAAGCAGCTGTCCATCAACCGGTATTGCCTTACGAGGTGCGAGAGTCGCTCAACCTTCGTCCGGGCTTGTCGGTTGTTGACGCGACTGTTGGTGCCGGAGGACACAGCTTCGAAATCCTCCATCACATTCAACCGGGCGGCCTGCTGATCGGCATCGATCGAGACCCGATGATGCTTGATCTGGCGGGCCAAGCCTTACACGTTCCTCATCCTTGTGTCGCCCTGCACCAATCGAGTTATGTTGAGTTGCCCGACATCCTCGCTGAGCGATCACTCACCGGCGTGGACCGTGTTCTGGCCGATCTCGGCCTGTCGTCCGATCAGTTGGCGGACGAGACACGGGGCTTCAGCTTCGACGCTGACGGGCCACTCGATTTGCGGTTCGATACATCGTCTGGCGAGTCGGCAGCTGAGTTGCTTGCCACTCGTTCGGCTGACGAGCTCGCTCGAATCCTTAGCGAGTACGGCGAAGAACCGTTCAGCGAACGGATCGCCTCGGCAATCGTCGACTCACGACGGAATTCACCCATCGCAACCGCGAAGGAGTTGGCGGGACTCGTTACCTCCGCTGTCCTTAATCGCGGCAAGCCGTCCAGGCACCCGGCCACACTGGTCTTCCAGGCTCTGCGCATCGCCGTCAATGAGGAGTTGCAGCACGTCGCAGACTTCGTGGAACGTGTGTTGCCTCAAGTGGTGGTCCCGGGAGGACGGGCGGCCATCATCACTTTTCACTCACTGGAAGACCGACTGGTCAAACGAGCCTTTCGTCAGAAGCAACTGTGGCAGACGGTCACTTCCAAACCATTAACCGCTTCCTCAGTGGAACGACGACAAAACCCCCGATCACGATCAGCCAAACTTCGAGTCGCGGTGCGAACATGAGTCGATCATCAAAAAACTCTTCGAGACGTCCGCCCAGGGAGGCGGCAGGCGGCGATGCGTCGACCGACAAGGACGCCGCCTGGGGCTTTGGCAAGGACGAAGACGAGGAGACGATCAACCCCCGACTGGGGATTGTGTTGACAGCGTGCCTGCTATTGATGTTCGGATTCGTGCTCTTTAGCAAGTATCAACAGCAGACCAAACAAGTCGCGGCGAATCTGCTGAATGGTGCCAAGAACGCTGTCGGGGATCTGGGAGATGAAACATCCGATCAGTCTGAAGACATCGAAGTGACTTCGGAAGGCGACTCAACACCCCAGGCGTCGACCAGTTCAACACCGATATTGGCTACGGATGTTGGCAATTCCTTCGATCCCTTCGGCGAAAGCTCAGAGATTGCCCAGACATCGAATGACCGACCGGGGACGATCGAAGCCCTGAACAGCATCAATCCGTTCGCTAATGAAGAGACCGCTGCGAGTGAGCCAACACAGCAGTCCGCCCTGCCAACTCAGGCGGAGCCTTCGCCCTTCTTCGACGAACCAGCGGCCGATTCCCACACACAGGAGGACCTGGGAGACCTCAACCTCGCCCAGTCCTCCAGTCCGTCGCAGCACTCGGACGTTGTTTTCGATCTGGGATCGACTCAGTCTGAGACGCCAACTGAAGACCCGGGGTTCGACAATCAGTTTGAGCCAGTTCCCACGCAGGAGTCTGTTGCAGATGTCGCCGTCGAACCGGACCCGTTCGGGTTTTCGCCAATCCCGAACGAAACAGCTGAGCAGACTGAGCCAGCTACTCTCGGGGCCACAGACCTCGCGATGCCTCTCGCTCCGGATGCCGCGGGGCCGGACCCGTTTGCGGGGGGGGGATTTGAAGCCGTCCCGTCCCCTCCCCCCGCTCAGGCCCCGGATCCGTTTGAAGGAGTCGCCACGCTCGACGATCAGACATCGTCAGAACCGGCGCCCGAGTTGACCTTCCCGGCGGATGACTGGGCCGCACCGACGGATCCAAAGTCCTTCGAGCCTCCCGTCAACTCATTCACACAGTCCGAAACACGCCGTGAGGTCCCATCGCTCCCCACACTCCCGGATACCGCTCCATCGAGTGGAACGTTCGCCGAGAAAGATCTTGGTTTTTCAGAGAGTCGGGCGCAAACACTACCTCAAACGAACTCAAGCCCGTCGGACTTTGATCCTCTCTTCGATGAATCCAATTCCGCTGACTTCAACGAGCCGCAGTTCAATAATTCGCCTCCGGTCGCACTCTCGACATCGCCTGCTGAGAATGTCGTCGGTGAGCGGCAGGTGACGGTGACACGTAGCGACAGTCTGTGGTCGATCGCTCAGGATGCGTACGGGACTGCCCGGTATGTCCCTGCACTTGCCCAGTACAACAAGGACCGCATTCCCCATCCCGACAAGCTGTCACTAGGGGTCAAGGTTCGCATCCCGCCTCCGGAAGTGCTGGAGTCACGGTATCCCAACATGTTTCGCACGGCCAATCGTCGCGACACGATGATTTCCCCCACAGGGGCGCTTTCGCAAAACTCCTCCTCACCACCCCAACCCGGACTGTTGCAGGATCAGCAAGGTCGACCACTTTACCGGGTAGGAAAGAGTGACACACTCAGCAAGATCTCGCAGCGTTACCTGGGACGCTCATCCCGCTGGACCGAGATCTTCCGCATGAACGGCGATCAACTGAAGAGCCCCGAATCCCTGAAGCCCGGCATGGTCTTGCGACTCCCCCCCGATGCATCGCGCATCGCAGTCGATAACAGCAATCCGTTCGGTCGATAACAACTGAGTGTCGTTGTCATCCGCCAGGGTGGCCGGGTCTGACCAACGGGAAGGCCCGGACCGGCAACCGCAGGGCCATCTGCTTCGCTGCTGACCCTGCCACCCTCAGAAGGCTGGTCGGAGACCAATCCCGCGTGGTCGCGAGGTCAAGAAGGTTCATGCTCATCTTCCGATTCACCGCTGCCCTGCTGCTCATTCTTGCGGTGTCTCTTGTCGGCATCCGGTTGGAGAAGGAGGAGCTGGCACTCAAGCGATCGATCAGCCTGCAACAATACCGCATGGACCAACTGCTCGAAGAGCGAGCCCGATTGCGAATTCGGCTGCACGAGTTGACCGGCCCTGAGTCATTGGCCGAGACGTCGTCGCCGCAGCCTGAGCAGAAAGCGGTGACCGAACCGTGAGTCGTCGACTTCAGCTACTCGTCGTCGCGATGCTCAGCCTGTGGGGCGCGATTGCGGTCCGTCTGGTGCACCTTCAGTTGAGCAAGCATCAGAAGTTTTCAACACACGCGGTCGCGCAGCAGACCTTCGAAGAACGCATCCCGGCTCGGTTGGGAGACATCGTCGACCGTCACGGTCATCTGCTCGCGACCTCATCAGCGTGTCTCAGCCTGTATGTCGATCCCAGCCGACTCGTCAATCCGGAAGAGTTCGCAGAGAAGGTAGCCGGTGTTCTCAATCTCGATCCTGCACAACTGACATCGCGGATCGAAGAGCAACGGACTCGACAGTTTCTTTGGGTTCGCCGCCGACTCGCGGACGAGCAGGCGGATGCCATTCTCAAACTTGATCTCCCCTCACATGGTTGGGGACTGCGCGAGGAACTCCGGCGCGTCTATCCGCACGCAGAACTCGCCGCTCACCTGTTGGGATGGCGAAACATCGACGGGTTGCCGCAGGCGGGACTTGAGAAGTCACTCAACGATCTGTTGCAAGGGGAAGACGGGCGGCGAACCCTTGTCCGCGACGCACGCGGGTATGTCATTGATGTGTTGGAAGAAGTAACACAACCGCCGCGTCACGGGACGACTGTCGTGCTCACGCTCAATGCGGAAATTCAAAGGGCCTCAGAGAAGCAGTTGGACCTACTCATCGACGAGTGGCGACCCCATTCGGCATCGGCCGTCGTTCTCGATCCAATGACAGGTGATGTGCTGGCGATGGCGTCGCGGCCGACGTTCGATCCGGCTCAACCGTCGTCGGCCCCCGAAGCATGGACCAATCCGCTCGTCGCTTCCGCCTTCGAGCCAGGCTCGACGGTCAAACCGTGCATCGCAGCCTGGGCCATCGATCAGGGATTCATCGCCCCTGAAGACTCATTCGCCTGCAACGGCACTTATCAAATGGGAACTCGGACATTACATGACCATCGGTCACTGGGCCGATTGGACGTGACCGGAATCATTACGCATTCGAGCAACATCGGTATGGCACAGATCGGCGAGCGGCTGGGTAACGACCAGCTGTTCTCCGCCGTGCGCGCATTTGGCCTCGGACGGAAGACGGGCATCGAACTTCCGGGTGAGGCAGCCGGCTTCGTCAGACCGTCGGAGCGGTGGGACGACTACTCGACCGGCTCGGTGCCGATGGGGCAAGAGCTTTCGCTCACCCCGCTCCAGATAATCGCGGCTCATGCCGCACTGGCGAACGGCGGACGTCTCGTCTCCCCGCATCTCGTGCTTCGCTTCGAGGACGATCATGCGCTGCCTCCGGATGTGCTCTCGACGAGAATCCTTTCCGAATCGACGGCACGCTGGATGACGACCGGACCGCTCGTTGAGGTTGTACGCAGAGGCACCGCCCGCCGGGCAGCGATCGACGGGGTCGCGGTCTTTGGCAAGACGGGCACCGCACAAAAGTATGACGCTGAGATCAGAGCCTACTCGAACGAACGCTACGTGAGTTCGTGCATCTGCGGAGCTCCGGCCGAGGCACCACGCGTCCTGGTGCTTGTCACGGTCGACGAAGTCACCACAACGACCGAACCGTCCGGTGGCAAGGTCGCCGCCCCGGCAGCAGCGAACATTCTGAAAGCGGCCCTCAACTCCATTGAGTCGACTCCGTCATCCCAACGACTCTTAAAGATAGCGACCGAAGAACTCGGCACGCCTCGGTGACGTTGGATTCACCTACAGTAACTCGGAAATCGCGTATCCCTCAGACAGCACGGGGACCGGGCGGCCGCTGTGGTCGATGAAGGTGTGACGCGGATCGACACCGAGGATGTGATAGACTGTGGCGTGCAAATCCGCGGGAGTGACTGGTCGTGACGCGGGCTCTTCGCCCAAGGAGGTTGTTGAGCCGACGATCTGTCCGCCCCTCACGCCCCCTCCGCCCAAGAGTACGAAGCCCGCTTTACCCCAATGGTCGCGACCGCTGCGCTCGTTCATGCGGGGCGTTCGACCGAATTCGCCACATACGACCACCAGCACGCGATTAAACAGTCCCCGATCAACGAGATCATCCAGCAGTGCAGACAGCATCTGATCATAAACCGGCAACTGTCGATCGAGCCCGAGTTTGAGGTTGCCGTGATGGTCCCAGAGGTTGGAGGAGGAGTCGGTGTTGAGTGTGACAAAGGTCGCGCCCGCTTCGACTAATCGACGGCATAACAGGGCCCCCTGCCCCCAGTTGTTGCGACCATACGCATCACGGACGGCGTCTTCCTCTTGCGAGAGATCGAACGCTAATGCCCCCGCATCATGACTCAAGAGTTCCATCGCCTGTAGATGCTGTAACAAGAGGGGATGCTGTTGGTCTACGGAACCGGGCATCGCTGACGAGTTGCTCAATGTACGAGTCAGAGAAACGCGCTCTCGCATTCGGTCGAGGGCGTCTTGGTTCAACGGTTGCAGATCACGTACGTTAATCGACTGATCCGGATTGTAATACGGGAACGGCATCGTAACCGTGAAGGGGGCGAACTGCTGACCGAGATAGGCTGCGTCGAACTGTTGCGAGTACAACTGGATCGGCAGGTCGGTCCGGACATGCACGTAGGGCAGCATCCCGTGCGCGTTGGCTCCCCGCAGCCGGGCGGTAACCGAGCCAGCGGATGGATGCGTCGGGTCGGGGCTCTTTGACGTGGGACCGAGATGTCCCGTCTGCATCGCGTGTGTGCCTGTGACGTGATCGTTCGACGGATGCGTCATCGAACGGATGACCGACAGCCGGTCCATCCGGGTTGCCTGCATGGGCATCAACTCGTTGACCTCAAGCCCGGCGATATTGGTCGCGATCGGCCGATAGATCCCCCGGCACTCGACGGGTGCCTGCGGCTTCATGTCGTACATGTCGATGTGACTTGGTCCGCCTCCCAGCCAAATCTGAATGACAGCCGTATCGCGGCTTCGCTTCGCGGTCGCACCTTGTAGCAACGCCTGACCGATCCCGGCTGCGACTCCGACCTGCACGAAGCCCCGCCGGCTCAGTCCCTGCTGAGTGCCTCGACGGTTTCGACATTGTGGCGTCGATCTCATGGCGTCGATTCTACCAGCGGAATCGGAACGATGACAGAGTTTCCCGGCGAGAAGTGACTAACGCCACGTTTGGACCGATCACACTGCTCGCCGTGTCTCGCGGGACATCCGCGTGCTGAGCCTCTAAACTTGTCGTTCGTGCCCAGAGACCCGGGGGACGGATGTTTCCCAATCGCATTTGAGTATCATCCAATCGAGTCCACATGTCCATTCATACTCACCCTCGCGAAGCGGATGCATTCATCGCCAATGGTGAGCGGGCGGCGTGGCATGATCGGACGCTTTGGTTCGTGCGTGCCAAGCGGGACAAGATGGCTCAGACGATTCCGGAGTGGGAGGCACTCCGTGAGCACGCTTCGCGGATCAAGCAGGAGACGATGGCCCGGTTGGGCGAGCTGCTGGAAGAGTTCGAGCGGAATGCGATCGCTCACGGGGCGGTCGTGCACTGGGCGAAGGATGCGGCTGAGCACAATCGCATCGTTTCGTCGCTGCTCACGGAGCGCGGCGTCACCAAGGTGGTGAAGAGCAAGTCGATGCTCACCGAAGAGTGTCATCTCAACCCGTATCTCGAACGGCAGGGAATCGAAGTCGTCGACACTGATCTGGGCGAGTGGATCGTGCAGTTACGCAAGGAGCCGCCCAGCCATATTGTGATGCCGGCGATTCACACCAAGCGCGAAGAGATAGGCGAGTTGTTTCACGAGCATATCGGCACGGAGAAAGGAGCGACCGATCCCCAGTATTTGACGGAAGCGGCCCGTCAGGAGTTACGACGCAAGTTCCTCGCAGCTGAAGCGGGCATCACGGGCGTCAACTTCGCCATCGCGGAGACGGGCGGCTTCGTCGTCTGCACGAACGAAGGGAACGCGGACATCGGCACGACGCTTCCCAATCTGCACATTGCCTGTATGGGGATCGAGAAGCTCATCCCCCGAGCGAGTGACCTCGGTGTATTCCTGCGCCTGCTCGCACGTTCGGCAACCGGACAACCAATCACCACGTACTCGACTCACTTTCACGGTCCACAAACGAGACGGGAGGGCGAAACTGAGCGAGAACTGCACATTGTGATCGTCGACAATGGCCGCAGCGACATTCTGGCGACGGACGACTTTCGCCGATCGCTGAACTGCATTCGTTGCGGAGCCTGCATGAACACGTGCCCCGTGTATCGACGGAGTGGTGGTCACAGCTATCACAATACGGTGCCGGGGCCGATCGGTTCCATCCTTGCCCCGGCAGCGGATGCGACCAAGCATGCGTCGCTCCCCTTCGCGTGCAGTCTGTGTGGATCGTGCAGCGATGTCTGTCCGGTGAAGATCGACATCCATCAGCAGTTGTACACATGGCGAAGCAAGCTCGCCCTCAAGGGACTGCTCCCTCGATCGAAACGATGGGGCATGTCGCTCGCCGGTCGTGTGCTGGGGAGCCGCCGCCTCTACACATGGAGCGGACGCGTCGCTCGTTACTGGTTGCCGAAACTACCGCGTTGGCTCATGTACAACCGTTTCAACGACTGGGGACGTCAGCGCGAGTTGCCGATCGTCCCGCGGAGGAGTTTTCGCGAGGAGTACGCTGAGCGAAGTCGGAATCGGGAACGCGGAATGCGGACAACAGATGATGCGTAGCTGGCGACGATGCTGCCGTTCCGCATTCTCCTTTCCGAATTCCCCCTTCGAATCAGGCACGTTGACAGTTGTTGTGACGCAGCCGTAGACTGGTTTCATCGCGATGCGGTCCAACCTGAAAGAGCAATGCCTCGCCGTCCCCCCGTCATCGAATTGACCGACGATGTTCTTGCCGAATGCGAGGACGTGCTGGAGTACGAGTTTCGTTCGTCCGAACTCCTGCAACAGGCACTCACGCATGCGTCGATCGCGCGTACCCGCTCGGACTCCAACGAACGGCTGGAGTTTCTGGGGGATGCGATTCTGGGAAGCGTCGTCTGTGAGGAACTGTTCAATCGATACCCGGACAGCCCTGAGGGGGAACTGACACGGATCAAATCCGTTCTGGTGAGCCGTTCGACTTGTGCTAAGGTGACCCACAAACTCGCACTGGATGAGTTTCTGTTTCTCGGTAAGGGGCTGACGAACGGAGCTCGAATTCCAGGGTCGATTGCAGCGGCTGTGCTCGAGGCGGTGATTGGTGCGATGTACCTCGATGGCGGACGCGATGTCGCTCGCGATTTCATCCTGAGGTGTCTCGACGACCTGATCCCTCGTGTCGCTGAGTCGACTGCGGGGGTGAATTACAAGAGCCTGCTTCAGCAGCTCGCCCAACGGTCACACGGCCAAACGCCCGTCTATCAGGTGCTTGACGAAAAGGGCCCGGACCATTCGAAGTGCTTTCAGGTGTCTGCGGCAATTGGCGAACGAAATTACGCCGCCGCATGGGGTCCCAGCAAGAAAGAGGCGGAACAACTCGCCGCTAAGAACGCACTTGTTCAGCTCGACGGTCTCAATCAGCCCATCCAGGACCGCGAAACAGATCTCGGTTGAAGAAAAAAAGAGGAGCGATCAGCAACCTGATCACTCCCCTGTTTACTTTTTCTCGCCTTGACCGTCGGATCAGCGCTTTTTCTTTGCTGTCTTCTTTTTGGCGGTCTTTTTCTTGGCGGCTTTTTTCTTGGCCGTCTTCTTCTTGGCGGTCTTCTTCTTCGCGGCCTTCTTCTTCACCGCCTTCTTCTTGACTGCTTTCTTGGCAGTCTTCTTCTTGGCCGCTTTCTTCTTTGCCATGGTAACTCCTCCTTCCGAGAGCTACTACGTGAATGACTCGCCGCTGGTACCGGACTCAAATGGGAGAGGCGAAGACACTCACATAAAACGATTCCATTCCGGCTCGCCAACCTTAGTGAGCCGTTTGCCACTTCCTGTGTTTGTATGCGTCAGTCGATCGACCGAAGGTAGAACGAATTGATCGCATCACAAGTAGTGACATCTAGTTGTGCGACATCGTAGAGAAATGTGAATAACGTGCAAGCCAATTTTGTCGAGATTCGACCTTGCGCGACCTTCTCAGCGGTTGGTCGCTGCGAAGGAATTCGGCGCGTCTGACAGAAGTTGCACTGCCGCTTTCGACCGTCCATCTCCAATCGCGAGAAGGTCAACTCATGAATGGCAACGAGCGATGTGTGCGCAATCAATCGTCGATGATTGCGCGTCGATGTCACGAGCGTCGTGCATTGCGTTCGTCGTGCTTGCGCTCACACTCGTTAAGTTACTTCTTGTCGACAACATGTTGCCAAGCGTTTTTCATGTTTTTCAGGCTATCCATCGCGATTCTCTCGGCACCTGGTGAGTAGTCAAAGACTTCAACAGAGACCCAGCCGTCGTACTTTGTCTCCTTGAGTGCTTCGAAGATTGGAATGAAATCTGTTTCGCCCATCCCTGGACCGAGCAGGTTACTGTCGTTGGCATGAAAGTGTTTGGTCATGTCGGAGAATTCGTGAATGAGTTCCGGGACCGGTGTCGCTTCACTCAACATCGCTTTCACATCTTGATGCAAGCGAAAAAATGGGTGATCAATTTTTTCGATGATTTTTTTTGCATCCGCGCATGTGTTACAGAAATTCGTCTCTTTGGTCGTCAATGGTTCCATACAAAGAGTCACGCCGCGATCGGAGAAGCGCGGCAGACATTCACGGAAGAGTGCGATGGCATTGTCCATCGCGCGCTCAGGTGTGACACCCTCTTCAAGGTTCCGTTGTTGTGGAGAGCCGAACACCATCACGCTGCCGCCGAGGTCACCGCAGAGGTCGGTCAGCTGATTAAGGTAGTCGACAGTGCGAGCGCGAGTCGCAGTGTTGTTGGTGGTGAGGTGCAGTCCTTCTGTCTTGGCGAGCAGCCAATGCAGACCGATGATCTCCAAGCCATGATCGTCCGCGATCGACTTCAACTCCTTCCGGCGATCGGCGGAGATCTCAGAGGGATGTGAGGCGAGCGTGAAGGGGGCGACTTCAACCCCTGTGTATCCGGTCTCAGCGATGAAGCGGCACTGTCGCTTCCAGTCCCAGTCGACGAATAACTCCTGGCAGATGGCGTATTTCATGGTGTCGGCTCCGTGGTTTGAAGTTTTGCCTGTGGTGTCGTCAGCGATTCAGGACGTCAAGATTCCCGGGATTTCAGCTCTGGGAAATGGCAGTCCAGCCAATTCGGGGTGAGTTGGCGAGTCGGGGGCACATTACCACCTGTTCCAAATCTCTGCGAGTCACGGGTGCGTAATCTCGCACTCTTGATGCAGAACGGGGTTATCCGGCGTCGATGCATGATTCGGGATTCCACGATTTCATCACACATGAGGAGCACACCTGTCGTTCGGCAATTTTGGCCTCCCGTCTGATTGAGGGATTTGTCGGTCATGTCGGTCGTTCGGCGAGAGGGGTGATGGAAAGTGAGGTAAGCCACGAAGAGTGTTCATGTTGCTGAAGCTCTACAGGTCAGCAAGTCGACGAAAGAAGAGAGGATCACGAAGTACCCGTCATCCACTGTGAGCTGTCGACCGCGATCTGTTGTCTCTGAGGACACAAGGCTCTGACGCTTCCGAACAATTGATGACGGCCGCTTCGGCAGATCAATTCGAATCCCAGGGTTGTTGAAAGAAACGAGACTGAAGCCATGAAACACAAGATGTGGGGTTCCGCCCTTGCGACCTTGCTGGTTGTCGCCGGGTTGGGAACAAACGATGCTGATGCGGGTCTGTGTGGTGCACGCCGCTTCCGCTGTTGTCCGACGCCAGCCTGTGCTCCTTGCGGCGACTACGGTCACGCTCGTGCGTGCTGCACCGGTTACCGCACGGTGAAAGATGTTGTCTGGTGCCAGGAAGAGTACTGCGACACCATCACCACCTACGATCACTGCGTTGAGAAGGTGCCGGTCACCTGCCATCGCACGGTCTACGACACCTGCTACAAGGAAGTGCCTTACACGGTTTGCAAGCCTGTGTACACGACCTGCTACAAGCAGTGCTGCTACCAGGTGCGCGTGCCTCACTATCAGACGTGCTACCGCACGGTGACTTGCAACGTTCGCAAGCCGGTCTACAACACCTGCTACCGCGACGTCTGCTACACCGTCTGCAAGCCGGTCTACAACACCTGCTACCGCGACGTCTGCTACACGGTCCGTAAACCGGTCTACAACACCTGCTACAAGCAAGTCTGCTGCACGCACTACAAAACTGAGTCAGAGACCTGCTACCGCACCGTCAACTACACCGTCATGAAGCCGGTTACGGAGACCCGCATTGTCGACGAAGTTGTCAACGAGTACCAGACCGTGACGAAGACCGTTCCCGGTCCGACGATCGTGAAGTGGGTCCGTGGTCCTGGACGATTCCGTTACAACCGTCACACCTGCTGCTGTGAGTACATCCCCGGTCGCTGCCATCGCGTTCGTTGCCAGGGATGCCCGCAGACAGTTTGCTGCAAGGTCTGCTGCCCGAAGGTTGTGAAGAAGGAAGTCTGCTGCACCCGGATGGTTCCCGAGTGCTGCACCAAGCAGGTGCCGTACACAGTCTGCCGTCAGGTTCCTTACACCGTGACCAAGCAGGTTCCATACACGACCTGCAGCTGGACATGTGAGACCAAGCACTGCAAGGTTCCTTACCGCACCTGCACGATGGTTCGCGAGTGCTGCACCAAGAAGGTGCCGTACACAACCTGCAGCTGGACGTGTGAGTGCATCACCAAGAAGATTCCCTACACGGTGTGTAACTACACCTGCGAGACCCGCACGAAGCAGATTCCTTACACGACGTGCTCGTATGTCAAGGAATGCCGCACCCGAAAGGTCCCCTACTGCGTGCCGCGTCAGGAGTGCTACACGCACTACGTCACCAAGACGAAGTGTGTCCCACGCTGCGTCACGGTCAAGAAGACCCGTTGCGTGCCGAAGGTGGTCTGCCGACAGGTTCCTGTCTGCTGTGACCCGTGCTGCAACTAAGACTGGTTGTTTACGAGAAGATTGAGGGGAAGTCAGTCGTCTCAACAACCCGACCTACCCGAAACGGGGCTGGATCACGACGATCCAGTCCCGTTTTTTTGCGCAAGCGAACAATCATTCGATTCCCTCGATCTTTGGATATTCCGGAATCGTTCAACCTCTTGCAATTCTGCCCCGTTCTCTCCTCCAGACTCGCTCACAACGGACGGAATCGGAAATCTTGTGGAGAGCATCGAAGATTCCGCGAGAAGAAGCGTTTAGGATATGGGGCACCTGTCGGACTCAGTCGATCTGCGGCTGTTGCGCATTCACCGGACAGGCATTCAGTCGGGGAGTGAAGATGCGTGGATTGATCGCTTGGGCAAATCTCGTCTTCCTGTGCGTTATTGGGCTGGTTCAGAACATCGGTTGGGCACAGGAGAATGAGACACCGATACTGGCACTCGATGCGGGTGGTCATACGGCAAAGGTGGGCAAGGTGTTGTTCACACCAACCGGCAAGGAATTGATCACCGTCTCCGAAGACAAGACGATCCGTATTTGGGATGTTGTCACCGGTGAGCCTCTACGGGTACTCCGATTGCAAATCGGTGATGGACCCAAGGGAAAGCTATATGCCGCAGCCCTTTCATCGGACGGCGACACCCTGGCCGTTGGCGGGTTGGGAACATCCACAAAGGATCTCGGAACCATCACACTCGTTTCCCTCGCTGAGAAGCGTGTGATTCGCCGTTTGGAAGGACATCGGGATGTGATTCGAGAACTTGCGTTCTCGCAGGACGGAAGATTCCTGATATCCGGTTCCAGTGATAATACCGCGCGCATTTGGAACGCGTCGAATGGTGAGCTTCATCAAACACTTTACGGCCATTCTCAAGGTGTCCATGCAGTGACATTTTCTCCCGGAGGCGATCGCTGTGCGACAGCTTCGATCGACGGCGTGGGTTCAATCTGGTCAGTATCGTCTGGACAACGACTGGCGGAACTTCGTGGACACATGGCCGCCATTGCAGGCATCGACTGGTCATCCGACGGCAGTCGGCTGGTGACCGGCGGCCTCGACCACTCTGTGCGTGTCTGGAAGTCGACCGGGGAACTGATGCACACCTTTGATGGGATGACCGATGGCACCGGCAGCCAGTGGATCATGTCCGTGAAGTTCACCCCTGACGGCAAGCGAATTGTCTACACACACGGAGGAAGGCTTCCTGATCTCGCTGGCGTGATTGACGCATCGACGGGAGAGGAAATCGTGCGATTTGATGAGCACTCGAACACCGTTTACGATCTCGCACTCTCGCCTGACACAAAACTGATTGCGACTGCTGCGGGAAGCGGTGAGATGTTTCTCTGGAAAGCTGAGGATGGTGAAATCGTTCACAAGTTCGTTGGGGAAGGACGAGTGACAATCGCCGCAGGCTGGAGTCAAGACGGAACATCGATCGCTTGGGGAAACAGCAGATACGGGAGGACGTTTGATGCAACGACTCCACTCGATCAGTCCTTCAGTGTTACTCAGCTGGAACCGGGCGACGCGATCACCGAACAAGAGTCTGCCGACTGGCATCGGGCTCGATTGCAGCGGGACACGACATCCCTGGCGCTCGCCACCGCAACATCCGTCAATGTCCTCCAAGGGAATCAGCCCGTCACCACGCTGCAGTCTAAAGGAGAATTCAACAAGGCTTACGATACGATTCACTGCTGCACGCTTCTGAGCGGGAACGTGGCAGTTGTGGGATCTGAGTTCACGATGAGCCTGTATGACACTGAAACCGGAGAAGTGGTGGGAGAGTGCGTCGGGCACACGGGACCGGTCTATGCCGTCAGTCACTCGCAAGACGAGCGGTATCTGTTGTCGACGGGAAGTGACATGACTCTGCGGGTTTGGAACGTCGGTGATCGGGTCGGCGGCCGACACCTGCCACTTCTCAGCCTGTTCTTCGCGGGTGAAGACTGGATCGCCTGGACGCCCCAGGGTTACTACGCAGCGTCTCCCGGAGGGGAAAGCCTGATGGGGTGGCATGTGAACAATGGTCCGGATCAATTGGCGACCTTCCTTCCTGCCGGGCGGTTTCGCAAGCAATTCTACCGACCCGACGTGATCAAACTCTTGCTCACGTCAGGTAGTGTGGAGGCGGCACTCAAGGCCGCTGGCTCTGCAGAGCAACCCGCCACGGTTGCAGGAAGCCTGCCTCCGAAGGTGACGATCACCTCTCCAGAATCGGGTTCGTTCGAGGTGGCAGAAGTAACAGTCCGGGTGCGTGCCGAGCAGACGGGGATCCATCCAATCACTTCTCTTCAACTGCTCGTCGACGGACGGCCGCTGAATGGGAAACAGGGGATCGTCCAAATCGAACGGTCGGAGGAAACGGAGACACATCTTTTTCACGTCCCGCTGATTCCTGGGGTGGAGCATGTTGTCCGAGCCCGGGCGGACAATGCGGTGAGTTACGGACTGTCGAATGAAATTCGTGTGGCATACGAACCACCGAATGCCGAGGTCAGACTGCCGTCGCTGTACGTGCTGGCAATCGGAGTGGCGAATTACGATGACACGAGTCTACGGCTAAACTATGCCGGTGAAGATGCCCGCAAGCTGGCGCGCACGCTGCAAGAGCGGTCGCTCGGCCTCTTCGATTCCGTCGACACGCGGATGGTGATTGACAATGATGCGACTCGCCGAGGCATTCTTGCCGGGTTAGCGTGGCTCAAGCGTGAGATGACCCAGCACGACGTCGGAGTGGTGTTCTTCTCGGGCCACGGCGCCAAAGATGAAGTTGGCGACTTTTACCTCTTACCCACCGACGTTGATGTGAGCGAGCCACTGGCGATCAGCGGCGTGCCGGACGCCCAGGTCAAAAGCCTGTTGCAGTCGACTCCAGGACGACTGGTGGTCATGCTCGATGCCTGCCACTCGGGCTCGCTCGGAGGCGACCGCCGTAAGGCTGTCAAGTCGCTGACCGATGATCTGGTCCGCGACTTGGCCAACGACGACTATGGGATCATCATTATGGCCTCGTCCACCGGCCGCGAGTTCTCGCTGGAGAGCCAGGACGATCATAGCGGATACTTCACGCTCGCGATCTGCGAAGGACTCGAGGGACTCGCGGACACCAACAGAGACACCCACGTCTATTTCAACGAACTCGATCTCTACGTCACCGACCGTGTCAAAGCACTGACGGATGGCAAGCAGCACCCTGTGACTGCCAAGCCAACGACGATTCGCTCTTTCCCACTGGCCAGCGGTCGTTGATATCGTCCAATGGTCTTGCCTCGTGAGAAGATTTTCGAACTCCGAGCGTTTACGATGGAAGAGATTAGCAGGAGCCGGGCAGGTGACTGCGAAGCAGACTGTCGTCTGAGGTGAGGTCGGGGAAGTCATCATGCGCGAATGGTTTATGCGGCGGCGGTTGGTCGTTCTGCACTATTGTCTTGCCGGTCTCATTTCGGCGACCACCGTGGCTGACGACGATGTTCCGATTCTTGCTTTGGATGCGGGCGGGCACACATCTGTTATTCGAGACGTGCTGTTTACTCCGGATGGCAAGCAACTGATTTCGGCTTCCGACGACAAGACGATCCGTGTCTGGGATGTGGCCAGCGGACAAACATTGCATGTCATTCGTCCGTCAATCGGCACCGGATCAGTCGGGATGATCTATGCGGCTGCCATCTCACCCGACGGAGACACGCTGGCGATTGGAGGTTACGGGAGCCCGGAGGACGATTATGGGCCAGTGACGCTCATTTCCCTGTCCCGACAACAGATTACTCGTCGAATGCTGGGGCACACGGACGCGGTTCAGGATCTGGCGTTCTCGTCGGACGGGAGTCGATTGGCCTCGGGATCGTCTGACGGGACCGTAAGAATCTGGAATCTCGAATCCGGGGAGTCGGAACACACCTTCGAAGGGCACAAGAAGGATGTTTACGGCGTCGTGTTCTCGCCTGACGGAGAACTGTTGGCGACCGGCTCCTACGACGGAACAGGTGCCGTCTGGTCAGTCCGTACTGGTGAGCGTCAGGCGGTGCTCAGCGGACACACGGACGCGATCCAGTGCATCGACTGGTCACACGATGGCACGAAAATCGTGACCGGGAGTTACGATCAAACGATTCGGATCTGGGACAAACAAGGGAATCTGAATCAGACATTCAACGATTTCGGAGAGAATCTGGTCGCGGTGATCAAGTTCGTTCCGAATGACACTCAACTGCTCTTCAGTTCAATGTCGCTTCAGGGAACGGTGAAGTCCGGCCTGTTGAATCCGGTCACCGGTCAATTGGAGGTGGAGTACACAGGTAAGGCGGCTGCTTGTCTCAGAGCGAACATTTCTCCCGGTGGAACGACCGTGGCTGCAGGTGGTGCGACCGGCATCATTGAGCTCCTCGAACTCGCGACCGGCAAAACAATTCAGTCCTTTACCGGTTCCGGGGCGTCGAAGTGGGCAGCCGGCTGGAGTCCGGATGGGACATCGATCGCGTGGGGAGAGCGATTCGAACTCCCGATCCACAACAATTTCCGGCCGCTGGACTACTCGTTTGACGTCACGACCCTGCAATGGGGAGACGCGATCTCCGCAGAAGATCCACGGAGTTGGCAACGTGCATCGACCGAACAGCTTTCTACAAAGCTCGTCCCCTCCGGAAAAACAATCGTGGACGTTCGAAACGGTGAGCAGGTCGTCGCTCAACTGAAACCCGATGAGTCTGACCAGGACACCGATATTGTCGCGAGTTACTCGGTCCTGCCGGATAATCGAGCAGTTGTCGGGTCGTCGTTTTCCCTAAGCATCCACGACTTGACGAGCGGTCGACTCCTTCAGGAGTGTAAGGGGCATCAGAGCATGGTTTTGGGAGTTGCGCCTTCCTCGGACGGGCGGTATCTGCTCTCAGCGTCCGGGGACATGACGGTCCGTATCTGGAATATCGTTCCTCCCTCGTATACGGGGCTGGGCGTCTATCTCAAACAAGTGGAAGAGGGGCTTCAGGTCACCGGATTCGTCTCCAATGCTCCGGCGCTCCTGGACGGGAGATTGAAGCGGGGTGATGTGATCCTGTCAGCAGGATCATCAAAAGACGATCTTCATCCGGCGAAGGACGTCAAGGACCTTGCTGTCGGAAAGGACGAGACGATCTGGTTGAACGTCCGCCGTGAGGGAAACGACACCCCGTTGGATTTTGATCTTGTGGGTGACACGTTTCCGATCTATCGGGACCTCGATCCATTGCTCAGCCTGTTTTTTGCCGGTGATGACTGGATTGCCTGGACCCCGCAGGGGTACTACGCCGCTTCGCCCGGCGGTGAGCGACTGATGGGATGGCACATCAATAATGGTCATGACAAACTTGCGTCGTTCTATCCCGCGGCTCAGTTCCACAAACAGTTCTACCGTCCGGATGTCATCAAACTCCTGTTGAAGACCGGAAGCGTCGCGGCGGCCCTTGAAAAAGCAGGAACCCACGGACCGGTCCAGTCCATCGCTGCGAGCCTGCCGCCGGTGGTCGAAATCGTTTCGCCCAGCGAGCCGAACGTCATGAGTGACGATGCAGAAATCACCGTCCGGGTTCGCGCGACTCAGCGAGGCGACAATCCCATCACTGCGGTCCAACTGCTGATTGACGGTCGCCCTCTCGACGGAAAGGCGGGGGAAAAACAAGTCGATGGCGAGTCGCAGTCAGTGACGCACCGCTTCTATGTGCCCCTCATCCCCGGGGTCGAACATGTGATTCAGGCCAAAGCGGACAGCACAGCCAGTCATGCGCTCTCGAATGAGATTCACGTGACCTATCGATCAGCAACGGTCGCGCCGACGTTGCCCCGGTTGTACGTGCTGGCCATCGGTGTCGCCGACTACGACGTCGAATCACTCAAACTCAACTTTGCAGACGATGATGCGCGACGTTTGGCAAAGACGTTTCAGGAACAGGCAGTCGGGCTGTACCGGTCAGTTGATACCAAGCTCATTGTTGACAAGGAGGCGACGCAAAAGGGAATCCTTGCAGGACTCATCTGGCTGAAACAGCAAATGACGCAACACGATGTTGGTGTGCTGTTCTTCTCAGGTCACGGCGACCGTGATGAACTTGGAAACCTTTACCTGCTGCCGTGTGATGTCGATCCGGAGAATCCGCTTCTGCTGAGCGGTGTGCCCGATGCTCAAATCAAGAGTGTCCTGCAAGGCACCCCCGGTCGGATGATCGTGATGCTGGATGCCTGCCATGCCGGTTCAAGTGGAGGCGATCGGCGAAAAGCCGTCGGCGCACCGACAGATGATCTCGTTCGCGACCTCGCCACCGATGACTACGGCGTGGTGGTCATGGCATCATCGATGGGCCAGGAATTCTCACTGGAAAGTCCCGACAATCAAAATGGAATGTTCACACTCGCAGTCTGTGAAGGCCTCGAAGGCAAGGCGGACACGAACAAAGACACCCACGTTTACTTCAACGAACTGGATTTGTACGTGACGGATCGGGTGAAAGAACTGACCGGCGGCAAACAGCACCCCGTCACCGCCAAACCAACGACGATCCGCTCATTCCCATTGACCACCGGTCGCTGAGAAGGGCGAGCGGAGACGACGGGTCTCCTCATAACACAGGGCCGGGGACCCAGGGGCAGAACTCTTCGTCGCCGATGCCTTGGGCTTCGCTCTTGGTCTTCTCGCCACTGGCGACAGCGATGATCTTGTCGAAGATTTCCTGTCCGACTTCTTCGACGGAGGCGCCATCAAGGATGCGGCCAGCATTGATGTCCATGTCATCCTGCATGCGCTCGAACATGGGCGTGTTGGTCGAGATCTTGATCGTGGGGACCGGCTTGCAACCAAAGCAACTCCCCCGACCGGTCGTGAAGCAGACGATCTGTGCTCCGCCAGCGATCATGCCGGTGACTGACGCGGGATCGAAGCCGGGGGTGTCCATGATGACGAAGCCCTTCTCCGTCACCGGCTCCGCATACTCATAGACGGCTTGGAGTGGCGAGTTGCCTCCCTTGGCGATGGCGCCAAGCGATTTCTCATAAATGGTCGTGAGTCCGCCCTTCTTGTTACCGACCGACGGGTTGTTGTTGATGACCGAGCCGAGTTTGCCGCTGTAGTCGATCCACCATTCGATGCGTTCGATGAGTTTGCGGCCGACCGCCTCGTTGACGGCACGTCGGGTCAGCAGATGCTCGCCACCGTAGATTTCGGTGACCTCTGCGAGGATGGAGGTACCGCCCTGTCCGACGAGCATGTCACTCGCCACACCAAGGGCAGGGTTAGCCGTGACGCCGCTGTTGCCATCGCTGCCGCCACATTCGGTGCCGAGGATCAACTCGCTCAGCGGGATGGGCATGCGTTCGACCTTGTTCGCTTCCGGGAGCATCTCTTTCAGCACGGCGATGCCCCGGTCGACCGTTTTGCGGACGCCCCCTTCGTCCTGAATGTTCATCACCAACGGCAACTGCTCCTTCTGACCGGGGAGATCGAGTTGCACGAGGTCATACTGGTCGACGAGATACGAAGGCTGCGACGCTTCACACCCCAGTCCGACGACGAGATACGCGCCGATGTTCGGGTGCCGTGCGAAGCCGCCGAGCACACGCGCGAGTTGTCGATGCTCTGGGCCGTCGAACTGAAACGAGCAGCCGCCGTTGTGCACCAGCGCAACGACGCCGTCCACGTTGGGGTACTGAGCGAGCAACTCATCATCAAACGCTTGAGCGATCCATTTCGACGCAGTGGCAGAGCAGTTGACGGTGCTGATGATGCCGATGTAGTTGCGCGTCGCGACCTTGCCGTTGGGGCGCCGGTAGCCCATGAACGAGAGTTGCTCGTCGGCAGTCGGCGCGGGGGGAATGTCGGTCGCAAACTCGTAGTCGGTGCCGAGTTCGCCGACACCCAGATTGTGCCCGTGAATCCACTCACCGGGGGCAATGTCCTCGGTCGCAAAGCCGATCATCTGCCCGAACTTGCGAACCGGCTGC
This sequence comes from Planctomycetaceae bacterium, assembly GCA_020426505.1. Classification (GTDB taxonomy): domain Bacteria; phylum Planctomycetota; class Planctomycetia; order Planctomycetales; family Planctomycetaceae; genus JAHBXU01. The sequence goes on along the minus strand of JAGQPX010000027.1, from coordinate 61,878 downwards.
CCCTTCGCAATCGGTGATATGGCCATCTTGTGCCCAAGGTCGATCGGCTCCTGACTCATGACAGGAGCCGCACCGTTGCCATCGTACCAATCGATGCCCTGTGCGGCCTGTCGCCTGGCGATGACGATGTTGTCGTCCGGATGAAGACGCAAAAACGGGGACGCATTCAGAACAGTTGTCATGGCAAGTGAATTTCGGGGAAATGACATGAGTTAGCCGCGAGGCTGGTAATTCTACCGTGTCGCCTTATCCCCTGCGAATGGCTTGCATGGGGGACAGGCGGGCGGCTCGGATGGCGGGATACAGGCCGCCGAGCATGCCGACCATGATGCTGAACAGAAGACTGAACGTAAGCAACATGGGGCCGGCATAGAGGTGGGCCCGATCTGCCCAGACGGTGTTGACGATCTGCGTGCCGATCCAGCCGAGGACGCCGCCCAGTACGCCGCCCGCGAGGCCGATGATCGCGCTCTCGCTGGTGATCAATTGCACGATGTCGCCATGTGACCAACCGTTGGCGCGCAGGATGCCGAACTCGATCGTCCGCTCGGTCACGCTCATCAGCATGGTGTTGAGGATGCTAAACACCGCGATCAGCATGCCGAGACCGGTCAACAGTCCAAGGATGAGATCAAGGTCCGCGGACATCTCTGCGAACCGGTCTCCATACTCAGCGACAGAGTGGACTTCCAACGCAGGGGCCGACTCTTTTTCGTTGGTGGTTAATGCCGGAGTTTCACCTTCGTCAGACGACTCGGAGGTTGCTGCATCCGTGACGAGCAGGTTTCCAATGTTCGTCAGGAGCTCGCCGAACGAGTTGGGGGGGATCGTGAGCGACTTCGCAATATCCGATGGTCGCCACGCAGTCGGCTCGCGACCGGCGAAGTGTGCTTGCACACGCTCTTTGAGTTGGGCAGCTGTGACGCCTTCGTCCGGTTCGAGGTAAAAACAGTTGACTGTGTTCGGCTCGATGCGGGACATCTCACGAACGACCCCTGCATCGGTGATCATCGACATGTCGACAATGAGCTTTCCCGAGTGATAGATGCCGATGATCGACATCGCGTGCCCATTGACGTCAACGGAGTCTCCGACCTGTTTGCCGAGGTCTTCTGAAATCTGACGGCTGATGACAACGTGCCGGCGACCAATGTCCGACTCGTCGAGGAAGCGGCCATTTTCGATGAGCGGCGGATAGACCGGTTTCCAGAGTCGTAATCGATTCGGAATGTCGAAGCCGACGAGCAAACGTGGGGGGCTGAAGATCGTCTTACCGTCGAGCAGGTTAACGCGAGCCCAAACTTCCAGGTTGACGACGTGCACGCCGTCGATGTCAGCCATCTCGGCTCCCCAATCTGCGGGGAGTGAAGAGAACAACGGGATCGGAGCCCCCGGCTGCTGAACGACGACGCCCGGCACCTCGCCAAGTCCCTCTTCGAGCATGTCGTCAAGTCCGCCTGCGATGGCGAACAGTCCGACCATGCCTGCGACGGCGATCGTGAGTCCAAGCGTCGACAGCACGGTGCGTCCCGGACGACTGAGCAGGTTGGCGAAGGCAAAGCGGAGCATGTGTCGATGTCGTCCATGAATGCAATAGCTGCAGTTGAAGATGTCCACGTTTCAAGTGCAAGCGTGAGACGGCACCTCTGGAATCAGAGCCACGCCCGTCAGGAAGCGGCCGTTCACACGTGATCATTATTCCCAGAGCCAAATCCACACCCAAGGGGGGAGGAGTTGTGTTTGGTTGCACGTCTAGAGGTTCTGGCACGGAGAGGTACGTCCCTGAGCGGAGCGAAGGGCGAAGCAGACGCTTGTTGCGGGATCACCCCGCTCACTCGAGCACTCCGTCTCTCCCGTTGGACAGGGGTTTGCGACCTTCCGGACAGCAGTGCAGAAAACCGCGTCTGCAATCCAGCACCTTGCCAATAGACCGTTCGATTGAAGTCGTCCGTCCCTGCCCTATAATCCCAGACGAACAAGTGGAGTTGATGTGTGAGGTTTGACTCGCGGCAAGATGTCTCATGGGGACCATATGAGACAGACGCCCGGCTCCTTCTCACTGGAACTGCATTCCCTGGAAATTGACCGGCTGTTGAGCTGAGGAGCCAACCTTGAACTGGCTGATGACCGCCCTCTCGTCCTCAATCGGGCGAAAGTTCGTGATGGGACTCACGGGGCTTTTCCTGTGCTTCTTTTTGGTCATCCACCTCGCTGGAAATCTGCTCCTGTATGTGGGGCCGGAGGCGTATGACCATTACGCTCACACCCTGCACGAGCAGAAGGGATTCCTGCTCTTCGCAGAAGTGTTCCTCTTCACAGCCTTCATCATCCACATCCTGCTCGCGGTTCGGCTCTCGAGAGACAACTTTGCCGCCAGAAAGGTGTCTTACGCAAAAACTTCGTCCAAAAAAGGGGGACGCCTTGCAGCCAGTGTGATCGCCCCCGAGGTCTGGATGTTCTGGAGCGGAGCGATCGTGCTTGGATTCCTGATCTGCCATTTGGGCGATTTCAAGTTCGAGTGGTGGTGGGGCAACGAGTTCGCTTCATCCGGTTCCGAATACCACAAGGCGAGCATCATCCTGCGTGACCCACGGGTGTTGGTTGTGTATTGCATCGGAAGCGTCATTCTTGGCGTTCACGTCAGTCATGGACTTGCCAGCGCCTTCCAATCACTGGGGGTCAATCACCCGAAGTACACCCCGGTGATTCACTGGTGTTCGATCGCCTTCGGCTGGATCGTCGCCATTGGGTTTGCCAGCTTTCCGATTGCCTGGGCGCTGACAGAATCAGCGGCAACCCATTGAATTTCACTCACACCCCCATCGGACAATCGATCACAACAGACGGACAGGACAAACGGAATGAGCACCGCGACTGAACGGCACACGCTCGACGCTCGCATCCCTGATGGTCCCATCGACCAGAAATGGACGCGTTGCCGCGACGAGATGAAGCTTGTCGCCCCCAACAACAAGCGAAAATTCGACATCATTGTCGTCGGTACCGGGTTGGCAGGTGCATCAGCAGCCGCGTCACTCGCTGAGTTGGGATACAACGTCAAGGCGTTCTGCTATCAGGACTCAGCGCGACGTGCCCACAGTATCGCCGCTCAGGGAGGGATCAACGCTGCCAAGAACTATCCGAACGACGGCGACTCGGTCCATCGGCTGTTCTACGACACGGTGAAGGGTGGCGATTTCCGCGCTCGTGAGGCGAACGTGTATCGCCTCGCTGAGGTGGCCAACAACATCATCGACCAGTGCGTCGCCCAAGGCGTTCCGTTCGCCCGTGAGTATGGCGGCACGCTGGCAAACCGCACGTTCGGTGGTGCTCAGGTCTCGCGAACCTTCTACTGCCGAGGGCAGACGGGACAGCAACTTCTGCTCGGCGCTTACTCAGCTCTCATGCGTCAGGTCTCCGCCGGCAAAGTCCAAATGTTCTCACGTCATGAGATGCTGGACCTCGTAGTCGTCGACGGAAAGGCTCGCGGCATTGTCTGTCGCAATATGGTGAATGGAGAGATCGAGACGCACGCAGCCCACGCGGTCCTGCTCTGCACGGGAGGGTATGGCAATGTCTTCTACCTCTCCACGAATGCCAAAGGCTGCAACGTGACGGCCGCCTGGCGGTGCCACAAACGGGGGGCCTACTTCGCCAACCCCGCATTCACGCAGATACACCCGACATGCATCCCCGTTAAAGGTGACTACCAGTCCAAGCTCACCCTGATGAGCGAAAGCCTTCGAAACGACGGTCGGGTTTGGGTGCCCAAGGACGTCAACGACAAGCGTCCCCCCAGCGATATCCAGGAGGACGCGAGAGATTACTACCTCGAACGCCGTTATCCGGCCTTCGGCAACATGGTCCCGCGCGACGTTGCCAGCCGGGCTGCCAAAGAGCGGTGTGACGCAGGCTTCGGCGTCGGTGAGACACAACTCGCCGTCTACCTCGACTTCAAACGGGCCATCGAAGAGCAGGGTCGCGACGTCATCGAGGCGAAGTACGGCAACCTGTTCCACATGTACAAGAAGATCACCGACGAAGACCCCTATCAGGTGCCCATGCGGATCTATCCCGCAGTGCATTACACGATGGGCGGGTTGTGGGTCGACTATCATCTCGAAAGCACGGTTCCCGGTCTGTTCGTGCTGGGCGAGGCCAACTTCTCGGACCATGGAGCCAACCGGCTCGGTGCCAGCGCCTTGATGCAGGGACTCGCCGATGGCTACTTCGTGGCTCCGTACACAGTCGGTCATCACCTCGCCAACGGCGGGCTCAAGGAAGTGACGACCGCTCATCCCAAGTTCAAGGAGACGGCTGTCGAGGCTCGCAACCGTATCGAACGCATGCTCTCCGTGAATGGCAAACGATCTGTCGATGACATTCACCGGCAGTTGGGCAATATCATGTGGGAACACTGCGGCATGTCGCGAAGTGCCCAGGGCCTCAGCACGGCCATCGAGCAGATTCGCGATCTGCGAGCGGAGTTCTGGCAGAACGTCCGCGTGCTGGGCAATGGCGACTCACTCAATCAGGCTCTTGAGCATGCCGGACGATTGGCCGACTTTCTGGAGTTCGGTGAATTGTTCGCACGTGATGCTCTCCAGCGAGAGGAGTCCTGTGGTGGACACTTCCGTGAAGAGCATCAAACCGAGGACAATGAAGCCCGACGCGATGACGAGAACTTCGCCTTCGTCGGTGCATGGGAACACAAGGGGGATGACCAGCAGGCCGTTCTCCACAAAGAGCAACTCACCTTTGAAGAAGTCAAACTCACGACCCGGAGTTACAAGTGAAATTGTCAGTGTTCAGTCTTCAGAGAAAGGCCGAGCGTTTCCACTGGCAACTGAGCACTGAAAATTGAGAACCCAATACTCATGATCAGCCCTGTGAAGAAGAACCTCTCGCTCAATCTCCGCGTGTGGCGTCAGCCAAGTGCTGACATACCGGGCGAGTTTCGCAACTACCAATTGAGCGACATCTCCCCGGACATGTCTTTTCTGGAGATGCTCGACATTCTCAATGAGCAACTGGTCGAATCGGGTGAGGAGCCTGTCGCCTTTGATCATGATTGTCGTGAGGGCATTTGCGGAACGTGCGGGGTTGTGATCAACGGTCAGGCTCACGGGCCGGACAATGAGACGACCACATGCCAGCTTCACATGCGGCGGTTTGCGGACGGTGACACGATCGTCATCGAGCCTTGGCGTGCCCGAGCCTTCCCGGTCCTGCGAGACCTTGTTGTTGATCGCTCAGCCTTCGACCGCATTGTGCAGTCGGGCGGATACGTGTCCGTCAGAACTGGTCAGGCTCCCGATGGCAACGCGATTCTGGTCCCCAGTCAGGATCAGGAAGAGGCAATGGACGCAGCTGCGTGCATCGGCTGCGGAGCCTGCGTGGCAGCCTGTAAGAACGCTTCTGCCATGCTGTTCACCTCAGCCAAGGTGTCACACTTTGCCAACCTCCCGCAGGGACATCCCGAACGAAAGAAGCGAGTGCTGGCCATGATCAGTCAGCACGATGAGGAAGGCTTCGGCGCCTGCACCAACACCTACGAATGCGAAGCCGCCTGCCCCGCTGCCATCTCCGTCACCCACATCGCCCGTCTGAACCGCGAATACATGAAAGCCATGCTGACGTCGAAAGAATAGGACTCGCTCATTTCCTTCCCCGGATAATCAACGTTCAGCGACTCTGCCCATGATATCATCTCATGGGCATTCTTTTTGCCAGATACCCGAGTTGCAATCACAATACGGAGATGAGATGCACCGCACCGCAATTCATGACTGGCATGTGGCCCGTGATGGCCGGATGGTCGATTTTGCGGGCTGGAACATGCCCATTCAATACTCGTCCATCATCGAGGAACATCAGGCGGTGCGGCAGCGGGTGGGGCTATTTGATATCGGCCACATGGGGCGGCTGAAATTCACCGGACCGGAAGCTTTCGATGTTCTCGACCGGCTGTTGACAAACGACGTCACGAAACTCGAAGTCGGTCAAGTCCGTTACTCACTCGTGTGTAACGAGCAGGGAGGGACGCTCGATGACGTGCTGGTCTATCGCTTCGACGATTGTTATCGGCTGGTGGTGAATGCATCCAACCGTGAGAAGATTGTCGCCTGGATCAATCGGCATCTCGCTGATGCAGACGTTGAAATGACGGATGAGACATTTGAGACTGCGATGATCGCCGTGCAGGGACCGTCTGCTGTGATCGTGCTAAACCCATTTGTCGACGTGGACATCGCTGTCCTCGGTTATTACACGGCCATTGAGGCCAAGGTGAACGACGTCTCAGCGATCGTCAGCCGGACAGGGTACACAGGTGAGGACGGATTCGAAGTCGTTGTCGATGCTGTTCACGGACAGCCTGTGTGGGAGTCGCTGATCGCAGCTGGTCACAAAGCAGGACTGCTCCCCTGCGGACTGGGATGCCGTGACACACTTCGATTGGAGGCGGGGATGCCCCTGTACGGTCATGAAATGGACGAGTGCATCGATCCCCTCACGGCAGGACTCGGATTCGGCGTCAAGCTCAGGGTGGGTGACTTCATCGGCAAGACCGCGTTGACTCGTATTCAGCAGGGACCGTTCGCTCGCAAACGTGTTGGACTTCGGCTGGAAGGGCGACGCATCGCCCGGGAGGGGGCTGAGGTTCTTCAGGATGAGGTGCCCATTGGACAAGTCACATCCGGAACGTACTCGCCGACACTCGGGATGCCAATTGCAATGGCGTACCTCACCCTCGAGACGGCGAATCCCGGGAACACGGTTGAGGTTGATTTGCGTGGACAGCGCGTCAATGCAGTGGTCTGCGACTTGCCATTCTATCGACGCAGAGATGTTCGCTGAGATCAACCGACCGCAGCGACGTTTGTCAGTTCATTGAGCGGTTCAATCAACGTCTCGTCGGTGACGACATTGATGAACTTGACGCCGTATACGAAGAGCCTCGTCACCTCGCCCGTCATCGACACCCGCTCGCGAATCGACTGATTGACGATCACGGCTTCGACAAACTGCTTACCAAAGTTCGGAAGCAGAAACCTGAGATAGACCTGCTGGCCGGGCAAAGGTTGTGTTGAGACCAGTTTGGCGCCGGAGACAGAGACGTCTTCGGAACGGACCTTCACGGCCCGCCAGCCATTCGGTTCTTCCGGAGACTCTGGTGTGACCGCGGTGACAAGAGTGTGACAATCTCGACGAGGGCTTTCGCGACGATCACCATTGACGACGACGTCGATGTCGATCACGCCGGTAGTCGAACTTGGGATTTCGAGGGTTTTGCTCATAACCCCCAAACGTAGCTCATAGTTTGCCGGGCCGTCGTCTTTGGTCGTGAGAAATCGTCCAGGCCGAGGCCGGTTCATCCCGAGATAACGAATATTCGGGTCCTCATGCGGCTGCTCGCAGGTGGAGCTCTTCTGCATTGAGTGAAACGATGGTGATCCCAAAGCGGTCGGCCAGTTCGAGCACTTCGGGCTCGTCAAGCAGGATTGTCATTCCCGCTTCAACGGCGAGGACACGTGCACCGGCCTCGTGCATCGTCTGAATCGTCTGCACACCGATTGTGGGGACATCAAAACGCATGTCCTGCTGCGGCTTGGCGACCTTCACGACCGTGAATCCGCCCCGACGGCAGAGTCCACCAGCGCGTCGGATGCATTCGTCAGTCCCTTCGATCGCCTCCACAGCAATGACCGCCGTGTCGTTGACCACAACGGTTTGGCCGACATCGAGACGCCCCATCTCCTTCGCGAGTGTCCAGCCGAAGCGGACGTCTTTCCATTGGGGGGGGGACGGTTTTCTGCTGGTGAGGAAGCCGTGTTTCACGAGAAGCTCCGGACAAAACTCAAGGGCCGATTCAAAGGAAATGTTGTCTCTGGCGAATTCGCGGATGACCGCGAGCAGCAGCGTATCATCCTTCTTGTTGTTGGCCGCGTAGCGGAACCACATGTGGATCGTCCGCCAGTCGGGCAGCAACTTGACGATCCGATACGGGTCAAACAGAACTCGCTTCTCGATCTTACCGGCCATGACCACGCGATCGACATTGCGAGACTTGAAGAAGCGGATCGCCTTGCCGAGTCGCGCCAATGGAGCCGTTTTGAAATCAGTGCAGATGTCCCGAAGTTCCTCATCCACAAGACCGAGGACTCCCATGCAGTGGACGTCGTATCCCTGCTGGCGTGCAGTCTGCGCAAAGACGATCGGGAATCGCCCCGCGCCGGCCAACAGGCCAACACGATTCGATCTCGGTTTTTGCGGAAAAGGAATAATGGTTGCGGTCATGCCTGTCAGGCAGCCGGTGCGGAAACCCGAAGAACATCGGACTCCGCCAGACGGGATTGGAGTTCCTGGACTTGTTTTTCAAGCGATCGAATCTGCTTTCGCATCTCCGGCGCTTTCTGCACCGCCATCGCGATGCGATACGTTTCCTTCGCGGGGCCCGCAGGATATCCGTGGTAATCTTCGCCGTCGGGAACTCGTCCGTGCACGCCAGCTTTGCCGCCAAGACTGCATCCCGTCCCGAGATGTGCGTGGTCCGCTACGCCGACCTGTCCGCCGCAACGGACGTAATCACCCGTCGTCACGGAACCGGCCAGCCCCACTTGTGAAGCGAAGGCGTTGTGCCGTCCAATGCGGCAGTTGTGGGCAATCATGACTTGATTGTCGAGCTTCGTGCCGGCACCGATGACTGTCTCACCGATCATCGCTCGATCGATGGTTGTCCCTGCGCCGACTTCGACATCGTCCTCGATGCGAACGGTCCCCGTGTGCGGAATCCGGATGAACTCCCCGTTCTGGAACTGGAAGCCGAAACCATCTGCACCGATCACGGCGGTCGCGTGTACGATCACTCGGTCGCCCAGTCGCATCCGGGGATAAAGGACCGCATTCGCATGAATCGTGGCATCATTGCCGATCTTGCATCCTGCACCGATGTAGGCACCAGGATGAATGACGCAGCGGTCGCCAATCTCGACAAACTCATCAATCGTCACACCAGGGAAGACATGGCAGTCCTGTCCCAGTTTGGCAGACCGACAAACGTTGGCGGCTGGCGAGATGCCCACGCTCGGCCTTTCTGCAACCGGACGAAATCGCAGCATGACCTTGACGAAAGCATCAAGGGGTGCCGGTGTGAGAATAAATTCGGAAGTGTTGTCCGGACCAAAAACATCTGCGTGTTTCGGCGTAAGAAACACAGCTCCTGCGTTCGTCCTTGGGCGACCTTCTGCTGCGGCTCCTTCCAGGAATGTGACGTGATGTTCGGTCGCATCGGAAAGGGGCGCGACGTCTACGACTAGGCGATCGCCCGACCCGCGCAGCTCACCGTCCACGAGTTTGGCCAGTTCGCGTGTGGTTAACGCGGCCATTCCGGATTCCTTCCCGATGTTGGTCGGTCACGTCTTGTGACCGGTCGATAGGCCTGAGATGATCAGGCACGTAGGGCACTGGCCCATGATTGGAGGCGGTTTGTATCCCATTCTTCCGTTTCGAGGCAATACCTGTTCCGGCAGTCCGCTTGCGGTCCGCAAGCCTTGTCGTAACAATCACTTGGGGGCTTGAAAACTCTACGGCTCCGCCCAATTTCATGCTGCCGATCGAATTACACTGAGCTAGCAAAGCATCATGTCTGTCCGTGGAATCCGAGGTGCGACAACCGTTCCGGAGAACTCAGCCTCCGAAATTCTCGACGCGACCCGTGAACTTCTGGAAGAGATTCTCAATCGAAACGGACTGACCGAGTTCGAGGAAATTGTTTCGGCCATCTTTACGACAACGACAGACCTCAACGCGGCCTTTCCGGCTGAGGCGGCGCGCGGATTGGGGATGCATCAGGTGCCGCTCCTCTGCGGATCGGAGATCGCAGTCCCGCATGCGATGCCTCTGTGCATTCGCGTGCTGCTGCATGTCAATACCGACAAGCAGCAGCACGAGATGGTGCACGTCTACCTCCGCGAGGCCAAACGGCTCCGGCCGGATATGGACAGTGCCCAGTAGTTACTCTCTGTCGGGAAATGAGAATCAGCGACGGATACCGGTCGTCGATGTCTGAATGCGGCAGAGATACATGTCGGCTGCGAGGAAGAGAACCGAGTCATCATCCCCACCGAATGTGCAGTTGGCGGTTCGCTCGCCGGTGCTGATGCGACCAAGCAGGCGCTCATCAGGACTGAAGACGTAGACTCCACCAGGCCCTGTCGCGAAGATGTTGCCGTCCTTGTCGACTGCCATACCATCCGGTAGTCCGGGAAGACTGCCGACATCTTTCGTCGCATCGTGGATCGTTCGACCATCCCCGAGCGATCCATCGCTCTTGAGAGGAAATGCCTTCCAGATTGCCGCATCGGGATCGGACTGCGCGACGTACAGCGTTTTCTCGTTCGGGGAAAGTCCGATCCCATTCGGGCGGGTCATTTGGTCCGTCAGGAGTGTCAGTTCACCATCCTTTGACAGACGATAGACTCCGCAGAAGTCCAACTCACGCCGGGGATCGTCGTACTGATTCGGCAATCCGTACGGTGGGTCGGTGAAGTAGAGGTCGCCATTCGAATGGAAGACGGCATCATTCGGGCTGTTGAACCGTTTGCCCCGGTAGTTGTCGACGAGAGTCCGCTTGCCTCCCCCGTGAGTCATGACGGAGACGCGACGGTCCCCATGCTCGCACGAAACGAGCTGGCCCGCTGCGTCGAGCAATAGACCGTTACACCCCGGCTCGCTTCCGTAGTCAGAGACACCCGTGTATCCCGAAGGCTTGAGGTACAGGCTGGCCCCTTCACCCTCGACCCACTTGAAGACCGAATTACGAGGGATGTCCGAGAACAGGAGATACCCGGATTCCTGTTTGGACTTCGGGACCCACACGGGACCTTCGGTCCACTGGAAGCCGGCGGCAATCACTTCGAGCTTCGCATCTTTGGGGATGAGCTTGTCGAAGTCGCTATCGAAGCGGAGCACTTCTCCGAGCACGGGGAAGTTGGTCGTGTCCTGCGCTTGGACAGGGCCATCACTCGCAATCGCCAGAATCACCAACGCGATCGAAAGTCCAAAACAGCATGCTCGAAGTCGTGTCATCGGGATACTCCTCGGGTGTGAATCTCGGATTGAGGCAACCTGTCTATTGTGGCACGACTCCCTCCAGGAGTGAACCGAAACGGTCACGGCACGTTGTGACCAGTGACTCCGTGTCCGATTTCCAGTGATCCCGCGACCAGATCTCCATTTCGTACGAGCCTCGATATCCTGCATCCTCGAATGCCTGCAGAACCGATGGCAGAGGAATCTCACCATCCCCCGGCAATGCACGATCGTTGTCACAACGGGGGTTCGGCTTCCAATCGCTGACCTGGACCGATGCAATCAGGGGCACGATTGACGGGATTCGTTCCAGGAGATCCGGTTCCCGCCAAAGGTGGTAGGTGCCGAATGCCATCTTGAGCAATGGATGATCGAACTGCTCCAACAGATCGAGCGTTGCATCAAGCGTGTGTAGGAACGTCCAATCAGGGCGAAACAGTCGATGCATCGGTTGAACCGCAAGTGTCACACCGTGTTCGCTGGCGGTATCCAGGCACTCCGCGATCCCCTCAACAAGCAGACGACGAGCATGGGAGCCAATATGTGCGCCCTGTGGGCCGCTGATGATCGTCAGCGACTCGGCCCCCAACGCGGCTGCGGTCACGATCGCGGAGCGGGTGTCGTGGACAGCTTCGACAAAACTGTGCCCATTCGTCCCTGTGAAGCCCCCTCCCCATCCGAGGCTGGAAACCTGAACCCCCGATTCCCGGATAGCCTCCTGACAACACTCCTCACTGACATCGATCAATTTCGGACGCCAAATCGCCATGCGACTAATGCCGAGTCGACGATAATTGACAACGTCTTCCAGAAACGACCAGCGAGCCGTAGTCACCTGACTCATCGACAAGCGATGTGCGAGAGAGACCGCGCTGTCCGTTTCGGGAAGGGGAGAATGAGCGGAATGAAAAAAGAGCGACTTTGAGTCGGCCGAATGGCCAGAAGAGCGGAACGGATTAATCACGTGGAGCCTTTACAGGTGAGAGAGTCAAAAACAGAGGCAAACAGAAATCCCAGCCTGCAATCTGTGACGACCAATTAACACGAAGGAGAACGGAAGTTTTGACCAGAAACGACCGTTCCTTGAGACGAAGACCGCACACCTCGTGAGTCCCTGACGAGGTGATCAATCAGGTGCGTTTGAGAGCACCTAGCCGTTAGCGTTCGTCTTCACCGAAGCATTGTCCGCCACGTTCACCCAGACGTGAACATGAGGCGCACCACGGAAGTGCCAGACAAACGACGGACCTTCGAGACGCCAGATGTCCCACACGCCGTCTTCGCCGATGTCGTCTTCCTGATAGAAGGCGAGATGGCATTCGTCGAGCCCGCCCTGGGCCTCAAGGCATCGCATGGCTTCGGCCTGATCCGAAGTGCGGTACGGCTCAACGAGTGTTTTGAGGATGTCCTGTGTGAACTCCTTCTGATCGGCGGACAGGGAAGACACCGGGATGCCTTCATATTGACCACCTTGCCCTTTGAAGCTGACCTCGCTTTCATAGGGCGCCACTTTGACGAGTGCCTGCTCACGCTGTTTGCCATCGAGCATCGTGTACAGCTTGTTCGCCTTCACCGCCTGCGGCCAGAAGACATTGCCCGGATGATCGGGCTTCTCGTCGAAACCTTGAGCCGCATGTCCGTAGAAGACGGGACCACCGAAGGCGACATGTTCCGCACTGTCACCATCACAGCGAATCGTGAGGTGACGGCCGGTCATCACGAACTCAAATTGCTCGGTGCCCGGCGCGCCAAAGATGGCGATCGTTTGAGCCCGGCCGTATCCGCCCGCGTCGTCCTTCAGCTGCTTGCGAATGCGATCATGCCACTCCGGGTTGTAAAGGTTGAAGAAGATCGCTTCGATCAACTCCTGTTGGTCCGATGTGAAGAAGTTGCCCCCCACATTGAGCGTCTCTCGATCGACAATACTCCAGTTATTCTCGACCCGCGTTCGCAACAGGCCTCGATCGTCGGTGTGGTCCCAACCGAAGCAGATCTTTTCACGCTGTTGGGGCTTGAGTGACTGGTAGAGCTTCTCGACCAACTTCTCCGGCTGTGGTGCGTCTTTCGCTTGATCAGCGCGTGCGGGTGAAAGCATGGTGCCCGCCATCGTGGCGGCTGCGGTGGCTCCTGTCATCCTGACAAAGTCGCGGCGAGTGAGGTCGTGACCGGCAGTCACTTCACATTCAGGACAACTGAGGAAACGGTGCATGGGGTGCTCCGAAGCGGGGAATGAATTGGTGAGGCCCAACGATGCCCAACGCCGGTTAGTATGCGCCGCATCGGTCCCACTTGGCAATTGCAAACGGGTCACTTTTTCACCTTCGTGCGAACACCGTTTTTCAGACACCGCAACTCTTGACAGAACGTTGTTGTGATAAATGCAACGTCACAACGCACCATGAAGCAAACGTTCATCTTGAACGTTTGCGCAACGCGACTTGAGTACGACTCGCTCAGTGCGACAATGTGGAAACGTCAACGTGTGGTCGACGTCGAGGCGATTACTTTCTGGATCGCTCTTGCAAGTTGATCAATCGACTTCGACGTATGTGTTGCACTCAGAGAGATGCGCAGTCGAGACGTACCAACCGGAACCGTTGGCGGTCGGATCGCAGCGACAAGCAGGCCCTCGCGTTCTAACGACTTCGCAATCTCCACCGTCTGCGCTGGCTCGCCAATAATCACTGGAATTATCGGTGTTCGTGGTTCCGTCTCCGGGACGAGACCAACCCGCCTGAGGGGTTCCCTCAACTGAGCGATACGAGTTTGCAGGGCTGCACGGCGACTCGGCTCCTGTTGAATGATCGTGAATGCCTCAAAGGCAGCAGCACAAATGGCCGCCGGCAACGATGTCGAAAAGACGTTGGTTCTTGCCCGGTTCCACAGGTAATCAACAAGCTCTTGTGACCCTGACACAAAACCCCCGACCGCTCCGACGGCTTTGCTCAACGTGCCGACTCGGACGAGACGAGGCGAGTCGACACCGCACGCCTCACACGCCCCACGACACTCGTCACCGATAACACCCGTCCCGTGAGCTTCGTCGACGAGGAGCATGGCGTCATGCTGCTCAGCAAGGTGTGCCAGCTCCCAAAGCGGAGCGATGTCGCCATCCATGCTGAAGACGCCATCCGTGACGATCAGTCGTCGAGGTGCGTGCCGATGTTTGTGCAGTTGTTCCGCAACGAACTCGACATCCGCATGCGGATACACGCAGACATCAGCTCGCGAGAGTCTGCATCCATCAATCAGACTCGCATGATTCAACTCGTCGGAGAAGATGACATCCTCTCGCCCCACAAGAGTCGAAACCGTACCGACGTTCGCCGCATACCCGGAGGGAAAGAGGAGTGCGGCGGCGTCTCCTTCAAACTCCGCGATCTTCTGTTCAAGTCGCTCGTGCCATTCTGTCCGCCCTGTGATGAGTGGACTCGCCCCTGCACCCACACCGACGGATTTGATCACCCGCATCGCAGCTTCTCGCAGTCGTTCATCACCGGCGAGCCCGAGGTAGTCGTTCGAGGCGAAGTTGACCAAACGGCGACCATCAACCTCGCATTCTCCCTGCGGCAAGTGTTTGACGGTGCGTCGATGACGTCGCAGACCGTCATCGTCCAATTGGGCGAGTTCTCGCAGCAGCCAATCAGCCGCATCGGTTTCTACAGGGACAGACATCGTTACGTCAGCGAGATTTCGTGATTGCTCAGCCGTTCGTATCCGTCGACGGTGATGAGGTAATTGTGCTCGATCCGCATTCCACCGACACCTTCGACGTATGCTCCCGGTTCGAGGGTGATCACATCTCCCGCAAGGAGCACATCGTCACTCTCTCTCACAAGAATCGGCGGCTCCGGATGTGCGAGTCCGATGCCATGTCCCGCATGGTGGGTGAAGTTGACGGTCTTGCCGTTTTCCGGATAGGCACCCGCGACCGCTGCATGGACGTCGCGGCACTGCACCCCCGCTCGGAGTGACTGCTCGCCCGCTGCCATGCCCGCCTGACAGTAGCCGAACATTTCCTGCAATCTCTCGCTCGGCTGACCGACCGCTAGAGTGTTCGTGAAGTCGCTCCGGTATCCATCCAGCACGACCGAGTAGTCCAGGATGAACAAATCGCCGTCCTGCAGAATGTAGTCCGTCGGCAGTCCGCCCGCTTTGTGATTGCTGCCATTTGTCGCCCGGAAGTCGCCATAGACCAACCCCGGCCGCCCCGCTGCTTCCAGCGCTGCTCGTTGAACCTCCCGATAGATCTCAAACTCACTGACACCCGCTCGTAAGACTTCACGCAACCGAGCCTGCCCGGCATCTCCCGCACGCATGCAGACTTTCAGCAACTCAATCTCGTCCGGCTCTTTCTGTCGACGGAGCCTACGCAGAACAATGCCCAGATTAGCGGTCTCATCCTCTCGACGGTCGAAACCACACTCAGCGTGTGGCAAAACGGCCGCAGCTCCGACGGGTAACCATTCGTCCTCCACCAATCCGTTTCGCCCCTGCAACTCCGACGCAACCCGCTGAAGTGCCACGAACAAGGCATGATCGCGATTCGACACCGAATGTGTGTGATCATACCACTGTTCAACAACTTCCCGATCAATGAACGGCTCGTGTACCGCTGAGCGGATCGCGAAGTTGTCCGCCAGAATCGTCGCACGTCCGTCCCGTTCGAGCAGCAGGAACCCTCGTTCGCCGCCGGAGAAACTGAGCGGTTGCACCCAGAAGTTCGCCAGATACTGTACATGACGCGGGTCAGCAATCAACACCCACTCCACATCCTCTGGAATCGCCTCCCACAACCGCGCCCGCCGTTCCAGACACCCCGCCTCTGTCAATCCACTCATCATCACTCCTGAAAACATGTTCGTTGGCCACGATCATATCCAGCACCGAGAATGCATCCAAGGAACCTCTCACTGTAGACATCATTGAGCCAGATGATGGGACGCCTGTGGAATGGGAATGTCGAATTTCGAAGTACCCAATGACGAAGGAAGCTCGAATGATGAAACCCATAGGCGAGATGATCGATCACGAGTATGGACCAGAAATCCCCGAATTAAAGTGTGGACGAATGACAAGTGCTTCGTCATTTGGATTTCGGAATTCCTTCGTCATTGGGTGTTTCGTCATTCGAGTTTGTCCGTGAACTTATCCGTTCGACGTGTGAGAGTTTGACGCCGACGCCTGTGCCAGAATCGACGATTCACAAATTGTCCCCTCGCCAGACTTGGACAACGCGACCACACACGTGTAGCATGATGTGTTCCCCAAGACTCGAGACCCCTTATTCGGAGAGACGAAACACAGCATGGCGGACACGAAGAAAGCCCCCTCCAAGGAAACGGAAGAGGCTCTCATTCAGCGGGCACAGGACGCCTTAAATCAATGCAACTGGGTCATCGGCGAATGTGCAGCCACGTGGACCGAACGATACGCCAAAGGCCGGACCGACGCCGACTTCGGAGCCCGTATTGGACTGAGCGGCGATCAGATTTATCAACGCCGTCGCGTGTGGGAAACGTTCAGCGACGTCTACGAAGAGTACCCCAAGCTCAAGTGGTCGCACTTCTATGCGGCACTCAACTGGGATGACTCCGCCGAGTGCTTGCAATGGGCCGACGAGATGCAGGCGACCATCGCCGAGATGAAAGCCTGGCGACGTGCGCAGCGGGGCGAAGACCTCACTGAGCAAGCCGAAGAGGATCCCGCAGCCGAGTCAGCTGTTGAATACATCTCCGCCAAAGCGGGCTTCGTCCGCGACCCGGATGACTTCGACGATGAGCGCAGCCCCAGCGGCTCCCGATCATCCGGCGAGCGGCCCCCGTGGGAAGAGTCCGAGTCATCAGCGACAGTTTCGACAGCGGCCCGTGAGACTGAAGGCGCCTACGCCCCGTTCGGCGAAGGCGCACGCGGTGGAGCACCGACCGCCGTCGCTGACAAACCGAAGCTCTCGTCCGAGCAGACATTCGCGAGACTTGCGTCAGCACTCGAACGAGTCGACAAGTCCCTCACCCCTGACGTGCTGGACCACTTTAACGACGTCTCACCGAAGGTCCGTAAACGTTTCCAGACGGCACTGAAGAACCTGTCCTCAAAGACAGCCGGACTGAAGTGACCATCAGAGCCGCGACCGTCAGGGTGCCGGCCGTTCAACGTTCTCGATGTGCCTCGAATCATTCCAGCCTCAAAGAGCGGCCGCTTCCTGACGGGCGCGGCATTAATCGGAGAATGGATCAATCGTCGCTGGCGGTGATTGCTGCACGTTCCTTGAGCTGTCAAATGACGTCATTTCGCGAGAGTGTATCCGATCTTCCCGAGAACGGTTCTTGGGAAGGAAATCAGTGCGAGCTGCGACCGTATCGGAGAAAGAGAACCTAAGTCCCCCGCTGGCTTGGGTTGCGGCGCTGTTGTAGTTCGTCCATGCGTTTCTTGATCGTGGCCTCGTAGCCGCGGTCGGTTGGTTCGTAGTAGGTGCGGTCAACGCCGAGGTAGTCCTGATCGACCCAGCCGTCTTCGCTGGCGTGTGCGTATTCGTATCCTTCGCCGTGACCGAGGCTCTTGGCTCCCTTGTAGTGACCGTCTCGCAGATGCATTGGGACCGGAATGACTCGCCGCTGTCGCACGTCATCCATCGCGGCATTGATGGCCATATAAGCGGCGTTTGATTTGGGGGCAGTGGCGATGTACGTCACGGCTTGAGCCATCGCAATTCTGCACTCTGGCATGCCGATGCGGTCGACGGCAGCGGCTGCGGCATTGGCGACGACAAGGGCCTGCGGATCGGCGTTCCCGACTTCCTCTGAAGCAGCAATCACAATGCGGCGGGCGATGAAGCGAGGGTCCTCGCCCGCTTCGAGCATGCGGGCCATCCAGTAGATGGCTGCGTCCGGGTCACTCCCCCGCATGCTCTTGATGAAGGCACTCGCAGCGTCGTAGTGCTCGTCGACTCCGTACTGGATCGCTTTTTTCTGAATCGACTCTTGCGCGACCGTGAGTGTGAGCACTGGCTCATCGTCTGTGAGTGAGAGTGCCCCAATCTCCAGCGCACTGAGTGCCCGTCTCGCATCGCCGTCACACACTTCCGCAAGGAACTTCAAGGCCTCGTCGTCAACACGCACGTTGAGTCGTCCCAAACCGCGATCGAGATCGGACAGCGCCGAGACCAACAGGGTAAGAACGTCTTCCTGTGAGATTGCTTGAAACTCAAAGACCTGAGAACGGCTGACGAGGGCTGACACGAGTGCAAAAAATGGATTGGCGGTCGTCGCACCGATGAGCGTGACGACCCCCGCCTCGACATCCGGGAGCAGTACGTCCTGTTGTGTCTTGTTGAAATGGTGCAACTCATCGACGAACAACACGGTCCGCTGCCCGCCCGTCTTGAGCCGGTCACGAGCCTCATCAAGGGCCGCTCGCAACTCTTTCACCCCACTGGAGGCAGCGTTGAGGGGGACGAATTTGCGAGACGATTGCCGGGCGATGATCTCCGCAAGCGTCGTCTTGCCTGTTCCTGGCGGTCCGAAGAAGATCAGCGAACCGAGTCGATCCGCTTCGAGCATTCGCCGCAGGAGTTTGCCCTCGCCGAGAAAGTGCTGCTGTCCGACAAACTCGACCAGCGACTTTGGCCGCATCCGGGCCGCGAGCGGTTTTGCGTCATCGAGGTGTGCCGCCTCCTGCTGATCAAACAAACCGGCCATCGAGTTCTCCCAGTGACACTCCGTCGCGTCGATCGGTTAGCACAAGACTCACGTCGAAGACTCGGAAGTCTCCTTCGATTTCCCATTGAATGTGTAGGCCAGCACCTTCGACAACACGCGGGCGGAAACGAACTCGTTCACCTGCGTGCCGAGCATCGGGACCGTCTCGACGATGTCGACACCAACCAGATTGCAGTGCGGGTTCTGATGCAGCAAGGCCCGCAGGTACCGCAACATCTGCCACCAGGAAAGTCCACCCGGCTGGGGCGTGCCGGTTCCAGGACAAAGGTGTACCTCCAGAACGTCAACGTCGATGGTAAGGTAGACGTTGCCTCGGAGGTTGCCCAGGGTTGAGCATAGCTCGCGTTCTCGCTCCGGATCGTCCGCAAGTCGTTGAGCACCGAAGGTCTGAACCCGTCGGCTTTCCTCTGCATACTGCATCTCATCCCGTTCCACCGAGCGGATGCCGACACCGATGACACGTGATCCGTTCTCGACCAGCGGCCGCATGGCACAGGCGTGCGACTGCTTCATGCCTTCATACTCGCTTCGCAAGTCTGCATGGGCGTCGAACTGGACGACGGTCAGATCTGAAAAGGCAATCTTCTTGGACTCACAAATTCCCCGGACCAACGGAGGTGTAATACTGTGCTCGCCACCAATGCTCACGAGCAACCCGTCGTTCTCTGCCAGCATCTTCGACTTGCCGAACAGCCTGACCAGATACGTCCCGGTCGTATCACCCTCCGCAGGTGTGAATGTGGCGGAGGTGTGATACTTCAGTGAATCGAGTGAGAAATCGATCTCATCGTCCCATACTTCAATTTCCTGCGAGGCTCTCAAGACGGCAGCAGGACCGGCAGCCGTGCCGTGTCCATAGGAGACCGTCCCTTCAAAGGGGAGCGGAAAGACGATCACGTCCGCATCGCAGGCGGAAACGCTGCTGAGCCCCAGAAACGGTCTTGTGTCTCGTTGTTCACTGCCCACGGTCCAACTCCTCGAACAGAGCCTTCATTAACAACGGCCACGCCACGGTGGCATCGGCATAGACTTCCGCAAAACGCCCCCCCTCAGCGGGCGGCACGAATTTCCCCCAACTCACACCCTCTGAATACGTACACCCCGATAGCCCCCCCCAGTGTACCGGCTCCGGACAGATTCGCACGCCATAACGGAAACGCGGAGCGGGAAAGTTCGTCCCCACTCGATCGTTCGTGATGTCGACAAATGGAGCGACCTGCTGAGCCCAGTTACGAGGCACCCCGCCTCCAATGGTGAAGATGCCCAACGTCTCTGCTTTGCCGGCCAACCTCGCGTACTGCTGGAGATCAACGAACGGATTGAAGTGGGGAACCGCGACGAACGCTTCATCGTGCGTCAGCGATGCGTGATCACGTCCTTCCAAATCGCACCTCATCGCCCATGTTGCGACATCAAGCCCCACCTCACTGTCGGTGAATGCGGGAATGAACACGGGCACGCCTTGCTGATAGGCGCTGCGGAGGATGCCCACGCCTTCGTCGAGTTCATCGAGTTTGCGTCCCAATTCGTGACACAAGCGGGCAGAGGACCAGACTCCGTCAAGTGGCTCCGTCTCATTAAGGACCGACCGAACGAGCCGTTCCACATTGTTCAGATTGGACTCCATCTCCAGGGTGTCGTAGATGCGGTTGTAGCCCTTCCTGAACAGAGTCGTGTCATCCTGTGTCGGGTCGGTGCGGTAGTGAGTGAGGCCGATCGACTCGGTGAGGCCGTGTGCGATCAGGGCTCCGGTCGAAACGACCGCCTGCACGATTCCACGATCGAGCATGTCACAGACAATACGTCCCTGCTTGGCGACCGTCATGGCACCGGACAACGTCAGGACCACAATGCACTGCTCATCGCGGACCATTTCCTGCAACACGTCGAAGGCGGCTCCCATTTGCCGCCCGCCGAAGGATGTCCGTGACATCGCACGCAACAGGTCAGCAAAGGAGTCGACGTCGTCGAGTGCCAAGCTCTCCAGCGGCTCCAGTCCGTCCGCGCGTCCGTCATGCAAGTCTCGATGTTTCATCTCTCGCTCGTTCTCAGGAGACACTCTCAACGGTGAGTTCGTTGACGGAGCCTAGGAATGAGCATGAGAGGACGTCAAGCAATCACATGACAGAGCCAAAAAGTAGCCGAACGCGTTCTGTCCATCATCCCGTCGATGACGTGGGGCAGGTTTCCAACCTGCCAGCGAGCGCATCCACTCTTGGCTTCGGGAGGGGTGGTCGTAAGCGAGACGAACAGCTCCAGCGTTGAAACGCGGCAGATCGAGTCCCAACCCGTTGGTTGCTCCGGCCAACTTCGCCGTGACACATTGTTGACATCAGCCCCCATTGGCAGGATGGAAACCTGCCCCACGAGCGATCACCATTCAACCGCGAATGCGTCAACTCCGGTGAACTACTTGCTGTCGGACAGTTGCAGGTAGCCGTACAGAGTCTCTTTACCACGCAGGATGTAGAACTTCAACGGGTTGAAGGTGTTGAGATTCGGGTGAGCAATGACGTAGTCGACGTTCTCGGCGGTGATGGTCTCCCAGACGTTCAGTCCGACGAGCACATCGCCTTCGCGGATTCCGTTGCGGTAAGCTGGCCCCTCGTGGCGGACTGCGACGACTCGCATGCCACCACGATACTTCGGATTGACCATTGAGCGTTCGCCGGGAGGAAGCGATTGAAGCCGCATGCCCAACACGTTCCAGGGGGACTTCGCCTCACCCGCTGATCCACCTGACGTGTCGCTTGTCGACGTCGAGAAGGACTGCTGCACTGCGTTGCGATTGACGGCGACAGTCGTATTGCGTTGATTCAGCGGAGAGATCTTCAATTGCAGATTCTTCTGCTCTTCCCCGCGTCTCACGACGACCGTGACCGCTTCGCCGCCTCGACGACCGAGCAGGCCCCGCTCGAAATCGGCCATATCGACCACGTCGATACTTGCGACTTTCTCGATCACATCGCCCTGAGCAAGTCCCGCCACCGCAGCCGGGCTTCCCGGTGATGTCGTTGAGACGATCAGCCGTCGGTCGACTCCCTGCTTGAAGTCCTGAGCCTGCAAGCCGTGATAGTTGTTGTCGAGGCGTTCGATGTTGAGCAGACGGGCGATGATCTTGCGGGCATCGTCGATGGGGATCGCAAAACCGATCTTCTGTGCTCCCGCCCGAATGGCGACGTTGATTCCGATCACTTCACCATCGCGGTTGAGCAGCGGTCCGCCGCTGTTCCCCGGGTTAATGGCGGCGTCAATCTGGATCAGGTTTTCGTAACCCTGCTCCTCGTTGACTTCAACATCGCGGGACAACGCACTGATGATGCCACGCGTGACCGTGTGCTCGTAACCAAACGCATTGCCGATCGCGAGCACGTCTTCGCCAAGCATCAGGTCGGATGAGGTGCCCATGACCATCACGTCGAGTTGCTGTGCAGGGTCGATCTTGATGATGGCCAGGTCATGCTTGCTGTCGAAAGACACCACACGTGCCATATATGATGATCCGTCGACAAGTGTGACCCGAAGCGAGTCGACACCGTTGACGACGTGGTGATTGGTGACGATGTAACCCCGGGTATCAATGATGATGCCGGTTCCCATGCCGTTGATCTTCCGGTCTTTGTTGGTGGAGAAGAGCGAATCAGCTTGATCGGCCCGCTTCTCGCTATGAATGTTGACCGTCGCTGATCTGACTCGTTCCACGGCCCGGACGATCGGTGTGATGCGGCTGGCCGGAGCAGAGGGAGAAGAGGGGGAAAGAGCGAGAACAGGAACGTTCGCGACCGAAACCAGGATGGCGACTAAAGCCATCATCAGAGTCTGATGGCGAAATGAGTGGCGGAGTTTGGCGAGCGTCGGTCGTTGCATCATCAGCGGACTCGTTCCGGGACGTGGCATGCTGTCGATCGATGAGGCCGGATTGTGACCAACGTTCGTCTGCATGCGGTTTGAGGGACGGAATCTTCCTTGATCCA
Source organism: Planctomycetaceae bacterium (assembly GCA_020426505.1). Lineage (GTDB taxonomy): Bacteria > Planctomycetota > Planctomycetia > Planctomycetales > Planctomycetaceae > JAHBXU01. The sequence goes on along the minus strand of JAGQPX010000027.1, from coordinate 39,095 downwards.
GGAGACCGTCCCACGGCCGCAGGCTGACGACCTGTTGAGGCCATCCACCAACCGAAGTGCAGTCCATTGCTCGACACGATGCTACGGAGAGTCAGGCCGTCATTGTGACCGCCCCGCAGCATCCTCCTGTCGGGTCTCCACTGATGCAGGATCGTCCGAAAGCGAAGCAGCGCTTGAAATCCGGGACGAGATGTCGCAAAACTTGCCCAGCCGGATATCCGTCAGATTCAACATGGTCCAGCACGAGAAACTCGAATTTGACTGGAGACGACCGGTCTCCATCGAATGAAGTTGCAGGCCATTGATTCCCTCCCTCCATGAGTCAAAACCCATCATGACACGCCGCGAGAAGTTGCAGCAAATGTTGCAGGACACCCCCGATGACGCGTTTCTCCTGTATGGCCTTGCGATGGAGGATGTCTCCAGCGAGGATTGGGAGTCCGCTCTGACGTCGTTTGACCGCGTCATTGACGTAGACTCGGACCATATCGCTGCCTACTTTCAGAAGGGGCAGATCCTCGCCAGACTCGATCGCATCGATGAAGCTCGATCGGTTCTGAACGATGGCATCACGGTTGGACAAAAAGTCCGAGACGACCACGCGGTCCGAGAGATGACCGAGTTCCTACAGAGCCTGTGAGAGGACACCATGACGCACCCGGAATTCCTCTCCCAACCCGCACCGTTTGACACGCCTGATTTCGACACGTTACTTGCAGACCTCAGCCGTCATGCGGCTCAGGTTGACCAGAACGCAACCTGGCCTGAGTGGCAGTTTTCGCGACTTGCTGACGAGGGGGTGCTCGGATGGGTCATTCCAAACGAGTACGGCGGCAGCGAGATTGACTCTGAGATGCTGATCTTCGGTTATGAGAGGTTGGCCACCGCGTGCCTCACGACCACGTTCATCCTCACGCAACGCAACGGAGCCTGCCAACGCATCGCTGGTTGTGGCAATGTTGAACTGAAGGCTGAACTCCTCCCCAACCTCTGCACGGGGCGACTGTTCGCCACGGTGGGTGTGTCGCATCTCACGACTTCACGCCAGCACCTCACCCAACCGGCTGTCCAGGTTGAAATGGCAGACGACATGTTCGTGCTGAATGGTCAGATCCCCTGGGTTACCGGGGCGAAGCCTGCGGATTATGTCGTCACGGGTGGCACATGCGAAGACGGTCGACAGGTTCTCATCGCATTACCGACCGATCTCGACGGCGTCTCAATGGAGGAGCCGTCATCTCTCCTCGCCCTGGATGGATCGTTGACCGGCTCCATCGGGCTGGACAATGTCACTGTCGATCAACATTACCTCCTCGCTGGACCGGTTGAAGGGGTCATGAGTCACGGGCAAGGAGGCGGGACAGGATCAGTCGCGACCTCGTCACTCGCAGTCGGCCTCGCGGGTCGGTCCATCGCGTTACTGATGCACGAATCCGACGGCCGCCCGGATCTCCGGGACATTGTCGAACCGTTCGCAGCCGAGTGGTCGAATCTTCGATTCAACCTGTACTCCGCCGCACGTGGCGAGGCGACTCCCGACACCCCGCACCTCACCTCCGAGTCGATCCGTCAACGGGCAAATTCACTCGCCCTCCGCTCGACGCAGGCGCTACTCGCAGCGACCAAGGGAGCAGGGTTCGTTTCGGGTCACCCGGCCGAACGAGGCATCCGCGAAGCGATGTTCTTCCTCGTATGGTCATGTCCACAGCCAATCGTCACCGCCGCACTCCGCGAGTTCGCCTGCCTCGTCGATTGAATCACCAGGAGGTGACAGACACACCAAGCCGACGGCCCCCAAAGAATCCGTCTTCATGCGTTTTTGAGTGTTCACAAACGTCTGACTTGAACCGACGCCTCGATCAAGGTCGGGGGATGGCACGCCCTTTTTTCGGCATCAGTGCGTCGTCACTCACATTACGCGTGCATTGAGCCGCAGAGTGGGGGCTTCCAGTCGAGCTTGGTGTGCTCGGCGACGATGTTGTCAATCAGTGTGCTCAGTTCATCGGGGAAAGGGGACGTGCGGCGGATGCGCATGTCGATGTGGGTCGAGACCATCTCGAACGTCGCTGCGACGTCCCGTTTGTCGTGATTGATCAGGAAGTGGATGACGTGAATCCGCTTGGGAGAGCGGTTGAGGAAAAGCGTGTGCACGCTGACCTTCTGATCGACCCGTACTTCCGACAGGTAGCGAATGTGCGACTCCAGCGCGAACATGCCGGAATGGTTCTCCTGCATGTACTCATGACTGAGCCCCGTCATGCGAAAAACACCACCCATCGCCATGCTGAACAGGTGCGTGTACCACATCACATTCATGTGCCCCATCATGTCGAGGTAATCCTCAGGGATGGTCGCTTCGTACGTCAGTGGGAGCTGACGGACGTTTTCGAGGTCGATCTGCGGGCGAGGCATGAATTGTCTGAGTCACGATGTTGAATGGTGGTCGAACGAACGTTGAAGGCTGTGCGTCAGGCATCCGGGTGAATCTTGACAAGCTGTTTACCGGTGTTTGCTCCCTGCATCATCTCGACGAATGCCTGCGGGGCATTCTCCAGTCCGTCGGTGATGCGCTCTTCGCATTTGAGTTGTCCCGACTGATACCATTTCGCCAAGTCGGCTGTCGCTTCGCGGAAACGTGGGAAGAAGTCGAACACCAGAAAGCCCCGCACGGTGGCACGCTTGACGATCAGATGCCAGAACGGACGTGGGCCCTGTTCGCCCTTCTCCAAATTGTACTGTGAAATCTGTCCGCAGATGCCGATGCGTGCGCCGACGTTGAGTGACCAGAAAGCGGCATCGGTGATCGGGCCGCCCACGTTGTCGAAGTAGACGTCAATGCCATCCGGGCAGACTTCGCGGATCGACTTGCCAAGATTCTCCGTCGACTTGTAGTTGAAGGCTGCGTCGTAGCCGAGTTCGTCCTTCAGGTAGGCGATCTTCTCATCAGACCCAGCGATGCCAGCGACGCGACAGCCTTTGAGCTTTGCAATCTGCCCCACGATCGAGCCGACAGCCCCTGCGGCTCCGGAGACGAGTACGTTGTCTCCCTCCTTGAGTTCACACACGTCAAGCAGCCCGAAGTAGGCCGTCCACCCTGGCATGCCGAGCAGATGCAGGTACTTCGTGATCGGTGCCAGTTCGGGGTCAATCTTGCGAACGCCCTTACCGTCGGTGATCGCGTATTCCTGCCAGCCGAACATCCCCGCGACGTAAGTCCCTTCCGGATACTTCTCATTGTTGGACAGAATCACCTTCCCGACGCTTTCGCCGACCATCACATCACCGATGCCGACCGGCTCCGCGTAGGAGGCGGCATCGTTCATGCGTCCGCGCATGTACGGGTCGACGGACAGGTAGTGAGCCTGCACGAGGAATTCGTCCTCGCCGGGAGCTGCGAGTTGCGTCTCGACCAGTTTGAAGTCGGAGTCTTTGGGGAAGCCCTCCGGGCGCGCAGCGAGAGTGATCTGTCGGTTGGCGGTGGTCATTCAGCGTCCTGTCATTCGGTGGAGGCAACCCACTGCTCACGCAGCGTGCGCTTGAGTACCTTGCCGTTCGAGTTCTTGGGGAGTTCCTGTTTGAAATCGATGTAGGCCGGCTTTTTGAACTTGGTGACTTCCTTGAGTGCCGCTTCCACGATCTCCTTTTCGGTCAGCGTCTTGCCCGGCTTGGGGACGACGGCGACTGCGATCTCCTCCTGGAATTTCTCGTCCGGAACTCCAAACACCGCACACTCAGCAACATTCGGATGCTTATGAATCGCCTCTTCAATCTGCCGTGGCGAAATGTTCTCGCCCCCTTTGACGATCATGTCTTTTTTGCGGTCGGTGATGAACACGTAACCGTTTTCGTCCAAATGACCGATGTCGCCCGAGTGCAGCCAGTCGTCGATGATCGTCTCCGCCGTCGCTTTGGGCTTGTTCCAATACCCGAGCATGACGATCGAGCCTTTAATGCAGATCTCGCCCGTCTCGTTGGGGCCAAGAATGTTGCCGTCATCATCCATGATGCAGATTTCGACTCCCGGCAATGCACGTCCGGCAGAGCCGGGAACGATCGGCTCATCGTCTCGATATGACGTCACCGCACAGGTCGCTTCCGACTGTCCATAACCGTCGGCCACACGGCAGCCGAACTGCTTGGCGAAACGCTCCTGAAGCTCGATCGACAGCGGTGCCGAACCGGCCGTCACAAATCGCAGGCTCGAACAATCGTACTTGTCTCGGTTCGGATGATTGACGAGATAGACCATCATGGTCGGCGCGAGGGAGACGCGGCTGACCTTGTAGTCCTGAATCGTCTGCAAGACCTCTTCCGGATCGAACCGGGACAGCATGGCCGTGTAGAAGCCGAGCAGGGCTCCAACATTCATCAACAGGATGCCGTACACATGGCTCATCGGAAGAACCATCAGGCTGCGTGACCGGTCGGATTCATTGAACAGCCCGGCGACACACTTTGCATTGTCGATGAGGGCGCCGTGGGTGAGCATGACCCCCTTGGGATGGCCCGTCGTGCCGGAGGTGTAGACGAGCACCGCGAGGTCCTTGTACTCCTTCTCTGCAACGTCGGTGTAGACTTCTGCCGTCTCGATCTCCGGAGAGATGTTACTGATCCCCGGGACTTCCGACTCGCCGCAGACCAGAATCTCTCGAAAGCCTTCAATCCCCTGCGTTGCTGCAGCGACTACGGGAGCCAATAGCGGAATCGTTACCACAACCTCCGCTCCCGAATTCTCGACGATGTACTTCACTTCCGGAGGGATGAGTTGCGGCATGATCGGGATGATGATCGCCCCGATCCGCCAGATCGCCTGAAACGCAGCCGGTACGTCGGGACACGTCGTCATCATGACCACCACTCGGTCACCCGGCTGCACCCCGCGATCCTTGAGGACCGTCGCGAGCCGACACGCGTATTCGAGTTGCTCTTTGTTCGTAAAATCTTTGCCCTCAAAGAAGGTCGCCGGATACTCTCCAAATCTTTCCAGACCTTCATTGACAAGTTGTGCGGCATTCATGCGAACAAGACCCTCCGAAAACCCACAAATTGAACGCGAGACAGAACATGAGAAGAGACACGCAGTCTACCGCCCGGTCAGTGGGAGTGCCAGCGGTATGAAAGGCCCGGGCGAGATCGAAGGAACTTCTGCAGGAGAATGTGAAAGACATCAGTGGCGAAAGGACTATTCGCCAGCTTTCATCGCAGCAAGTGCCTCATCGACTGTGTCGTAGGACATCCACAGCTTGTCGAGATTGGTCACGTTGAGGACCTCTTTGCAGTAGCTCGACAGGCCCGCCAAAGCGAAATTCCCGGATCGGTCAGAGAGACGTTTCCAAAGACGGAACATGATCTCGATAAACGACGAGCCGAAGAATTCAACCTCGGATAAATCGACGATGACCTTCGGCGGATCTGCCTTGGAGGCGGCCAAAACGGGCTGTGTGATTTCGGAGATCTCGGCCTCATGAAACGTATGGGGTCCGGCGCCGAAATGAAGAATCGTAACGCCGTCTTTCTGTACGGTCTGAGGCGCGAGCATACTCATCGACCCGATCTGGTGAGAAAGCACGAGTCGTGTGTCTCTCGTGCAACGGTGGATTGGCCAGATTCAACAGTATTTATCCTACACGTCGATTGGTGTGTGTCAATTGGCGACTGCTCTTCTCAACACATGCGTCAACCGTTCGATGTCAGAGTCATCGGTGTAGAGATGGGGGCTGACCCGCAATCGACCGTCGCGAGTATTGACCACAACCTCCTCGCTCAGACAGGCCCGCTGCAACGAATCACATTTTTGCCCGTCAAATTCGCAGGCGATAATGCCCGACCAGTGATCGTCCTCGCGTGCCGACACGATGCGTCCACCGGCCGATTCCAATGCCACGCAGCATCGATCCGTGACCTCATGCATGCGGTCGGTAATGACCTGAGATGACAACTCAGCCGTCAGCTGCAGACTCGCTGCCAGGCCGAGATACCCCGACATGTTGTGCGTGCCGCCTTCATATCGGGATGCATCCGTCTTGAGGTTCAGGCTCTTGTCAGCAAAGTTGCCCGATTGCTGCACGCTGTTCCATCCGATTCCAAGAGTTCGCAGTCGTTCAAGGTGCTTCTCACGTACGTAAAGCACCCCTGCCCCCTCGGGACCAAGGAGCCACTTATGACCATCGGCTGACAGAAAGTCGACGCGAATCTCCGACACGTCTAGAGGCAGCACGCCCAACCCCTGGATCGCATCGACGAACAGGAGCGTCCCCCGCTGATGAGCAATGTCCGCCAGCGCCCCCAAATCGGCCCGCCATCCGGTCGCGTATCCGACCCAACTGACCGCGAGGATCCGGGTCCGCTCATCACATGCCTTCGCAATCTCTGTCGGGTCAATCTTTCCGTCCGGACAATTGACCTGCCGCACCTCAACCCCACGTTCGGCCAAGTTCATCCACGGATAGAGGTTCGACGGAAACTCGGAATCCGGCACGACCACATTGTCACCCGTCTGCCACGGATACCCCTCCGCGATCAAACTGATTCCTTCCGTCGTGTTACGAATGAGTGCGATCTCCGCGAGAGAGGCGTTGATCCGCTGAGCCGTCAAACGTCGGACGACTTCGATCCGCCGATTCCATTCCCGCCAGTCGACGACGCCGTTTTCTGCAAAGTGGTCGGCCCAGTCATTGATGGCCTGCCGCGTCGGGTCTGGTAGAGGGGACACAGCCGCGTGGTCGAAGTACGCCCACTTGACCGTGACGGACATCGCCTCTCGAAGTGTCGCCCAGGGTGTCGGCACGAATCCCTCCAACAACGAACCTAAATGCTCACCTCCACCATATCGAATGTCCATCAGATCCGCGCCCGTCAGAATAGCGGCCGCTCCATTGGGGGGCAGGCAGGGAGCGGATAGATTCCGACGGAAGCCTCCGCCATGCCACTCGCTTCGCCAGGGACGTACCATCCCGCGCATACGAATACTACGACGCCCAGATGCTGAGTTCGCGGGCAACTCTGAACCCACATCGCATTGCCGCTTGGCCTCCTGGCAATCATATCAGCGAGTATTTCGTCGTCGGGGCCTCTTGTTCTCTCATGTCCGCTTCGCGATGATGGGTCATTGACAGAGATTAACTGCTCAAATCGAAACGGGAAGCACACTCGCAATGAGGACGAGCCTCGGAATCATTGGATGCCTTTGGATCATGACCGTCACCTGCGGGTGCCAGGACACGACGCAATCCACAGACAACTCAGCAGAGGTTCGGCAGGCCGGTTCGGCTGCTGTCGACACGGAAGCAGTTGGCCCCGAACTGGGCCCTGCTCCCCCTGGACAATCTGAGCCGCCGTTGCTCGAAACCGAGCAAGCGGACGCAGAGGAGCCGCCTGAGGAGGAAACCTCGTCAGCGGAGTCCGGAGACGCCTCGCTGTCCATCATGTCCTGGGAAGAAGCTCAGGAAATCGTCCGTTCCAAAGCCGGGAAAATCGTCGTCCTCGACGTGTGGTCAACGAGTTGTGTCCCCTGCCGACGGGAATTCCCCTATCTTGTTCGACTTCATCAGGGTCACAGCGACCAAGTGTCGTGTATTTCTTTCTCGATGGACTATAGTGGTCGGGCGAGCAAGCCGCCCGAATCGTATCGAGAAAAAGTGACCGAATTCCTGCAAAGCCAAGGGGCGACATTCGACAATCTCCTCGGAAATGACGACCCGGACACCCTCTACGAACAGCTGGAATTGGCCTCAATCCCTGCTGTCTATGTGTACGATCGCGATGGTAAGCTGCTCAGGCGATTCGATAACGAGAACCCCGATGCGGAAGAATTCACGTATGAAGGGGATGTCCTGCCATTTGTGAAAGAGTTACTCGCGCACGACTGAATTCTCCGAACATATCTGCCGAATCTGCCGATAAAATGAGACAGGGATGCTATCCTTTCTCACCCGGAATTGGCCCACCATGGCAGCGACCCCTCCGCAATGAACGACGTCCACCCCATCCGCAAAATGATCGACCCGCGCATGTGGTTGCGGGCTCTGCTCATGCTGGATGGAACGTCACATCAGATCGCACTCGGAGCAGCGATCGGGATGTTCATTGCTCTCACTCCGACTGTCGGTGTTCAGATGGTCCTGGTGATGCTGATCGCGATGCTCACTCGTCGGCTGTTCCGCTTTAACAAAGTCGCAGCCCTGATTGCAGTCTACATTTCCAACCCTCTGACGGTCGTCCCCATCTACTGGTTCAACTACACCATCGGCACCATCTATTTCCCGTCGACGATCACGAAGGAAGAGTTCGCCAAGCTGTTCGAGTACGATGGCTTGAGTGAGTGGTGGGCCTCCATGACGCGCCTGTTCGTCGATCTTGGTGTCCCCTTGTTGACCGGTTCGTTTGTTGTCGCGACGATGGCAGGTCTCATCACCTATCCTCTGTTACTCAGGTTGCTCAGACGCATGAAGATGTTGCGGCACCGTGAACGTCGCATGGCGTCCAACAGACTTGCCAAAGAACAGGTGCATCAGAAGGCCGTCCGGGTCTGAGTTGGTTGACGGGGACTTTGTCGTCGAAGTCGGAGCGAGAATGAATTCGTCCTCTCCCGATGCCTGTGACGTCCTGTGTGTCGGACTCATCGTGGCTGACCATGTCGCAGCACCCATCGAGGCGATTCCTCTCTCGGGGGGACTGGCCTGCACCGCTCGAACCGAATTGACCATCGGCGGCTGTGCTGCCAATGTTGCCGTCGATCTCACGAAACTGGGCGTCTCCGCCAGCGTGGTCGGCTGTGTGGGAGATGACGTGTTGGGGCGATACGTCTGCGACGAACTCGCGTCCGCCGGCGTCGACTGCTCGCAAATCATCGTGTCTTCGCAAACGCAAACTTCGACCACGCTGGTCGTGAACGTGCTGGGGGAAGACCGCCGTTTCATCCATGTGTTGGGCGCCAATGGCGAACTCAGAGGAACCGAGATCGATCCAGACATACTGAAGCACTCGAAGATCATCTACGTGGGCGGTTTCGGACTCAACGCCGCATTGTCAGGGGAGAATGTGGCACAGCTGTTCGCCCAAGCCCGGGAAGCTGGTGTCCGGACCGTGTTGGACGTCGTCATCGGTGATCCAATCACGATCAGCGATATGCTGGCCCCCGTGCTGCCGGTGACGGACCTGTTTCTTCCCAACACGGACGAAGCAAGTGTCATCACAGGACTCGATGACCCGCTAGAGCAAGCGAAAACCTTTCAACAGAAAGGAGCCGAGACTGTCATCGTCACGTGTGGTGGTCAGGGATCGGTTGTGTTCACGCCGAATGAACGAGTTCGCGTCCCAATCTATGAGGTCGCGGAAGTAGACGGCACGGGCGGTGGCGACGCGTTTGCCTCAGGCCTGATGTATGGCCTGCTCGTCGGCAAGGACTTGATCGACTGTGTGAAAGACGCCGCAGCAATGGGCGCTAGTTGCGTGCGAGCCACCGGAGCAACGACAGGTACCTTCAATGCCCGGGAACTTCAGGACTTCGTCGCCTCTCACACACTGACGCTGGAACCCATCAGTGGCTGAGGCTTTCATTCACTGAATCCGTGATGCCATCCGCCCTTTGGCAAAGGCTCCACGTCCCCATCAGGTCGCCTGATTCGACACTCAATCTCGTCCGTCACTTCGCCAATGTGCGTCAGAGGGAGTTCGATTGGCGGGTCGCCGAGCAGCCGTTCTCCATCCAATGGACTGACCGCTAACAATAACTCGAAGTCTTCGCCGTCCGAGAGAGCATGACGAAGTCGGTCGTCGACGGGAAGTGAAGCATCAACATCCTCATGAATCGGAATCCGGTCTGCCGAGATCGTCGCGCCGACCTGACTTTCATTTGCAATGTGACGCAGATCGGAGGCAAGACCATCGCTGATATCGATCATCGCGTGCAGGTCGACCGCCTGATGAAGGGCGATCGCTTCAACGATCCGCGGCGTGAATGAAAGGTGTCTCCCGACCAGGCTGCCGCCCAGTGCCCCGGTGACGAACATCCAGTCGCCCGGTTCTGCCCCTGCTCTGGTCACCGGACCTTTGCCCGTCGGCTCGCCAAGGATCGTCACGCTGATGACCAACGGTCCGTTCCATGAGTTGGTGTCTCCCCCGATCACGGCAACGTCAAACTCGTCTGCGAGTGAGATCAGTCCTTCCATCATAGACTCGCCCAGCGAGGCACCTCGGTCGCGAGGCAGGACCAGTCCCACGACCGCTGCCGTCGGTTGCCCGGCCATCGCTGCGATATCGCTGAGGTTCACCGCGAGCGCTTTGCGTCCCACCAAGTCCGGCGACGTCCGGGACAAATCGAAGTGCACTCCTTCCGTCAACACATCGACAGCCACAAGCACACCATCGTCACGATTCGTGAGCAGATGGGCCGTGTCGTCACCGATGCCCAGCCCGAGCAGCGACGTCACATTTGCCCGACGGCGAATGCGGTCAATCAGCGAAAACTCGTCACGGGTGTCGGACATAAGGAGGGGAGCCGGTCCGTAGGAGTACGGAGGGGACACGTCGACGGTGCGAACACACCTTCGAGTCTATCGCCCACTGGTCGAGCTTCCCATCAAGAACCAACGACCGAGATGACAGCTTGGCGATGAACAGGCATTGAGGCATACATGACATTGTTGCTGCCCGTGGCAGGTGGTACTCTGGACATTCCTGAGAAATGGTCGAATTCTGCTTGATGTCCGGGCGAAAACAGCATGGCGATGCACGTGGCAAATCTCACAAAAACGGTCGTCTATTTTGGAGCAATACTGCTCGTTGGCACGACCTCCGCAGTTGGCTTAGGTGACTCGCAAACTGCCGAGGAGCCGGTCGAACAATCCGAGGCAACATGGCCGTTTGAGGAGGATATCTCTCGCACCGATGATGATGTCCCGGCGGATTCCGTTCGCGTCGAGATCATGGAGGCGGTCCCGGTCCCGCGCAAGTGGGAATTCGACATGCGGCAGACGGAATTGCTGTTTGAGACGGACTTCTTTGCGATTAAGAACCTTCCTCGCCACTACAACGCTCAGGGACTGATCGCCGACCGGGAAGTTCCCGCGCTGTTGAAGTTGACCAGTCAGATCGAGTTGCCCGCAGGCGAATACGAGTTCATCCTGCGATCTCTTGATGCCGCCCGGCTGCATGTCGATGGCAAGATCGTCGGGCAGACGAAGTTCATGAACCTGAACGGCAGTGCACATCAAGCCTACTATGAAGGCCTCGATCGCGGTCCCGAGATGCTCTCGGTCGCAGAGGGACATCAGGACGTACGGGTCTCGGTCGAACTGGAAGGCTCAACACACGTCGTCACGTTGTACCGGCTGCTCGGCAACAAGAAGCAAGGCGACTATCACGGCGAGATGGTCGTTGCAGTCGCTCCCAAAGGAGGCGAGTTCCAGATCGTCGGGCCGGCGCGCCACCTCCCCTTCACCGACGGCGGCTGGCTCGACTTCCTCAACTGGGAGCATGAGCATCTGACAGCCGTCAATCAAGCACGACGGCAGCAACTCGCTCAATCACAGAACGCTTACTGGAATGACCGCCACGAATTCGCGAGAGAGTCCGCTGGCGATCCGGTGGCCGTGCCAGATGTCGAAGCGGATGGCTCAATCGGTAATCCGATTGACCATTTCATCCTCTCACGGCTGCAAGAGGAAGGCATCGCACCCGCTCCGATTGTCGACGACCTTGCGTTCCTGCGTCGAGTCACGCTCGATACGACAGGCGTTATTCCCACTGAGGATGAGATCACTGCGTTCTTGCAGCTGCCTGAGCAGACGCGACGGCAGCAGACGATCGATCGACTGCTCAACGAGCCCGGCTGGGCCGATCACTGGGTCAGTTATTGGCAGGACGTACTGGCTGAGAACCCGGGGCTGACGAAGCCCGAACTCAACAACACCGGGCCGTTTCGCTGGTTTCTGCATGAGGCCTTTCTCGACGATAAGCCGTTCGACCGTCTTGTGACCGAGTTGATTCTCATGCAGGGAAGCCCCTACGGTGGCGGGCCGGCCGGCTTCGGCGTGGCGAGTCAGAATGACGTCCCGATGGCCGCAAAGGCCCACATCCTTGGCACAGCCTTTCTCGGCGTTGAGATGAAGTGTGCCCGCTGTCACGATGCCCCGTATCACGACGTCAAACAACAGGACCTGTTCAACCTCGCTGCAATGCTCGCCCGCAAGCCGCTCAAGGTCCCAGGATCGAGCAGTGTTCCGGGTTCAACTGATGAAGATTTTGAGGCGGTCGTGCAGGCCTCGCTCAAACCGGGAGAGAGTGTCTCACCTGCTTGGCCCTTCGAAGAGTTGGCAGACGATCCCTTCACGAGTCACGATCTGTTTGCCTCACTCGCCACTGCGTCTCGCATGCAGAATGCGAGTGACAAGCGTGAACAGCTGGCCTGGTTGATTACCTCACCCGCAAACGATCGATTCGCCCAAGTGACCGTCAATCGTCTTTGGGCACGTTACGTCGGACGTGGACTGGTCGAGCCGATCGAAGACTGGGAGCACGCAGAGTGCTCGCACCCGGAGTTACTGGACGATCTGGCTCATGAGTTCGTCACGCATGACTACGATCTCAAACACGTCTCGCGATTGATTCTCAACTCCCAGACCTATCAGCGCGGGACCTTCGACAACTCCCGTGACGAGGAGGTCTCCCCCTCCCTGTTCGCTCAGTCGGTGCGGCGGCGGATGTCTGCCGAGCAACTCGTCGACTCGCTGCATCTTGCCGTGGGCAAGTCGCTGGACTGTGAAGAGCTGACGATGGACCGTGACGGCAAGCGGGGCAACTCAACGTTCGGTCACTTCGGCATCCCGCGTCGGGCATGGGAACTGGTCGCCGTCAGTAACGAGCGTGACCGCCCTTCGCTCAATCTCCCCGCTGCTCAAAGCCTCATTGACTTACTCGCCGCGAACGGCTGGCGGCAACAACGTCAGGAGCCGCTCACACTCCGCGAAGATGCACTGACACCCCTTCAGCCGATGGCCCTCGCGAATGGCACGGCTGCCAACCGCATCGTCGATCTCTCCGACCGTTGTGATATCACCGAACTCTGCCTGGAGGAGCAACCGATCGAAGAACTTGTGCGACGAATGGTCCAACGCGTCCTCACTCGCCCACCGACAACCGAGGAGCAGGAACTATTCACGACGCTTCTGCAGAATGGCTATGCAAGTCGCATCATCGCCGGTCCCGAGTCTGTCCCGCCACGACGGATCTACCGCTCCGGGATTACCTGGGTCAACCACTTCGATCCCAAATCGGACGACGAAGCCATCCGCCGTCAACGCGAAGTCCTCCAAGGCGACCCACCCACGGTCCGCCTCGACGCCGACTGGCGTACCCGCGTGGAGGACATCCTGTGGGTCATGATCAACTCGCCCGAATTCGTGTTTCTCCCGTAGGAACAGGCCATGAACGAAAAAGCCAGACCCGAAGTCCGCACGGGTTCGCCAGTCACCTTGATGCTGGCCTTGGTGACGCTCTTGCTCATCGTTTGTGGTGCTGGAGTGACGATTGTTGCGAAGTGGTGGACAGAGCAGCCCACCGCAGACTCATTGCATGCGGCGGCGATGCATTATCCGGAAGACATCCCCAAACTCATGACGATGGGGCATCGCGTCGACGCTCTGGACAAGCAAGGGAGGACTCCGCTGTTCCTCGCCGCAGTCTTTGGGAAGGGCAAATCCGTCAAGCCGCTTCTAGACGCAGGTGCGGACGCCAATTTGCCCGGTCCAGACGGCCGTACCCCGCTGATTGCCGCAACGTTTCCAACGAAGTGCGGGGCAAATGAATCCATGATTCACGAATTGCTTGAGGCTGGAGCGGATCCAAGTATTACAGAGTCGACGAATGAGAAATACTCGCCACTTCACCACGCCGTTTGGGGAAACTCGCTTGTCGTCGTCGAAGACCTGATCGCGCATGGAGCTGACTTGGAATCACGCGATTCGCACAATTGGACACCCCTGCACCTGGCGACGCAGTTCGAGAGCACGTCCGTCGATATCGTCAGGGCACTTGTCGATGCCGGCGCCGATTTGGAAGCAAGAGGTCATGACGGCAATACACCGCTCCATTATGCCGTCTCATCTCATGCCCATGACAAGATCGAGCATCTCCTGAAAGCGGGAGCATCTCGAACCGCAGCGAATGAGTACGGAATGCTCCCCATTGACCAGCATCAGGGGGACGAACGGTCGAAATCCCTGTTTGAGGAGATTCCTGCTCCTGAGTGATACGGCATCCTTCACGTCAACCCAGACTCCATCAAGGCCTTCGAGACTGATCGTACCTACTCGATGAATTCAAACCTGACACGATTCACGCGACGGTGTTTTCACCAGTCCACGGCGGCAGCAACGATTGGCTGCCTCTCGGGGCAAATGGTCATCGCTGAGCAACCTCCTCAGTTGCACGTTGGCAAGGCCGAGCATTGCATCTTTATCTGGCTTGGCGGCGGCGCGTCGCAGATCGACACGTGGGACCCCAAGCGGGTGACCAAGGATGGCAAGGACGATCCCGGTTCGGCCTATCCGGCCATCGACACAGCCATCAACGGCGTGCAGGTCTGCGAGCATCTTCGACGGACAGCCGACCTGTTTGACCGCTGCGTTCCAGTGCGCACGGTCAATCACGATGTCATCGACGAGCATGCGGCTGCCGCCTATCGCATGCACACCGGACGTGTGACCAGCGGCACGATCGTCTATCCCAGCCTCGGCTCTGCCGTTTCTGCTCTGAAGGAATCGGCGAACGAACTCGTGCCATCGTATGTGCTCATCGGCAACCCGTCTCCCGCCCGCGAACCGGGATTTCTGGGAGCCCAACATGGCTACGTCTATCTGACGGAAACGCAGAGTGGGCCCAAGGGGCTCACGCGTCCAATGCGCGTCGATGACGAACGGCATCAGAGGCGCATGCGGTTGCTCAAACGTATGCGTGACCAATACGTCAGAAAGCACTCCGGAGATGAAAACATTGAGGACTACGTGAATGCGACCGATCGCGGTTTCCGGCTTGCGGGCCCGGAGTTCATGAGCGTGTTCGATCTCGATCACGAGCCGGCAGACCTGAGAAAGTCGTACGGCGACGAGTTTGGGCAGCGGTGTCTGCTCGCGCGGCGGCTGATCGAGCGGGGCAGTCGTTTCGTGGAGGTGTCGTTCAACCTGAACTTCAAGAACGGCACCGGCTGGGACACGCACAATGAAGGGCACGCCAAGCAGCATCTGCTCATCCAAAGCCTCGATCAGTCATTCTCGACCTTGCTAACCGACCTTGAGTCGAAGGGACTGCTCGACAAGACGCTCATCGTGATCTCGACCGAATTTGGACGACCTGCCAAGTTCGATGCGGGCGGCGGACGCGGTCATCATGGCAAGGCCTTCAGCGTGCTCCTCGCAGGCGGGGGACTGCGGACCGGCCAAGCGATCGGCACCACTGACGAACTGGGCATGACGGTCGTCGATCAATCCGTGACTGTTCCCGATTTGTTCGCGACCATTTTTGCAACTCTGGGCATCAACCACTCAGAAGTGCTCTACTCCGGCGACCGCCCGGTCCCCCTCACCGACGGCGGAACGCCGATTCCTGAGCTGTTCGGCTGACCATTTGCCCGAATCTGTGATATTCTGAGGAAGGTGCAGAAGATCACAGTTTTTGTGACGTTTTCGTGATGGCGGGCCTGCCCGGGGAACCGAACATGCAGCAAGCATCAACCGAACTCGTCGACCGCTGGCGGCAAGGGGACCATCAGGCGGCGAATGAGCTGTACCAACGCTATGTCGAACGCCTTTCGGGCATCGTGACGACTCAACTTGCAGATCGTCTCCGATCACGAACGGACGCCGACGATGTGCTCCAGTCTGCCTGCCGCTCGTTCTTCCGCAGGGTGCAGGATGGCCAGTTCGAGTTCGACCACGATGATGACGTCTGGAAGTTGCTGGTCACAATCTCGCTGAACAAGCTCCGCAGTCAGGTCCGCAAACACTCAGCTGCGAAACGTGACGCTGCCCAGGAGATCGACCGGGGCAATAACTCCGTTCCGGACGAGTTCCACCTTGTGAAGCTCACAGAGACTCCTTCACCCGTCGAGGCGTTCATCTTTACAGAGATGATCGAACGAGTGAGTGCCAAACTCGGGGCGGATCACGCAGTTCTCCTTCAGTTACGGTTGGAAGGTCACAGTCAACAAGAGATTGCCACGGCACTTGAGACGTCCGACCGCAGCATTCGGCGTATGCTCGACAATATTCGCGAGGCGCTCAACGCCGAACTGGTTGAATCGGACAACTGACCGCAGCAGGGAGCATGGCGGTGTTCCCCGCGACGAATCAAACGGAACAAGTCGACCGGGTGACGCTGAATCGTGTCATCAGGCGGATCGGGAGTCGTTGAGGGGGATCAGCTTGGGAATCGGCACCTGCAGACCCACGACGCCTCCGTGACGGCGATGGAGCGTGTGAAACTTCGATCGCATAAAGTCGTACAATTCCTCGGGTGGGCCGGAATGAAGATATTGGCTGACGAGAACTTCCATGTGACGGTCGTATTCGCGCTGGCTGTGTGAATGTACATGGTACCGCCCCTCCATCCGGCGGATGTCGCCATCGAATCGTGGGCTGATGTGATACAGCTCGTGCAGCACGGTGATCATCTTTTCCTGGAACGTTTGATCCAGAAACCGTGGCAGATAGAACGTGAGGATATACAGCATCTCACGGTCGTCCTGATACAACCGTTGCACTGTCCAGGTACGTCCATGCCGGAGAGTGGTGAGTGCACCTCCCTCGAATCGCATCGGAGTAAGCTTGGCCTGCAGGCCGTGCAGAACCTTCCGGCGAGCCTGTGCGAATGTCACCAGCACGCGTGACATATCGATGTGCAGGAACTCATCAAGCCGACATGTCACGTCGTCGCACAGCCTCAGCATGGCGTACGTGAAGTCGAACGGTCTGGTAGGTTGGTGATCCGGCATGACGAGCTTCCTTTCTCGATCATCGATCATGAATATGATCCTTGCGCAGAATCAGCCGTGATTCATGCGAAAGGCCCGAGTCTGAATCAGACTCGGGCCGACCGGAGTATCAATTGTCTTTTACCGACTCGGCGCCGTCACCGATACTCTCGTCCGTTTCCGCCGTAGCGACGGGCGTATCGGATTCTTCATCGGCTGGTGCTTCGCTTGACGGTTTTGATTCCGCTTCGTTCGCCGGTGCTTTGTCGACAACGACGGGTGCCTCACGTTTCCTGCGGACCCGGTCACGTTCGCCAACGAACTCGATCAACGCCTGCTCGCCTGCATCGCCCAATCGACGCTGCGCCAGCCGGACGACTCGTGTGTAGCCACCGGGGCGGTCCTGGAACCGCTCGGCCAACTCATCGAACAGGATATCGAGTGCTTCCTTGTCTCGCAGCAAGGCGAACGCTCGCCTGCGGAGAGCCACCGCAGGGGCGATTGCCTGATTCCACTTCTGCCATCGATCTGACGTCCGCCACTGCTTCCACTCGGTAGAATTCCGCTCAGCTGAGGTGGCGAACTCTTCGGCCGCCTCCTGATGCACCGCTGCCTTGCGGGCCATTGTGACAAGTCGCTCGACGTAGGGACGCAACTCTTTCGCCTTGGGCACGGTCGTCACGATTCGGCCAGCGACTTTGGGGCGGTCGGGGTCTTTATCGTCGACTCTCACCGTGCGAATCAAACTCGACGCCATGTTGCGATACATCGCATGGCGATGAGAGGCATTCCGGCCGAGCTTGCGGCCCTTCACTCGATGACGCATGACTTTCCTACCTGTCTCAAACGTTCGTGTCGCTGGTGTTGCACTTTGGTGACAATGACTGGCCGACTAGTGCGACCAACAATCAGGAAATGGGGCTCTTGTCCGGAACTTTCATGCCAAGACGGAGACCCAGGCTGGTTAGCCGTTCCTCGACTTCGGTGAGTGTCGTCTCACCGAAGTTGCGGACTGTCAGGAGCTCATCCGGGACGCGACGGACAAGGTCGCGAACACTGTTGATGCCTTCTGACTCCAGGCAGTTTGTCGCCCGGACCGAGAGGTTCAATTCGGCCAGTGAGCGGTTCAGCTTTTCCTCCAACTCGAGGTCGATCGGTGAATATCCGGTCGATTCGAGCATGCCTTTGAGGCCGGATGACGGAGGCAACTCTGGGCCCGGCTCCTTGTAGGTGATGAACGGATTGAGGTGTTTGCGCAGAATCTTGGCCGATTCGACCAATGCCATCTCCGGCGTGACCGTCCCGTTCGTCCAGATTTCAAGCGAAAGCTTGTCGTAGTTGGTCCGTTGGCCAACGCGGGTATCTTCAACCTTGTACCGCACTCGCTCGACCGGCGAAAACGCGGCGTCGAGCGGAATGACTCCCGGCTCGGGCATCTTGTCGTAGTGCTCAGTAGCGGGCACATATCCGCGACCATTCTCGACGGTCAACTCCATGTTGAGCGGCACATCGTCGGTCATCGTCGCGATGACCAGGTCCTTGTTCACAACCTCGACCTGATCGTCGGTGATCACATCAGCACCGGTCACCACCCCTTTCGAATGCTTCTCGATGCGGAGTGTCTTGGTTGTCGTGCTTGCATTCTTGACGACCAGCGATTTGAGATTCAGGCAAATGTTCGTAACGTCTTCCACGACTCCGGGGATCGTCGTGAACTCGTGCTGAATCCCCTGGATCTTGACACGAGTGACGGCACTTCCTTCCAAGCTGGAAAGCAGGATCCGTCGAAGACTGTTGGCGATGGTATGGCCGAATCCCCGCTCGAAGGGCTCTGCAACGAACAACCCATAGGTACCACCGGTCACTGACCGATCGGGTGCGACACGACTTGGAAGTTCAAGACCTCTCCAGCGAATTCGCATTGAATGACTCCTGAGTTTCTAAAGAGACTGCTTTTCTTACCGGGGCACTGGGTCGCCGACCGGCGTTGATGCTTCCCGTTGCTCGCACGGGAAATCGTTGATGTTTCCTGTCATCTCAGCAATGTCAGACACGGCGTTTCTTCTTGGGGCGACATCCGTTGTGAG
This sequence comes from Planctomycetaceae bacterium, assembly GCA_020426505.1. Lineage (GTDB taxonomy): Bacteria > Planctomycetota > Planctomycetia > Planctomycetales > Planctomycetaceae > JAHBXU01. The sequence goes on along the minus strand of JAGQPX010000027.1, from coordinate 20,042 downwards.
GCAACGGGGTGACGTCCTCAATGGAACGGATAGTGATTCCGGCAGTCTGAAGGCCTGTGATGGCACTTTCGCGACCGGATCCCGGTCCTTTGACGCGGACTTCCATCTCTTTGACGCCGAACTTCCTGGCCCGGTCTGCACAGGTTTCCGCGGCTTTCTGGGCAGCGAATGGCGTACTCTTCCGTGAACCCTTGAAGCCCGACGTACCGGCTGTCTGCCAGCAGAGGACTTCACCATTGGTGTCGGTGATCGTGACAGTTGTGTTGTTGAACGTTGCCTTGATGTGCGCGATCGCCCGCGTCACGTTGCGACGTGCTCGTTTTTTCTTTTGCTTCGCCAAGTTCGAATTCCTGAATGTCTAAAAACCGAGTTGATGACTGATTCGATAATCGGGCTTGCAAGCCTTCGTGCTGTGCGATCTTCACTTCTGACGCGGCGAGACGGGATTGGGATCTTAACGATCCTTGACGCCCTTCTTGCCAGCGACAGTCTTCTTAGCCCCCTTGCGTGTCCGGGCATTCGTGCGAGTACGCTGTCCGCGAACCGGCAGGCCGCGACGATGTCGAATCCCGCGATAACACTGGATGTCACGCAACCGCTGAATGTTGGTCTGCGTCTGACGACGCAGTCGACCTTCGACAACGTGCTCGTTGTCGAGATAGTTGTTGATTCTCTGAATGTCATCATCACTCAGATCCTTGGCCTTCGCTTGCGGATCGAGTTTGAGTGTGTGGCATGTCTCGATGGCGGTCGTTCTTCCGACTCCATGCAGATACTGGAGGGACACATACGTCGCCTTCTCGTTCGGGATATCAACACCCTGAATACGTGGCATCCTGTTCTCGCTTTGTGCCGATGAGTTCGAAGACTTGAGTGCGAACCATCTGGAGTTCGCACTCGGATTCAATGGGGCAGAGTTGATGGCAGGCGACGACCGAGTCTTGAACGTCGCTCCCGGAACTCCCACCCGGCCATCATCCCTGACGCTGTTTGTGACGGGGATTTGATGAGCAAATCACGTACACGCGCCCGTGACGACGGACGATCTTGCAATTCTCGCAGATTCGCTTGACGCTCGAACGAACCTTCATTTTAACCTCAGTTCCTGTTGGACGTACCTATCCCTTCTCCGCACCGGGAGGAGCGAAGATTATAAGCAGTCTCCGGCGAATGTCTCAAGCGACTGAAGGTCGGATTCAGACTGAAATCTTCGATCATTCTGGATCAGGCTTCCAAATCACTGCCCCAGACCTTCCGTGAGGATGGCCGGGCCTTCTTTCGTCATCGCCACCGTATGCTCGAAATGCACGCTCGGAGCTCCGTCGGCCGTGACGACGGTCCAGTGGTCGTCGAGGATCATGATCTCCGACGTGCCAGCGTTCACCATCGGTTCAATCGCCAGGACCAGTCCGGTTTTGATGGGGAAATCACGTTCTTCGAAATCCTCGCTGTCGTAGTTGGGCACCTCCGGCTCTTCATGCATTTCCTTTCCGATGCCATGTCCCACAAAGTCTTCCACAACCGTGAATCCATCGCGAGCAACACCCCGTTCAATCTGACGAGCAACCTGAGACCATCGCTTGCGGGTTCTCATCCCTTGAATGGCAGTCTGCAGAGCCGACTGTCCTGACTCTCTCAGCCGCGCCTTGAGTCCGTCGATTTCCCCAACCGCGTAGGTCCAGGCTCCATCGCCACACCAGCCATTGAGCCGACATCCCGTGTCCACACTGACGATGTCCCCCTCCCGGAGTTCATAGGGGCCAGGGATTCCATGGACGACCTGCTGGTTGACGCTGATGCAAGTCACGGCCGGAAACGGCACGGTTCCGGGGAATCCTTTGAAGAGAGGAGTCGCCCCTCGTTGGTGAAAGAGATCTTCAGCAACCCGGTCGAGTGCAGCCGTCGTGATGCCCGGTGCGATCATCTTGCTGATCAGTCGGTGTGCCTCCACCACGAGTTGGCAGGCCTCGCGCATCAGGCCAATTTCACGTCGACTCTTTAGCGTGAGCACCGCACTTGCCTCAACTCTCGATTGGCCTAAGAGCCACCCTCGGATTCCAAGAGGCCATTGTAGTTTCGCATGACGAGGTGACTGTCGATCTTCTGCACCAGGTCCAAAGCGACGGACACGACGATCAGCAAGCCCGTCCCGCCGTAAAAGCTGGCGATCAGGAAAGGGATGTCCATCGCAGTCGCGACGATGGTCGGAATGATGGCGATGATGGCCAAGAAGCCGGCCCCCACATAAGTGATGCGGGCCATCACCTGTTCGAGATAGCTCGCCGTTCGCTCACCCGGACGATAACCCGGGATGAAACTCCCGTAGTCTTTGAGGTTGTTCGCCATGTCTCGCGGGTTGAATGTGATCGCAGTCCAGAAGTAGCAGAAGAAATAGATCAACGCGACATAGGAGATGTTGTAAAGGAATCCGCGTCCGGCACCGCCGAATGCTGCGTAGAGAAGCCCGATGGTGTCCTGGCCGAATGTCCACTCCTGACTTGCCCAGAGTTGGTTGAGCCAATTGAACAAAAAGTAGGGGAACATCAGCAGGCTGGAGGCGAAGATGATCGGCATCACGCCTGCCTGATTGACACGCAACGGCAGGTGCTGACGCTGGCCGCCGAAGACTCGTCGACCGCGGACGTGCTTGGCACTTTGAATGGGGATTCGGCGCTGGGCTTGTGTAATCGCAACGACAGCAATAATCACCCCGACGAACAGCACGACAAGAAGCAACAGCTTGTCAATGCCCGTCTCCGATCCGAGGCCGATCCCGTTCTTAAACGCTGGTCCCAAAAGGTCGATCAACGCGCGCGGCATCTGGGCCAGGATACCGGCCATGATCAGCAAGCTGATTCCGTTTCCAATGCCGTATTCATCGATTTGCTCACCGATCCACATCAGGAGGATCGTGCCGGCCGTCATCGTAACGGTGCCGACGAGATGGTAGAACCACCAATCGTATTCGCGGATGATCAGCCCACCTTCCTGAGCACCGAGTCCGCCGGAGAGCATGCGGATCCAGAAGTAACTCTGACCAAGACAGATGACCACCGTCGCATAGCGGGTATATTCATTGATCTTCTTGCGACCCGCTTCCCCCTCTTTTTGCAGCTGTTCGAGTGGCGGATAGACCGACCCCAGCAGCTGAAAGATGATGGATGCCGAGATATAGGGCATGATGCCCAGCCCGAAAATCGTGCTGTTGCCGATGCTTGAAGCGGAGAACAGAGAGACCACCTGAATCACCTGACCCAGTCCGCCCTGTTGCTCTGACAATCGCTGCATCGCATCCCCGAACTGCTGCTGATCGAGGAATGGCAACGGAATCGCGAACCCCATCCGATAGACGGCGAGAAGAAACAACGTCAGAAAGATCTTCTGCCGTAACTCAGGAATCCGAAAGACGGTGATCAGCTTAGCCAGCATGCGTTTGTGTCCTTACACGCGAGCGGGACGAGTGATTGCGCGACTCCATTGGACAAGGCGAATTCGTCTGAGTGCGTTGAGAGTGAAACGAGACGACCACGAAGGAGTGACAGACGGAAAAACGCATTACGAAAGCGTCTCCGCGGTGCCGCCAGCTTTCTGGATCTTCTTTTCCGCAGATTTGGAAAACCGATGAACCTGAACGGTCAGTTTCTTGGAGAGTTCGCCGTCCCCCAGGATCTTGATGAAGTCAAACTTTCCTTTCGCCAGGCCTCGTTCGGCGAGGGTGGTTGGGTTGACGGTGTCGCCGTTCTGAAACTTGACATCAAGGACCGACACGTTGATCGCCAACACCTTATCAGCAAACTGGTTATTGTTGAAACCCCGTTTGGCGATAATACGGGCGAGGGGCATCTGTCCGCCGGAAAAGCCGACGCGACGGGACGCTCCACGGCGGCTGTAAAAACCCTTGTGGCCACGCCCGGCCGTCTTGCCATGTCCGGAGCCCGGGCCACGGCCGACCCTTTTCCGATTTTTGTTTTTCTGAATGCCGCGATGGACGTCGTCGATGATCATTACAGTTCTACTCCTCGCAGCCGCATCACGTCTTCGCGCGTTCGCAGCTTTGCCAGTGCATCAAATGTTGCTTTCACGAGATTGACCGGGTTACTGGAACCCCGGCTCTTCGTCAGGATGTCCCTGATGCCGACAGATTCCACAACCGCCCGTACGGTGGCACCTGCGATGATCCCGGTACCCGGACTGGCGGGAATCAACAACACCTTGGATGCGCCAAATCGCCCTTCGACCTGGTGAGAAATTGTGGTCTCACGCAAAGGGATTGTTTTGAGACTGCGATTCGCCGCCTTGGTTGCCTTCTCGACCGCTAATGGAACTTCTTTTGCCTTGCCGTAACCCCAGCCGACGCGACCGTTCTTGTCGCCAACGACGACCATCGCTGCGAAGCTGAACCGCCGACCGCCTTTCACGACGCATGAGCATCGTCGGATCTGAACGACTTGTTCTGGGGATTGTGCGGGAGCGTCTGTCGCCACGATAATACTCCGTAGACCTCAGGAATGTATTCGTTTCGTTATCAGTCAATCTTGGAAGAACTGAATCAATTCAACAGCTCAGAAGCTGAGCCCACCTTCGCGTGCCGCATCGGCCAGTGCAGCAATGCGACCATGGTATTTGTAGATTCCGCGATCGAAGGCGACTTCCTTGATCCCTGCTGCACTTGCACGTTCTGCCAGGGCTTTCCCGACCCGTTGAGCCGCTGCCGTGTTGCCGTTATTGGCCTTCGGCCCCCCGAGTGCCTTCTCAATCGAACTGGCAGACACGAGCGTGCGACCTTCTGTGTCGTCGATGATCTGGGCGTAGATTTGCTGGTTGCTGCGGAAAATCGAAAGGCGCAGGCGACCGGCCGCGCGAATGCGATTCCGGACGTGACGGGCACGTCGAATTCGTTGTTTGGCGATTCTCTTTTGTAGTTTCATGTCGCGATCTGTCTTTTTTTCAACCCACTGCCACGACGACGGCATTGGACACTGAATTCTTCAACCGGATTAACCACCACTGGCAAAGGCCTTGCCCGCTTTGCGGCGAATATGTTCGCCCTGAAAGCGAATCCCCTTGCCCTTGTAGGGTTCGGGCGGGCGAACGTTGCGAATGTCCGCTGCAAACTGTCCCACCGCCTGCTTGTCTATACTTTTGACTTCAATCGCTGTGGGCGAAGGCACATTGCAGGTGACCTTGTCGGGTAGCGGCAGCTTGACGGTATTCGCGAATCCGACTTGCAAGGATAACTCATTTCCACTGAGTGATGCCTGATATCCCACCCCCACCACTTCCAGCCGTTTCACAAATGGCTCCTGAACGCCGATGATCATGTTATTGATCAGGCTGCGGGTCAGTCCATGGAGTGCACGATTCTCACGCTGGTCGTTTGGACGTGACACCGTGATTTTACGGGAGTCGGCGTCATATGTCACACTCATTCGCGGATGGGCGTCGAGCGTCAACTCGCCATGCTTCCCCTTGACCGTGACGGTGTTCCCGGAGATGGAGACATCCACCCCATCCGGTGCAACGACGGGTTGTTTTCCAATACGTGACATAGGTCGATCATTCGCTATTGAACTGAGGTGATCCGATTGTGTCGAGAGTTACCAGATACTGCAAAGCACCTCTCCGCCAACATTCTGACTTCGAGCCTCGCGGTTGCTTAAAACTCCCTGATTGGTCGACAACACACTGATCCCCAGACCATCGAGTACTTCGGGCACATCGGAGACCGCCACGTAATGACGTCGTCCGGGTTTACTGACTCGCTTGAGTTGTTGGATGACCCGTTCGCCGTTGGGACCGTATTTCAGGTTGACTCGCAGGATGTTCTGTGGGGCGTGTTCAATGACTTCGAAGTCCCAGATGTATCCTTCACGCTGAAGGACCTCGGCAATTCCGACCTTCAGTTTTGAAGAGGGGATATCGACATTGGGACGTTCGATCCGCAAGGCGTTGCGAATGCGGGTCAAGAGGTCGGCAATGGGATCGGTCATCATAGTTGTGGTTTCTCCGGCTGATCGCTTACCAACTGGCCTTCTTGGCGCCAGGAACCATGCCGTCCAGGCACAGGTCCCGGAAACAGATTCGGCAGATCTGGAATTTTCGATAGACAGCCCGTGGACGTCCACAAAGCTGGCAGCGATGCTCTTGGCGGGAACTGAATTTCGGCTTGCGGTTAGCCTTGGCAATTTTGGATTTACTGGCCATGCCGGTGATGAATTCGCTGTGTTGAAACTGACAAAGTATGGATTCGAAAAGGTCGAAACGAGGGTGTTACTGGGCACCTTTTTGGAACGGCATCCCGAACGAACTGAGCAGAAGTCTCGCTTCGTCGTCGCTCGTCGTCGATGTGACCATCGTAATGTTGAGCCCCTGCACGGATTTGACACTGTCCGGGTTCACTTCCGGAAACACCATTTGCTCGTTCAAGCCGAGACTATAGTTCCCCCGACCATCAAATGCTTTGGGGTTGAGCCCGCGAAAGTCTCTCACCCGAGGCAAAACGATGGAGATGAGCCGGTCGAGAAACTCGTACATCCGATGCTTTCGCAGGGTCACGCGACAACCGATTTCCATCCCCTCGCGAAGTTTGAAGTTGGCGATAGATCGACGAGCCCTCGTAATCTGAGCCTGTTGGCCGGCGATCAACGACAACTGGCTGACGACTTCGTCAAGCACCTTGCGGTCCTGGATCGCCTTGCCCACCCCCATGCTGATGACGATCTTCTCCAGCTTGGGGAGTGAGTGGGGATTCTTGCGGCCCAGCTCATCACTGAGTTGGCCGACAATCGATGTTTGAAACTGTTCCTGGAGGCGTGGTACTGACATGTCTCAACCGCGATGGCGTTTTGAATGCTCCTGCACCTGATGCAGGGATTGAACTGAAGGCAAAAGCGTCCTTTGTACTTGTTTCGCTTATGATTTAGCGTGGGCTTTCTTGGAGGGGCTGACGGTTCCGGCAGTCGTGCTGCACTTACGGCAGAACCGCTCCTTGGCACCGTCGGCAGAATAACGCAGACCAAGGCGGCTCGGCTTATTGCATGACTCACAGTAGAACATGACGTTCGAACTCTGGATGGGCATCTCCAAATGAAGCCTTCCCCCCTGGGGGCTCTTGGCATGTCCTCTGCGAACGTGTTTCCACACCTGATTCACTCCCTGGATCAGGACCTTCCTTCCATTATCCAAAACCTGAATCACACGTCGTGGTGTCGATGACTTCTCGTCTCCTGCAATCACGACGACTGAATCACCTTTCTTGATCTTCACAGCGACACTCTGTTTCTCTTCAATCTGTCCAACGAAACTTCAACCAACCTAACCGAGGCATCACCTACACCACTTCACTCGCAAGACTAATGATCTTCATGTATCTGCGGTCACGCAATTCTCGGGCGACGGCCCCGAAGATGCGCGTGCCTCGCGGATTGCCGTCACCGTCAATCAGGACGATCGCGTTCTTGTCAAACCGAACGTAACTGCCATCCTCTCGACGCGTTGGCTGACGGCAACGGACGATGACGCCCCGAATCACCTTGCCCGATCGGACAAGCTCAGGCGCTCCTGGAATGGACTTCTGGATAGAGACGACAACAATGTCACCGAGTCCTGCGGTCCGCTTCTTTGTTCCCCCCAGGACGCGAATGCAGCGCGCGACCTTCGCGCCGCTGTTATCTGCAACATCCAGGAGTGTCTGCATCTGAATCATTATTCCACTTTCACCAACTCTGATTCCGTCTGTGCCCGAATCTTAATATGCTCCGATGGTCCGCCGGTGAGTCTTGTTATTGCCGGAGGAGGCTAGACGCGAGCGACGGCTTTTGACTTCTCAACGACTCGAACCAGCTCCCATCGCTTCTGCTTGGAATGCGGGCGGCTTTCCACGATCTCAACGGTGTCCCCTTCGTGGGCTTCGTTGTTCTCATCGTGCACGTGACACACCGTCCTGCCACGCACGATCTTTCCGTACTTGGCATGACGAAACAGCCGTTTGACCTCAACACGCAGAGTCTTGTCCCGTTTGTCGCTCGTTACGACACCTTGGAGTGTACGCCTCATGAATGATTTCTCCGACCGCTCATCGAATGACTCTCCTAAGATTGAATAGGTGATCCTGCTGAAGCCCCCATTGATGGGGCTCAGCAGACTAGGTCGCCGCTGCACCTCGTTGCCGTTCGTTCTGGATCGTCTTGATCCGAGCGATCTTTCGGCGAAGGCGCGTCAAGTTGCTTGGTGCATCCAAACGTTCGGTTGCCGCTTGAAACCTCAATCGGAACAGCTCCTGACGAGTCTCTCGGAGTTCCAGCTCCAGTTGCTCGTCGTTCATTTCCCGAAATTCTGATGCCTTGGACATGACTACTCTTTATTAATCCGCTCTATCGTTCACGTTAAATCGCCGGGCGTCGTTCGAGCAAACGAACACGCACCGGCAGCTTGTGCGCCACCCGGTTGAAACAATCACGTGCAGCATCGATGGAAACGCCGGAGACCTCAAACATCACCGTTCCCGGCTTGACGACGGCGACCCAGTGATCCGGTTCGCCTTTGCCTTTTCCCATTCGTGTTTCCAACGGACGTGCTGTCACAGACTTATCCGGGAAGATACGAATATACAACTTACCATCACCACGGATGTACTGCGTAATCGCGATACGACACGCCTCGATCGTCGTGGCACTGATATGTCCAGCCTGGGTCGATTGCAGTCCGAAATCTCCGAACGCAATGGTATTGCCGCGGGTGGCGTTACCTCTTATGCGACCTCTTTGGCTTTTGCGGTGCTTGACCCTTTTGGGCATCAGCGCCATTGCCATCCTCCTCGTCGTAAAATCCCCGGTCGATCCACACCTTCACGCCAATCACGCCCTGGGCAGTCTTGGCGACGGTGTAACCATAGTCGATATGTCTTCTCAATGTGGAAAGCGGAATCGAGCCCCGACTCGCCTTCTCGCGGCGCGACATCTCCGCCCCGCCCAACCGCCCGGCCAGTTCGATCTTGACTCCCTCAACCCCGGCTTCCATGACCTGGTCCATCGTTTTCTTGATGGCCCGGCGGAAGCTCCCTCGCTTTTGCAACTGCTGAGCGATTTCCTCAGCGACCAACGGTGCGCTGCGATACGGGTTGTTCAGTTCCTCAATCTTGACTTCCATGCGCCGGCCCGTGAGGGCCTCCAGGTCGGCCTTCAGCCGGTCAATCTCCTGACCCTTTCGGCCAATAATGATCCCCGGACGGGCCGAGTGCAACTTCACGATCACCTGATCGCGGGTTCGCTCAATTTCGATCTTGGCGATGCCGGCAAACTTGTACTTATCGTTGACGAAGCGGCGAATCTTCTGGTCCTCGACCAGGAGATTCCCGAACTCCTTCTTCGAGGCATACCACCGGCTGCGCCAGTCTTCGGTGATGCCCATTCGAAATCCAGTTGGACGTGTTTTTTGTCCCATGATTTTTTCCGCGTTCGTATCTCTGTCCTGAGAGATTCAGATCAGCTTGTGAGGGTTAACCAATCTCGGGTGCATCAATGGCGATATGGACGTGGGCAAAACGCCGACGAATGACAAACGCCATCCCGCGTGCGCGAGGTTGCAGTCGCTTAAACATCGGCCCCCCGTCAACTCGTGATTCGACAATTGTCAGCCGATCGACGTTTCTTGCTCCGCGGTCTTCCGCATTGGCCCGGGCACTCTTGAGGACTTGTTCCAGAACGCGAGCGCCTCGGTTCGGCAGATAACGCAACGCGTCGATTCCTTCCGAGACGGTCTTGCCGCGAATCATGTCCGCGAACGGCCGCACCTTTGTTGCGGAGATCCTTGCAAACTTATGACTTGCCTTAACTGTTGCCATCTCTTGAACCCTGCACTATCGCCACTCAACAACTGATACTTTTGAAACGGACCCTGGCGAACGCCAAGCCGGCCGATCTTCAGCGATTCCCCTTGGCCCCGTGCCCTCGAAAAGTCCGTGTCGGCGAAAATTCACCCAACTTATGTCCGACCATCTCTTCCGTCACGTAGACATTGATATGCGTCCGTCCATTGTGGACGAGAAACGTGTGGCCAATGAACTCAGGCGAGATCGTTGACGCCCGCGCCCAGGTCTTGATCGACTCCTTGCGACCCTCGGCATCCAGGCGAGCGATCTTCTTCAGGAGCTTCTCGTCGACAAATGGTCCTTTTTTGGTTGACCGTGACATCTAACACCTATCTTCAACACCCCATCAGGGGCAGACGAATCTTGAATGAACCCACTACGTTTTCAATTGACCGTATCGGCGTGACTTTCGGCGACGAACGATGGCAGCCGATGAGGACTTTCTCCGTTTCCGCGTCGATCCACCCTTGGACAGCTTGCCCGTTGGGCTACACGGATGGCGTCCACCTGAGTTTCGACCTTCACCACCCCCCATCGGGTGAGCAACGGGATTCATCGCAGTGCCACGCACGTGTGGGCGTCGACCCATCCAGCGCTTACGGCCTGCTTTTCCGAGGACGATTCCCTGATGCTCCGAGTTACCGATCGCTCCGATTGTCGCCCGGCAGCTGCTTGGCAGTCGACGAACTTCGCCGGAGGGCAATGTAATCTGAGCCCATTTGGCCTCACGGGCATTCATGACCGCTGAGGTTCCCGCACTCCGGCAGAGCTGAGCTCCGCGGCCGGGTTGCATCTCAATGTTGTGAATGACTGTCCCGGGAGGAACGCTGGAGAGTGGCATGCAATTGCCGACCTTCGGCTCGACTCCGTCGCCGCTGTAGATCGTGTCACCCACATTAAGCCCCTGCGGGGCGAGGATGTATCGCTTCTCACCATCCTCGTACTCGACAAGTGCGATCCGAGCCGAACGATTCGGGTCGTATTCGACGCCCAGCACTTTTGCTGGAATGCCGTCTTTGTTCCGCTTGAAGTCGATGATTCGATACAACCGCTTGTGACCGCCGCCCCGATGGCGAGCAGTGACCTTCCCCTGGTTGTTGCGTCCACCGGTTTTCTTGGCACGCTTGGTCAGCGATTTTTCGGGTCGCTTATTTCGATCGGTGATTTCCGCAAAATCACCGACACTCGCTCCCCGGCGACCGGCGCTTGTCGGTTTGTAATGTCGAATTCCCATGGTCAGCTCTCGGCTGTCAGCTTTTCTCAGTCAATGAACCTTACCGTTCCTCGTCCGGCCTAGAAGAACGCAATGCGATCGTCATCGTGCAACTCGACAATCGCCTTCTTCCAGTCTCGCCGATACCCCCGACTCATACGATGGCGACGAGGCTTGCCCTTCCGGTTCTGGGTACGAACCTTGATGACGCGAACGTTCCACAGCTCTTCAACCGCATGCTTGATGTCGGTCTTCGAAGCTTGTGGGTGAACCTCAAAAGGATACTGATTGAGACGCTCCGAAGTGTGCGTCCCTTTCTCCGTCACCAGTGGTCGCAAAACGACCTGATGAGCGTCGAGTGTCAGTCCTGAATTGTTTTCGCCTGCCATTTCAATCACCGAATCTCTTATCAGGCACCTTGGCCCAGTCCACGCAGGAAGTCGATCGCTTCCTTCGTCACAATCAGCCTTTTCTGGTGCAGCAACTTGTACGCGTTCAACTCGGCCGCCGGTGACACCCACAACGATTCGATGTTCCGCCCCGACCGCCAGACGACCGGATCATTCTCGCGAACAGTCAACAGGCAGCTCTCCCTACCAACGCCCAACGAACCGAGCATGTCGGCAATGACCCGAGTCTTCGGAGCGTCAACAGCGAGGGCGTCGAGAACGATCGCCTCGTCGTCCTGAAACTTGCTGAGCAGGGCCATCCGGGTTGCGAGACGAATTGCCTGCTTGGGCAGCCGGTAACTCCAGTCTTTCGGGGTCTTGCCGAACGCGTGACCACCACCGACACGCACGGGAGTACGACGATTACCCGCGCGGGCACGGCCTGTCCCCTTCTGGCGATACAACTTCTTGGTGCTTCCAGAGACCATCCCGCGAGACTTTGTCTTGACTGTGCCTGCCCGTTTGTTGGCCTCGTACATCACGACGACATCATGAAGCAACTGCTTGTTGATGCCGGGGGCCAAATCAGCCGGATCGAACTCGTAAGAGCCGATGTCCGTGCCTGACGCATTCTTCAAAGGAGCCGAAACCATCTCTACCACCACATCCTCATCACAAGGTCAGCCAACTTTGTTCGTTTTGCGAATTTGTACGTACGATCCATTCGGGCCGGGAACTGCACCGTGCACGAGCAACATGTTGTTCTCCGGGTCAACACGGACTACTTTCAGGTGACGGACGGTCACCCGAGAGTTGCCATAGCGTCCTCCCATTCGCGTTCCCTTGAGGACGCGGGATGGATCAGCGCTCATGCCGATTGAACCACCATGCCGATGGACCCGCTTGACACCGTGGCTTGCCCGTTGGCCGGAAAAGTTATGACGCTTCATCACGCCGGCCCATCCACGTCCCTTGCTCGCCCCAACGACATCCACATGGGACACCTCGGCCAGCAACTCCAATGTCAACTCCTGGCCAACTTCACACCCGTGATCTTCGCCGTCCGTCCGAAACTCCCGGATGAACCGCTTTGGCTCGCAGTCGGCTTTGGCCAATTGCTCAACACCCGCCTCCTGGCGAGACTTCTGCCGCTTACTACTCAATGCGACAACATGCCCCCGCTCGGAACGTGAGGCACGGTTTCGGTTCCGCTTGTCAGGCGAACGTTCCTGGTCCTTTTGGCTCAACTTGTCGTCAAATCCGATTTGCACAGCTTCATACCCATCGCGCTCAGCAGTGCGAACCTGGAGAACAGTGCACGGACCGGCCTCGATGATTGTGACGGAAATCAACTTCCCGCTTTCATCGTAAACCTGCGTCATGCCGACTTTTCGGCCCAACAATCCGACTGTCATCGTACGTCCCGTTTCTGACAAGTTCTCTATTCGGGTGACGTGCACCGAGTTGATGCACGCTGACTGTCCATTTCTCGCTTGCGGCAATCTCCAGCAGGACGAAACCCAATTCCCGCCAGTGATGTTCTGCCATCGTTGCCAGGAACCCGCCCTGACATGCGACCAACCGGCCGATGGCCAAGTCGAATGCCGCCAACTCCCTGATCACACGTCGCTAGGCGGACGCTTTGATCTTGATATCGACTCCAGCCGGCAACGACAGCTTGTTCAAAGCATCGATCGTTTTACCAGTGGGCTGCATAATGTCAATGAGTCGCTTGTGTGTCCGAATCTCGAACTGTTCTCGCGACTTTTTGTCAATGTGTGGACTCCGCAGAACGGTGTACCGCTCAATTCTTGTCGGCAGGGGAATCGGACCGTGCACAACCGCACCGGTTCGCTTCGCCGTGTCGACGATGTCAGTGGCCGACTGATCCAGCACGCTGTGATCGTAGGCTTCCATGCGGATGCGTATTCGCTCCCCAAGTCCGGACACTCAAATATCCTCACACAAACAAGTTATACAAACCGTTGGACGGCAATCCGTCCGGCTTTCGACGGGAAAGTCGACGATCGTAATATGCCCCCGCGATGATGTCAACGAATTGCGAAGTAGTTTCGTTGGAAAGAGTTAAACTTCGATCCCCGGCCTGAGCGGGGGACGCGGAACTTACCCCGTTCGAGTAGTTCGACTCATCCCATCATGTCGTCCAGCACGGACGGCGGGGCCAAATCGTACTTCAGCGGCTCCATCGAGTAGGATGCTCGTCCCTGAGACAGGCTCCGCACCTGATTCGAGTAGCCAAACATGTTCGCCAGCGGGGCTTCGGCGCTGATCACCGTCAAATCTCCCCTTGGTTCGCTGCCGAAAATCATGGCATGTCGCACGTTCAAGTCTGCCTGAATGTTGCCCACGAACTCGCTCGGAGTGACAACTTCCAGCTTCATGATGGGTTGAAGCAACCCGACCTCAGCCGCATCGACCGCCTTCATCACTGCCTGAGAGGCGGCCGCTCGGACCGTGTCTTCGGTGGTCTCTCCCTCTTTGATCTTGGCCTCCTTAATCACAAACCGCACCTTCATGAGCGGGAAGCCATACTTGCCGCCCGACTGAGCCGACTCTTCCACCGACTGTGAGAGCACTTTCATCATCTCAGCCGGAATCGACCCCGGTTTGATCTTGTTCTGAACGGAAATCGCCTCATCGCCCTCATAGGGCTCGACCCGGACGGAGACTTTCGCGGACTGAGTCTCCCCGTCCTTCGTCCTTGAGAATTCCCCTTCGACCTCAGCGGCTTTCGTGATCGTTTCCCGATAGCTCACACGAGGTTTGTGGACTCGCATCTTCAGTTTGAAGTCGCGTTCCAGTCGATTCCTCAGCACTTCGAGGTGCAGTTCTCCCATTCCGCTGATGATCGTCTGTCCGGTTTCGTCGCTTTCACGGACACTGAAGGTTGGATCCTGCTTGGCCAAACGTTTGAGTGCATCATCAAGTTTCTTTTTTTCAGCGGAGGAATCCGGCTCCGCCGCCATCGAGATGACCGTCTCCGGGAAAGTAATTCGCTCCAGAATGATCGGCTTCTTCTGATCGCAGAGCGTGTCGCCGGTGACCGAGTCCTTCAGGCCAATCACGCCGACAATGTCGCCTGCTTCGACGGAATCTGCCTCCAGCTTCTCCCGTTGATCCGCCTGGATGTGCCACAACTGGCTGATCAGTTCCTTCTTGTCGGTTCGCGGGTTGAGCATCCGCGACCCGCTCTTGAGGACTCCGGAATAGACACGCACGAACGCAAGGTCGGAGTGTTGATCGGCGACGATCTTGAAGACGAGGCCGCAAAACGGTTCCGAGGCATCGGGCTTGCGAATCTCGCGGTTGTCCTTCTTGGGATGTGGGTGCACACCCTCCACAGGCGGTCGATCGACCGGGCTTGGCAGATACCGGGTAACGCCATCGAGCAAGGGCTGCACGCCGCAGTAATCCAGAGAGCTGCCCGTGAACAATGGTTGCAACTGACCGGTGATCGTTGCCTGCCTCAACGTGTGGTGAATGCGATTGACCGGGATCTCCTCTCCTTCGAGGTACGCCGCCATGATTTCATCATCAAGCAGCGAAACAGCGTCGATCAGTTTCCCCCGCCACTTGTTGGCATATTCGGAGAACTGGTCCGGGATCTCCTTTACGTCGAAGTTCTGCCCCTTCGATTCCGCGTCAAAGTAAAGTGCCTTCATCTCAATCAGATCGATGACCCCTTCGAAAGCTCCCGGGGTTGGCGGCGATCCGGCTCCCATCGGGATCGTAATTGGCACCGGTGACGCCTGAAGTCTCGTCTCGATCTGTTTCAAGGTTCGCTCAAAGTCAGCGCCCATGCGGTCCATCTTGTTGATAAAGCAAATCCGTGGGACGCCGTACTCATCCGCCTGTCGCCACACCGTCTCACTTTGTGCCTCAACACCTTCGACAGCACTGAAGATTACGGTTGCACCGTCCAGAACCCGCAGCGAACGCTGCACCTCAGCTGTGAAATCGACGTGTCCCGGCGTGTCGATAATGTTGATGCGGCATTCCCGCCAATGACAAGTGACGGCGGCGGAATAGATCGTGATCCCCCGCTGAGCCTCCTCCGCGTCGAAGTCCGTCTGGGTCGTTCCCTCGTCGACCTCGCCGATCTTATGGGATGCGCCGGTGTAGTAGAGAATGCGTTCCGTCGTCGTCGTCTTGCCTGCATCAATGTGGGCGACGATTCCGATGTTACGTAGCTTGTCAATCGGTGTTGGCATTAGATGACCGTGCTGATTGGAACAAGAAGCGGGCAATCGCTTCTCTGTTTCGTTCTTGTTATTGAGTGTGAGTGAATGACTGCCTGCTAAGTTTCGTAAGCACTTCTGGTCGTTTGTCCCCGTTCAGTTCTTGAAGTAGCGCTTCCGGAGATTCGTGAAAGAAGTTCCCCCACCATTTCCGTGTCTGACGATTCCAGACCCGCCACCCGATTCCGGGAACTGCTTTCGCTACGAATCGTCCTTTTTGCGTTCCCATCACCATCAACGATTTCAAAAACAACAACCCGGCTTCTCGCAAGAGTAGCCGGGTCGTCGAGATGTTCGAATATTGCCCGTCTGGGCTTACCACGCGAAGTGGGCGAATGCTTTGTTTGCTTCTGCCATGCGATGCACGTTCTCGCGAGTTGTCATCGCGGTCCCTTCACGTTTGAATGCACTGGTGAATTCGTCCGCGAGACTCAGGGCGACCGGGCGACCTGACTTGGCACGTACCGCAGCCAGGATCCAGCGAATTGCGAGCGTCTGCTGGCGCTTCGCATTGACCGGAGTCGGGACCTGGTAAGTCGCACCACCAACCCGCTTCGAGCGAACCTCAATGGACGGCTTGACGTTTTCGACAGCCTGCTTGAAGACCTCGATCGGGGGCGTGTCGGGAACCCGCTTCGCGACCTGATCGAGGGCTTCGTAGAACGCCCGTTGGGCAATGCTCTTTTTGCCGTCATGCATCAGGCAATTGATGAACTTCGACGCGAGCACCGACCCGTAACGGGCATCGGGTCGCAGCTGGGTTCGACTGGCTGTGAAATTCTTTCCCATCGTTCCTGTTTCACTCTGGTGCAACCATCAGTTGCACGACGATTCTTTCAAAGTCCAACGACGTTCGTGCCAACCGCGGCTCTTACGTCTTGGGTCGCTTGGCTCCATAACGGCTGCGTGCCTGTCGTCGCCCATCGACCGCCAGGGTATCAAGTACGCCTCGCACGATCTTGTATCGCACACCAGGAAGGTCGCGGACTCGTCCGCCACGCACGAGCACAATCGAGTGCTCCTGCAAGTTGTGCCCTTCACCCGGAATGTAGGCCGTGACTTCCTTCCCGTTCGACAACCGCACACGAGCCACTTTCCGCAAAGCCGAGTTCGGCTTCTTGGGGGTCATGGTCTTCACCTGAAGACAGACACCACGCTTCTGAGGGCACCCTTCCAACAAGGGGGTCTTACTTTTCGTTTTAGGTGTCCGTCTTGGTTTCCGGACAAGTTGGTTGATTGTCGGCATGGATCATTCGGGAATTCTGCGAAGTAACGACGATGCTTCTCGCGATGCATCGAATTCAAGACTCTAATCGTGCTGAGAGACAACGTCAAGATTCGCGACGGCAAATCCTGATCGCGACAACAGACTTATGTCTCAATAGGCTGATGTTGTTGTCACTGGGTTCGCAATTAATCATCTGCCGTGAGGTCTGCCAGCGGAGACCGCCGGGCGGGGACCGTCGGGTCGCTCATTCCGTTACCGTCATCAAGCATCATTTCCTGTTGCGATTCACTCAATAATTCGCGGCGGGCTGCGAGGATTCGGTCACGTTCGGCCTTCTGCTCCATCAGGGCTTCCGGACGAATACGGACATCTGAGTTCTGGTGCGAACGGAAGCCGGTGCCTGCGGGGATCAGGTGACCGAGGATTACGTTCTCCTTGAGTCCACGCAATCCGTCGACTTTGCCTGCAAGTGCTGCCTCTGTGAGGACCTTGGTCGTTTCCTGGAAGCTCGCGGCAGAGATGAAGCTGTCACTCTGCACGGCTGCCTTGGTGATCCCCAACAATTGCGTGCTGCCGGTTGCCGGTCGGGGCTTGGTGAAACTCACCGGTGTTCCCCCTTCCGCTTCAATCGCTGCATTCACCTCTTCGATCGTTGAGATGGCAACGACATCGCCGTCCTGGAACTCTGTATCGCCCGGATCAGTGACCTTCACACAGTCCTGCAACTGCGTGTTGATGCGTCGGAAATCGAATTTATCGATCACAATGCCCGGCAGCAGATCGGTGTCACCGACGTCATCGACCCGAATCTTGCGAAGCATTTGAGCGACAACGATCTCGATGTGCTTGTCGTCGATGTCGACCCGTTGGGCGCGGTAGACATTCTGAATCTCATGAAGCAGGTACTGATGCACTGCCTCTTCGCCGCTGACACGCAAGATGTCGTGTGGAACCAGCGGCCCACGGACAAGCGCCTCGCCGGCCGTCACAGGGTCGCCCGAGTGCACCATCAGCTGTTTGTTGTGAGGCACTACGTGTTCAACATCCGTGCCATCGGGGCCATGCACGACAATCACTCGTTTGCCGCGTTTCTTTTCCTGAAGGATCTCCACCTCGCCGTCGATCTCCGCGATGATGGCCGGGTCCTTGGGCTTGCGGGCTTCGAACAGTTCAGTCACGCGAGGCAGACCGCCTGTGATATCCTGCGTCCCTGCGGATTCTCGTGGGTTCTTTGCCAGTACGGAGCCGGCAGCGATTTGGGCTCCATCGAGAACTTCGACACTGGCCCGTTCGGGCAGGTAATAGTAGTCGAGGATCTTGCCGGCACCATCTTCGACAATGATCTGCGGATGGAGTTCACCACGATGCTCGATGACGGTTCGACGCGTGTGACCACTCGGATCGGTTTCTGACTTCATCGAACGTCCCTCGATCAAGTCTTCGTACCGGACCTTGCCCCCCACTTCGGCGAGGATGGGAACGGCATGCGGGTCCCACTGACAAAGCGTCTGGCCTTCGGTGACTTCGTCGTCCTCTTTAACCATCAGCACCGCACCGTTCGGAATTGTGTACTTTTCGAGTTCACGTTCCTTCGGGTCCAAGAGGATGATCTCGCCGTTCCGGGTCAGCACAACGTTGTGACCGTCAGCATTCACCACACTTCGCACGCGGGCGAATCTCACCCGTCCGGCCTTCTTGGACTTGATGTCACTCTGCTCGACGTCACGGTGGGCGGTGCCCCCGATATGGAACGTCCGCATCGTTAACTGAGTGCCCGGTTCGCCGATCGACTGTGCAGCAATAATGCCGACCGCAAGTCCTTCCTCGACGTGAGCACCTGTCGACAGGTCCATCCCGTAACAGCGGCGGCAGATGCCCAACTCGGCCTCGCAGGCCATGGGGGAACGCACTTGAATACGCTCCAGACCCATGTCTTCGATCTTGCGGGCAATTTCGACAGTGATCAACTCGTCCTCGCTGACGATGACTTCGTCAGTAATCGGATTGACAATGTTCTGCCGGCTGACGCGGCCACGGATAGCGTCCGCCAAGCTGACTTCGACCTTTTCGCCACGATACAGAACACCACGAGTCACACCCTTGGTCGTGCCACAGTCTTCCATCGTCACGACGACGTTCTGACAGATATCCGCCAGTTTACGCGTGAGGTATCCCGAGTCGGCCGTTTTAAGAGCCGTATCGGCCAGTCCTTTCCGGGCACCGTGTGTTGAGCTGAAGTACTCAAGCACCGATAGCCCTTCACGGAAGTTTGCCTTGATCGGGGTCTCGATGATTTCACCGCTCGGCTTGGCCATCAGTCCCCGCATACCGGCAAGCTGTCGAATCTGCTCGACACCACCTCGGGCACCCGAGTCCGACATGAGGAAGATCGGATTCACATACGCTCCGTCATTGCGGAGATCGCTTTCCAGTTCCTCCATCATCGACTTGGTGATCAACTCGCGGCAGTGCGTCCATGTATCGAGAACGTTCTCGTAGCGTTCCTTGTTCGTGATGACTCCGCGCTCGAAGAGTTTCTGCTGCTTGAGAACCTTCGACTCAGCGGCGGCGATTTCCTTTTCTTTGTTCGGTGCGGTGACAAGGTCACTCGTCGCGAAGGACAGGCCACTTCTGGTTGACTCATGGAAGCCGAGTTTCTTCATGTCATCCAGAAGTTTGATTGTATGCGCTCGGCCGAGTTCGAGGTAGCAGTCGGAGATGACATTCGACAAATCGCGGCTCTTCATCCCCAGGTTGTAGAACGACATGCTCTTGGGGAGGATGTCGTTGAACATGACGCGGCCGACCGTCGTTTCGATGACGTTCCCCGACTTGTATCCTTCCGCTCCTTCGCCTTTTACTCGACGATCAGACGGCAACCGCAGCTTGATGATCGCGTGCTTCGACAGGCGACCGTGTGCATACGCCATCATCATCTCACGCACCGAGGCAAAGACCATGCCTTCGCCCGGCTGTCCTGCACGCTTAAGCGTGGTGTACGCGCATCCCATCACGATGTCCTGTGAGGGCGTGATGATCGGCTGTCCATTCGCGGGGCTGAAGATGTTGTGGGTCGACATCATCA
>JAGQPX010000001.1 GCA_020426505.1 Planctomycetaceae bacterium | reverse complement strand
CAGGTTTTCATGCGTAAGCCCTGGCAGGAGCCTCGACCCTCGATGGCCATGACATCCCCAACTGAAACGATCGTTCGCCTTGAAACACAAACAACCATGATGATCAATGGCAAGGCCATCTGTGTGGGGTGGTAGTAGGAGCTTCCACGGCAGAGGACAGTTGGCGGGTACTTCGTGTTCAAATGACTGTCACTGCTATGAGTTCAGCGAGTCAGTTCGATTAAACCCATGTCGACGGACTCGCCGGACTCCGGGACTGTCACAGTGAATTCACTCTTCTCCGGATTTGCATATTTCCCCTTGAAGAGTTCTCCCGCATCACTTGCTCTTTGATAGGGGACAACATGGCTGTGATCGAGAAATGTGATCGTATACTCCCCAGCAATCAATCCGTCATCCTTTCGGTAGGTCCACGCCTGAAACTTTCCCTCAGCATCCGTTGTCGCTCTGGGGTGAAGGCCGTTTCCTGTTGGATTCTTGGTGTGGAATTCGAGTTTGACATTCGCCAGTGGCTCCCCGTTGACATGAACCGTGCCGCTGACTGGCACGACCGGCTGCTCATTCTCTGGAACACGAGCGCCTCGGGTACACCCGACGATGAGCAGGCATGCCATTGCGGTCATGCTGACGAGTCGTGGGGGGCAGCAGAGTCCTTTTTCCATTTTCATCACGATTGCATTATCTCCTGTCGTGGGACACTCAGTGTACTTCATCTCTTGTCTGAACATGAATGGGGAGAACAGTTCATCGGATGACGCATCTGTTCGGTGGAGGCCTCTCCAGAATGAGAAAGGCCAACCGTGAACGTCAATTCACGGTTGGTCTTCTCGTTTTCCTTGAAACTCAGTAACGGTTGTTACTGGCTACTGACCGCTTCGCCACCGGCTCGGGTATTGAGAGCTCCCCAGACTGCAATGGACATGCTCTCGCTGGTGCCCTGGACGGAACCGTCACCGAGCAACGTGAGTGTCACTCCGGTGTGGAACGAGTAGGGACCTGCAATGTCCGAGACCGAGTCAACAGCGTTGGTGCAGTTGATGACGCAGGGACCGCTGTTTTGCGTCAAGCTGTCCAGGGTTCCGTGCGAGTTGAAGGGAACGCCAGTCGCGAACGGTGAACCAGTGTAGGTGCTGGTCCAGATACCGCCGTTGCTACCGACATTGGAGTTCGCGAACGTGTCAGGCTTGCCGTCGGTGTGTGCCTGCTCATGCAGTGCGTGCTCATGAACGAAGTAGGTGTTTGATGTCCCGTCGATCATGTCACGAATGCGGTTGCTACCGGAGTTGCCGATAAAGGGACCACCGTTGATGAAGGTCTGTGCGGCCCAGAGCGCGCCTTTGCTTGCGTCGCTGCCAGCCGAACCATACTCCGCCTGCCAGTTCGCCAGGACATCGGCTTCCAATCGAATGATCCCGATGTAGTCAATCACGCCACTCGTCGTGGTTGGAACTGAAGGAGCTCCGATGGCCGGGAACGGAGGATTCGACGCTCCACCCTGAGTCACTGTGTAATTGGTGTGCGGGGCCGAAGGACAAATGAAACCCGAAATCACCGTGTTCTGAGCATCAAAGCTGCCCGCTGCGGTGGCCTTGGTATCGTCGAGAAGTCCCCCTGCGGCGGCGATGGGGTTATAGACGTTGGCCTGATCGAGGTAGGGCAGCAACGCACATGGCCAGGACATGCCACCGTCCAACGAATCGATACCGCTGCCGCCAATGGTCAGATTGGCCAGATACGTCAACGGGAACGCCTGAAAGACGTCATGATAGTTGTGGAACGCCAATCCGATCTGCTTGAGATTGTTACGGCATTGTGTGCGGCGTGCAGCCTCGCGCGCCTGTTGCACCGCCGGGAGAAGCAGAGCGATGAGAATTGCAATGATGGCGATCACCACCAGCAATTCGATGAGTGTAAATCCTCGTTTGCGTCGTACAGTCATCAGGTTCTCCGTTAAATAGAAAACACGAGAAAGAGAGAAGAGTTGCCTCGATCGAATTTCGACCGACGCAGAATGTTGTGATGCTAACAGTTACTGTGCTAACATTGCAAATGTTCATCAATTCTGAATACTGAGAATTCTCAGAAAACGTCACAGAATCGGCCGATGACACGGAATCGTGGTTTCTAATCCGAACGACTTCAATCTCTGGACGACGGAGGCGAATGATGGCGACGCAACCTCATGGCGGCGAATTGGCGGTCGAACAAGCTTCGCCGTCTGAGACTCCTCCCAAGAATGATCAGGTCGATCTAGCGATTGATCAATTGCGAGCCGGTGCTCGGGATCTCGCAAGCTCCAATGTCGCAGCCCTCGCACAATGTTCCAGCGAAGTGCTCGACCACGTGGTGAAATGCTCGCGTGAATGGGTCGATGTCGCCTGCCGTATCAAGTCGATCCCGCCCGGTTCCGCGGGTCGGGGAGAAGAGGTGCTCGCTGGTCCCGGCGGCGTCACACGTTACCTCAGATTGATGATCAACACCTTGGGCGACATCGCACGCACGGGGAAGCCGGAGTTGCCGGGGAAAGTCAGCATGCTCGAAGACGGGCGCCTGCAAGTCCCCATGTTTCCCGCACGGGGCATTTATGACTCAGTCATGTTTGCAGGCATCAAAGCCGAGGCTCGCATGCAATCGGGGGTCACGCAGGCGAATCTCCACGGCGACAGACTCGAACGTCTCACCGCAACCAACGCGGCACCTCGCATCGGCGTCGTCCTGGGGGCCGGCAACGTCTCCTCCATTCCGATCGCTGACAGCCTGACGCGTGTCTTTCAGGATGGCAACGCAGTCCTGCTTAAATTGAACCCCGTGCAGGATGACCTCAAAAGTGTGTTCGAGGATGCCTTGCGACCGTTGATCAAACGCGGCTGGTTGCAGATTGTCACCGGTGGGGCTGACGTCGGTGCAGCGGCCGTCTATCACCCGGAGGTTGACGAAGTTCACATCACCGGTTCGCATCACACCCACGATGCGATCGTCTGGGGACACGATCCGGAGGAGCGGGCACGTCGCAAGCAGGAGAACGATCCGTTACTCAAGAAGCCGATCACGAGCGAGATGGGCAACGTCAGCCCATGGATCATTGTGCCGGGGAATTACTCTGAGAAAGAGTTGAGGTCACAGGCGACTCACCTGGCCGCATCGCTGGCGAACAACGCGGGCTTCAACTGCCTGACAACACGGATGATTATCACCTGGAAGAAGTGGCCGGACCGTCAACGGTTCCTCGACATGGTGCAGGAAGTCCTCAAGACGATCCCCCCGCGTGTCGCCTACTATCCCGGTGCTGCGGAGCGGTACGAGCGATTCACGGGTGAAACACCGGCGATCGACGATCAGGGCCGCATTCCGTGGAAACTGATCACCGATCTCGATCCAGCCGAGCGACCAATCCTGTTCGAGGACGAGTCGTTCATCTGTGTCACTTCGGAAACGCAGCTCGACGCCGAAACCCCCGAAGCATTCCTGGAGAACGCGGTCGAGTTCGCCAACGATCAATTGTTCGGCACCCTCAGTTCTTCGATGACGCTGCCGAACGATTTCCGCAAGCGAAATCCGAAGCTCGTCAGCCAGTCCATCGACCGCATGAGATACGGCAGCGTCTGCATCAATCAGTGGTCAGCCTTGGTCTATGGACTGATGACGCCTCCGTGGGGAGGGGCTCCGGAGTCGACATTGGACAACGTGCAAAGCGGCATCGGCAGTGTGCATAACACGTATTTCCTCGAAGGAGTCGACAAGACGGTCCTTCAGGGACCGCTGTGCAACATGCCGAAGCCGGTCTGGTTCCCGACTC
The DNA here is from genome assembly GCA_020426505.1 of Planctomycetaceae bacterium. Taxonomy (GTDB): domain Bacteria; phylum Planctomycetota; class Planctomycetia; order Planctomycetales; family Planctomycetaceae; genus JAHBXU01. The sequence continues at coordinate 9,385 of JAGQPX010000001.1, read as the reverse complement.
ACAAGACGGCTGAGGAGATCGGCTGGAAACTGGCCGACCTGTATCATCATCCCTCAATCACCAAACTCCCCGGACTGATGTGGGCCGGCATCCGGGGTTAAGCGGTCATCATTGCATCGCCCAGGAGTTTCGCGGTAGTGACCTTGCAAATATCGTCGATCACGTATCTGCGAACTGAGTGAATTGAGGCCGGAACGATGTCACACTCTTCGACAGCTGACGCCTCGGACGCGGCATCACTGGGCCGTGCGGACCGGCTGTTCGCCGCCTATGGTGTCTGCCATCAGAATCCCGTCAACAAGACGATCCATTGGATCTGTGTACCGACGATCGTCGTCACTTTGCTGGGAATGATGTGGGACATCCCGTTCCCGCAAGCTCTTGCCTCCAGCATGCCCTGGCTGAATTGGGCGATCTTGTTCATGGCTGTGTCGATGCTGTTCTATCTGTGGATGTCACCTGCGATCGCGATCGGGATGGGGCTCGCCATGATTCCGGTGATCGCTCTGCTAAAGTATTACGAAAGCCTGGACATCAGCCCGGTCTGGGTGGCGTCGCTGGTGGTTTTCGTCTTGGCGTGGATCGGTCAGTTCATCGGTCACAAGATCGAGGGGGCCAAGCCCGCTTTCTTCGACGACCTGAAATTCCTGCTCGTCGGCCCCGCATGGCTGCTGGGGTTCATCTATCGTCGACTCGGCATTCCGTACTAACTCTCAGCAGTAGCTATCGTCTTTGTGAGTGAAGATCGCAGTGGCGTGTCCATTCTGAAATGACGGGTGGCATGGCGTCACGGCGATAGCCAGGTCGCCATGTCCGAGAGGCATAGACAACACATGCTCACCCGCCTTCGGCGTGAGAGCATGCCACCCACCCCGTCATGTGAAATGATGCAGCAAGGCAGGCCAACCGGGAAAGTTCCGCGAATCACTCGTCAGCACCGTCACGAATCAGATCGTGACAACGAACACACGATTCGGTCAGCGCGACATACGCTTTGAGCGCGCCCTCGCTGTTGTCATCCGCGGCATGCCGGATCAACTCCTTCGTGGCGAACTCGAAGGCATTGAGCTGCCCCTGATAGTCCGACTTTCGCTCAACGTCCTCATCGCGAATCCATTGTTCGAGGAGGTTCATCACCTGCATGCGCCTGGCATGGGCTTCCAGACCGTCAAAATCGCCGGTCGTCAGGTCCTCCAGGATTCGCTGCGCTGAGGTGAGTTTGACCGACATCCACCGATCCCTGTCGGTCTGAGGCGAGTCGTCGGCGGCGTCATCCGCCGATGAAGGTTGTCCAAGTCCCACGAGAGCCACTGCGAACATCGCACACAGAGTCACAAGGGTGATCAGAATTAGCCGTGCGTTCATTTTTTGACTCCCGTTCTTTTTCGCTTTTGTTGACGGTTGTTTTCTCGGTAGTGGTCAGAGACATCGTGCCATGCGATGCACGGGTTGTGCCGTTGACAGGGCATGACCATTTCTGTGTTTCCCATTGCACCTTCGCTGGACGATGTGCTGCATCGCACGCTGCGTGACGAATTCGCACAGGAACGGGCTTGTTGCGACGTACAGGTTGCAACCGTTTCGACGATTTGTCTGGCACAACGATTGCATTCGTCGTCAGCGACAATTGGTTACACCACTGAAGAGGAGCGGACATGTCGAACTGGATCACGGATCTGCTGGGCGATGAAGCGGGCGGGTTGTTGTCGCACGAGTGCCACACGATCGACCGCAGCTGTTTGTCGCTGCCTGGATCGGACTTTGTTGACCGCGTGCTTGCGGACAGCGACCGGAGCCCACGCGTCCTGCGAAGCATGCAGGCTCTGATTGGGAGCGGAAGGCTCGCGGGCACCGGATACGTCTCGATTCTTCCGGTCGACCAGGGAATCGAACATTCTGCCGGCGCCTCGTTTGCGATCAATCCTGACTACTTCGATCCCGAGAACATCGTACGTTTGGCGATCGAAGGGGGTTGCAATGCAGTCGCCTCGACGGTTGGAGTGCTTGGAGCTGTCGCTCGCAAGTACGCTCACAAGATTCCCTTCCTCGTCAAATTGAACCATAACGAACTGCTGACCTATCCCAACACGTACGATCAGCGAATGTTCACATCGGTGAAGCGCTGTCACGATATGGGTGCGGTCGCAGTCGGTGCCACGATCTACTACGGCTCCGAGGAATCACGCCGTCAAATCGAGGAGGTGACGGAAGCGTTCCAGGCCGCTCACGAGTTGGGAATGGCGTGTGTGCTGTGGTGCTATTTACGGAACTCCGGATTCAAGACCGACCAGGACTACCACGCCAGTGCAGACCTCACGGGCCAGGCAAACCACCTTGGCGTCACCATTCAGGCAGACATCATCAAACAGAAGCTGCCGGTCAACAACGGGGGCTTCCGCGCCATCAAGTTCGGCAAGACGTCGGATCTCGTGTACGAGCAACTCACGAGTGACCATCCGATTGATCTTTGTCGATATCAGGTGGCGAATTGTTACATGGGGCGGGCTGGACTCATCAATTCTGGCGGTGCGTCAGCTGGGGACTCCGATCTCGCCCAGGCGGTGCAGACGGCTATCGTCAACAAACGGGCAGGCGGCATGGGACTGATCAGCGGTCGCAAAGCATTTCAGCGGCCGATGAAGGAAGGCGTTCAACTGCTGAATCGTATTCAGGATGTTTACCTCGACGACACAGTCACCATTGCCTGACACCGACCATGGAGAGATTGAACCCTGCTCGCGCCCACGGCACTTCAACCTTGAATACCAGTGGGAGGAGGCAGACATGAATTCTGACATTACTGAATCAGATGTTGCAGCACTCAAACGGGAACACTCGTCACTCGACGATGAGATCGCCGAATGGCGTGAATGGTGGGGGCAGCTACGCGATCTGGGCGACCCCCACTTCGGTGAGATGGGAGACAGGCTGGCTCAGTTTCGGGAGCATCTCGCGGCTCACTTCGCACACGAGGAGAGCCAGGGCTGCCTGTCGCTTGTGATGGAGCTTCCTGATAATCTGGTGAAACGCATCGCGGAACTTCGTGATGAGCATCCCAAGCTGCTCGGCGAACTCGATCAATTGATCTCGCAGTTGCAGCAATGCGATCCCCAACTCGATTGCTGGGGCAAAGCCCGTGAAGAGTTCGAAGGATTCCTCGATCAACTCAACACGCACGAAGAGGCTGAGGACGCGTTTCTCGATCAATTGTCGTGAGCGATCGGAATGACCTTCCAAACGCGAGACGTCTCGTGTCGGGGGGCGATGGCTGAGCGAGAAACTGGCGGGACTTGTACGGCACCACGGCGATTTCCTTGCCGAAGCCATCCAAATCGAGCGTTTTCGGCCCGCAATCGGAAGATCCGGGTGGACTTTCTTCGCTGGCAGCGTCGACGGCACTGCGACCGGTCTCTAGGATAGTGTCCGTCGTTGACAGCAAGACGCCGTTGAATGGAAGAAGGACGTCCCGAACGTGAAGATTGGTGTGCCCAAGGAGACCTTTCCGGGCGAACGACGTGTCGCAATCGTGCCGGGATCGTTGGCCGCTCTCAGGAAGCTAGGAGCCGAGGTCCTCGTCGAGTCCGGAGCGGGGGTTGAGTCTGGATTTCTCGACAGTGCGTACTCAGACGCTGGCGCAACGGTCGTCGCCGATCGTGCCCAACTCTTTCGTGAGGCGGACCTGATCTGTCAAGTGCGTGCCGCCGTCGCCAATCCCGATGCGGGTCAGGCCGACCTCGACCGACTGCGTGAGGGGCAGATAGTCGTCGCTCAGTGTGATCCGCTTAGCGATCCGCAGGCGATGGCGAAGGTCGCAGACAAGCGGGCGGTCGTCTTCGCGATGGAATTGATGCCCCGCATCACGCGAGCGCAGAGCATGGACGTTCTCAGCTCGATGGCGACCATCGCCGGCTATAAAGCGGTCCTGCTCGCAGCGAGTCATTTGCCGCAGATGTTTCCAATGATGATGACGGCTGCGGGAACACTCACTCCTGCGAGAGTTTTCATCGTGGGAGCCGGCGTCGCTGGTCTGCAGGCGATCGCGACGGCCAAACGACTCGGCGCTGTCGTGAACGCATACGATGTCAGACCTGCGGTCAAGGAGCAGGTGCAGAGCCTTGGCGCCAAGTTCGTCGAGATGGAATTGGATACTGCAGAAGGCGAAGGCGGTTATGCCCGCGAAATGGATGAGGAGTTCTATCGTCAGCAACGGGAACTGATGTTGAAGGTTGTCGCGGAGACGGACGTTGTGATCACGACCGCTGCCATTCCGGGGAAGAAGGCGCCGATTCTTATCACAGAAAACATGGTGCAGGCGATGCCGCCCGGCTCGGTCGTCGTTGACCTGGCAGCCGAACGCGGTGGCAACTGCGAGCTCACCAAACCGGGCGAAACGATCACTGCACACGATGTCACAATCGTCGGACCGCTCAACGTGCCATCGGACATTCCCAAACACGCGAGTCAGATGTACTCGAACAATCTGACGACGTTCCTCAAGTCACTTATCAAGGACGGCAAGCCAGTCCTCGACATGACCGATGATTGCATCGCAGGCACTCTCGTCACCCGAGGCGGCAACCTCGTGCACAGCTTCGTCCGCGAACTCGCCGGACTGGGACCGCTGGATCAGAAGGCACCACCCCCACCGCCGCCAAAAGCTGTTGAGACTCCGCCTGCCGCAGAGGCCATATCACCGTCCGCAGAAGAACCAATTGACACCTACAAACTTTCCGACGACTGACGCTCCTTTTCCCCCTCACATTGTCTCACTGACTCGTATCCGATGTTCAACGCCCTCCAACTCCTCGCTGCGTCTGACTCGGGTAGTTCGCTCGTGTTCGGACTGACGATCTTCGCCCTCGCAATCTTTCTGGGGGTCGAGGTAATCACCAAGATCCCGCCAACGCTGCACACTCCGTTGATGTCCGGCTCAAATGCAATCTCCGGCATCACACTCGTCGGAGCCGTGCTGGCAACGGGTGAGTATCCGGGCTTCGCCAAGCTGCTGGGCTTCATTGCCATCGTGCTGGCAACCGTGAACGTGGTCGGCGGATTCCTGGTCACCCATCGGATGCTGGAAAAATTCAAAAGTCGCTAATCACACCGGATAACTCACGGAACATTGCCCGTGGGATTGATCACCATTCCCAACTCCCTACTCACCACTTCCCGATATGTCTCGCGTCTGGGTTGATCTCGTTTATCTGATCGCCGCTGTCCTGTTCATTCTGGGACTGAAAGGCCTGACGCACCCACGGACTGCCGTGCGGGGGAACCTCATGGGCGCCGTGGGGATGCTGCTGGCCGTGTTGGTGACTCTGGTCGATAAAAACGTCCTAGGAGCAGGCATCTTTGGATATCTCCTGATCTTTGCGGGTATGGTGATTGGAACCGGCATTGGCGCATGGCTGGCAATGACGATACGAATGGAGTCGATGCCAGAACTCGTTGCGTTGTTCAACGGGCTGGGCGGGGCTGCGTCGTTCATTGTCGCTGGGACATATGTCGCGGCGAAGACCACCAAGGAGATCCCGCTCGACACGAGCTTCGCGACCGCAGCCAGTGGACTGATCGGTGCGGTGACGCTGACCGGCTCGCTCGTTGCCTTTGGCAAACTGGCCGAGCATCCGCTGATGAAGCGTGTCCCCGCCATTCCCAATTCCACCGTGACCAATGCCATTGTGGGGGGCGTGACACTGCTGATCGCGCTGCTGTGTGCGATCTCCCGTAGTTACGACTTATGGTTCTGGTTGCTCGTACTGCTCTCTCTCGGGTTGGGTTACTGCCTGACGGTTTCGATCGGCGGAGCTGACATGCCGGTCGTCATTGCGTTGCTGAACTCATACTCGGGACTCGCTGCTGCTGCGACCGGATTCGTGCTGGAAAACAACGTGCTGATCATCTCCGGCTCACTCGTCGGGGCGTCGGGGCTGATCCTCACGCAGATCATGTGCAAGGCGATGAACCGTTCCTTGACGAACGTGTTGTTCGGCACGCTCGGCCCCACCGGCGATACAAAGGACGCAGACGAGGTCTACCAAAACGTGAAGGCCACCGGTCCGGACGAGGTCGCCATGCTGCTCGACGTCGCGCGTCGGGTCGTGATCGTGCCGGGATACGGCATGGCTGTCGCACAAGCCCAGCACGCCGTCCGCGACATGGCGAACTTCCTGATGGAGAAGGGGATCGAGATCGAGTACGGCATCCATCCCGTCGCCGGTCGCATGCCGGGCCACATGAACGTGCTGCTCGCCGAAGCCGACATTCCATACGAACTCCTCAAAGAGATGGACGAGATCAACTCTTCGATGGAGCAAACCGACGTCTGTCTCGTGATCGGAGCAAACGACACCGTCAATCCGGACGCGCGGCAGGCCAACAGTGCCATCGCCGGCATGCCCATCATCGATGCGGACAAAGCCCGAACCTGTGTTGTCATCAAACGCAGCCTCTCCCCCGGATTCGCCGGCATCCCGAATCCGTTGTTCGCCGCTGACAATGCTTTGATGCTCTTCGCCGACGGCAAACAGGCCGTGCTTGACATCCTCGCGGCACTCAAGGAAGGTTGACGACTTACGTCCACTTCTCTTCCGAGTCGCTCAACGATGTCTCACGCGATCCTTGCAGTTGATGCCGGCAACACGCGGGTCAAGTTCGGTGTCTGTTGCAACGACGAATCGGGGACAACCCATTTGCCCAAGTGTGAGTTTTCAGCAGCCTTGGCTCGTGATCAGTCACTGCCGTGGGACAACATTCGAGAGCAACTGGCATCTGAATTCGGCATGCGAGCGATCGTCACCGGTTCACATCCTCCGACGATTGAAAGGCTGCTCAGAGGCTGGCCAACTGACCTGCAGCCACTGCATGTGTTGAGCAACCGTGAGCGGCTCCCGATCAAACTCGACGTCGAGTTTCCGGATCGGGTCGGGATTGATCGGATACTGACCGCGATCGCAGCGAATGTGCTCAGGACACCTGATCAACCTGCAATCGTCGTCGACACAGGGACGGCGGTCACGGTGAACGCCCTGTCATCAGCGGGGACGTTTCTCGGCGGAGCAATTCTGCCGGGTGTTGAATTGGCAGCGAGGGCCCTGCATCAATACACGGCCCTGCTTCCCGAGTTGCAGTTGGACGAAATGCTTGCTCATGTGCCCGCCCCAGTCGGTCGTCACACCGAGGCAGCCATCTCCAGTGGTCTGTACTGGGGGCATCGTGGAGCTGTCATGGAACTGATCGATCGAATGTCGTGCAGCCTCTCGAATGATGAACAGTCTGTCCGCGTGATCCTCACCGGTGGAGCATCACGACTCTGGACAAGGGAGTTGCCGTCCGGCTGGACGTACGAACCGGACCTCACCCTGCAAGGCATGGCCTACGCGGCAATGATGGTCCCGGATCTGTTTGGTCCAGCAGCATGAGCGCTCCTTCTCCGATCGTCAGACGCCTTACGCCCGCTGGAGCCGGGGCGGTCGCTGTTCTGCATCTCGAAGGCCCCCCGCCACTACTCGACGAGGCGCCCCGCCTGTTTTGCGCGGCCAACGGTCGACCGGTTGTTGAGCAGCCGATCGATCGTGTGTGCTACGGCGAATGGGGCACGGACTCGCCCGAGTCAATCGTCATCTGCACAACGGGACCGAGCGAAGTCGAGATTCACTGTCATGGTGGAAGAGCAGCCGTCGCGCGCATCATGGCCGATCTGGAATCACGCGGCTGCAAGCCCAGACCGTCGTTCACAGTTCCCAGTCATGGAGAAGGCCTGATTGCAAAAGAGTGCCGGGAAGCCGTCACCCGTGCGACGACCCTCAGGACGGCAGATCACCTTTTACAGCAATTGGAGGTCTTACCGGCGGCGATTGATCGGCTCGCAGACTTGCCTGCCGACGAACAACAACTCGCAATCGAGTCGCTACTACGTTGGGCGGACTTCGGCCTGCATCTCACGCAGCCATGGCGGGTCGTCCTTTGCGGGCGACCGAATGTCGGGAAGTCGAGTTTGATCAACGCGTTCGTGGGGTACTCACGGTCAATCGTATTCGATCAACCGGGCACGACGCGGGATGTCGTGACGGTCGAGACGGCGTTGGACGGATGGCCAATCGAGTTCGCGGACACGGCAGGTTTGCGAGAAGACCCCGACGAACTGGAGACCGAAGGGATCGAACGAGCACAACTGCGTCTGGTGACAGCCGACCTGCGGGTGGTGTTGATCGATGTGAGCCAGTCGCCGACCGATGCGGACCGAGAGTTGCTCACTGCGTGGGGAGACGGAATCATCGTCGCACACAAGTGTGACCTTGATGACGCATGGGGATGCGAGACACCGCCAACAGCGATTCGGGTCTCTTCGGTCACCAAGGCAGGTGTCGATCAATTGATTGCCACAATCGTCAAGCGGTTGGTACCGCAGGTTTGTGAACCAATGACGCCGGTGCCGATTTCACAGCGGCAGATCGAAGTGCTGCAGCGAGCTCTCGATGGGTGTCGGAATGGCGGAAACGTCATCAACGAAATCCGGCCTTCTTGAAGGAGCGTCTTCCCGATTGCCACTCCTGTTCGGCACGACTCACGGGCGAGGCATTGTCGACGAAATGACCGTGTCATCTTCGCAGGAGAACTGCTCCTGAGGGGGACACGTGACCTCAGCGATCGCGCTTTGCACGTTCCTCCGGAGTTGTTCGACATCGTCCAGCAGTTGCTCTTCCTCGGGTGTCATGTGGTCAGCATCCTTCACTGTCGCGTGCCCTTGCTCATGCAGCCAGTCGAGGTATTTGTTGAACTCGGCTTGGAACTCGACGAGCAGGTCCCCCTTGCGGAGAGAGACTTTGCGAACATCCTTCCCAGCCATGAGGTCCTTGAGTGCGTGTTCGAATCTTACCAGTGGGCCGGCAATACGATGCGACAGGTTCATCAAGTCGACCAGGACGATCGGCAGTGCAATGATTGCACAAAAGATGATCGGGTAATAATCGAGTAGGAACTCGTTGTACATCTGGCCGATCGGCATGTGAAGCCCTGTCGAGGACGCCTCCAAGCGAAATTCGACGTACCGGAAGATAAACATCGCGTGCCAGAGAATCACGTGGTACAGCACCCAGTAGACGCCCATGCGAAGCATCAGCCGGCCCTGAATGGGTCCGCTGACGAATTTCTTTTTTCGCTGAAACAGTTTGCTGAACATGACTTTTCCCAGACAGACGACGGATCGCTTCCAAGTAACGATGTTGCGACAAGGCAACATTTGAACCGTACGTTACGATTGCAAACCAGGTCGGGAATCTGCCGTGATGCCGCCAATCTCTGTTTGACCGATTCGGGTTTTGACGATCGTGAGGAGAATCGCACTCGCCTCTTAGAGCCAGTTTTCTAATTCATGATCTGGTTG
>JAGQPX010000217.1 GCA_020426505.1 Planctomycetaceae bacterium | reverse complement strand
TCCGAAAATCGGGGTCCACTTCAGTATGAGCTGCATTGTTCGAGTGTTGTTAAGCTCGTGCCATGTAAGACCTATCTGATCTCGCCAGACCTCTGCCTGTTTGGGCGTAATTCCTAACTGACGTGCGATTAATTCATCCCCAATGCTATAGTTGATGTATCGCTTGGTCGTCATTCTCGTCGTATTCACCGTTCCTTCAGCGAACGCTGAGAAATTCGGAATACCGTTACGGTAGCTGATTCCGTCAAGGCCAACAGAATCGAGCATCGCGATAACGTCAGCATTCTCGGCCGTATTCGCCGGGATGAATTTCGAATGTCCGCGAGCCCTCGTCCAATACCCACGCATTGGATCGTTTGGCGTCTGTGCGATTCGCTCTGCAAGAGTGCTTCGGTATGTATTGTGCACCCACAGTCCCCACCCTTCGTTTCCGACGAAGTAGGTGTGCCAGTGGGCGACGCGGAAATTGTAGACGGTGGTGAACTCGCCTGTCGAGGTGTTGGACTCGACCGTTTGCCAGTCGGACTGCCAGCGGGCGGAGGCTGTTGGCGTCTCAGCATCACCTGCGGTGACCAGGGTGGCGGCGACCGGGAGGTGCAGCGTCGATAGCACGTCGCCGGCGACCACTTCTCCCGCAGGCGTCCAGCCACGGTCCTGCACGTAGACCGGGTGCTCGGGAGTGACGCGGATCGTTTGGCCAGCGATGCGAAGTTCGTAGATTTCACCGTGACGAACAAATGTCTCCTCGATCGCCTGCGGAGCGACTTCACCGTCGACATCATGCTCATCCCGCGAGAGGACCAGATCGCCCGGCTGCAGATCCTCGATTGGCATTGAGCCACGTAGGCTGGAATAGCCGATCGGCGTATCCCAGCGTTGTTCGTGACGCAGCGAGCTGGGTTACGCTTCGCTAACCCAGCCTACAATGGGACTTCGAAATCTTCACTCCCACGTACGTCGCAAAAACTCCACCGTGTTCTTCCACATGATGCCCGTGATGTCTGCTTCGGTGTAGCCTCGGGCTTGGAGGAGGGCGGGGATGGTGCGGAGGTCGGCGATGGAGTCGAGGTCCATGGGAGTTTGTTCGGTGCCGTAGCCGCCGTCGAGGTCGGTGCCGATTGCGACGTGTTTGGCGTTGCCAGCGAGTTGGCAGATGTGGTCGATGTGCTCGCAGATGCGTTCGATCTTGAGTTGAAAATCTTCCGGGCGGCTTTTGCGGTGGACCCAGCCGGGGACCATCATGATCGCATCGAACGCCATGCCGAGGATGCCGCCTCGCTCGATGACGGCTGAGATCTGATCGTCCGCGAACTGCCGGTTCCACGGAGCCAGCTTGCGGCAGTTCTGGTGACTGGCCCATAGCGGTCCGCTGTAGCAGTCGAGCGCGTCCCAGAAGCTTTTGTCGCAGAGGTGAGTCACATCGAGGATGACGCCCAGCCGTTCGACCTCTTTGAGCAGGTCCTTGCCGGACTGGTGCAGCGGACTGTCGGAGTCGGTGCCGTCGGCGTAGCGACCCGGCCCGTAATGCGAGAGCCCGATGGCCCGCAGACCGTCGTTGTAGCTCTTCTCCAGATAGTCCGGCGTGACGAGCGAGTCGGCTCCTTCGAGCGTGAGGATGTAGCCGATGGGGAGTTCGTTCGGCTGCGATTGCGAGTCCTGCCAGGACAGGCTGTCATCGACAATCGGCTCGTTCAGCCACAGGTCAACGTGTTTGTCGAGTTCGGCCTTGTTGCGGATCTGCACCATCTGCCCCTGCTCTTCCATGATGCGATACCACAGGAGCTGTCCCTGTGTATCGGCCCACGCCTGCTCGGGCGAGTTCCAGCCGGGCAACTTGCTGAACGGCGCCGAGTAACGACCAATCTGCGTGGCGACACACAGTCCGACGCGACCACGCCGCATCTCCGGAAAGCAGACCGTGTTGTTCCCCCGGTCCTTGCGATCCCGCGTGCCGGTCGAGATTTCCTGAATCTGCTCCCAGCGCCGAATCTCCTCCTGCGTCCAGCGGAGGTCACGATTCCAGTGCTGAGCATTCATCGCCAGATCAAGGTGCATGTCAAAGATGAGGGGTGTGTTCATGGGTGTCGTTCCATTTGATTTGCGGCGATGTCAAAGAAAGTAGTCGTCACGCTCCGCGTGACGTCACGAATGATGGGAGGGGTCTCTATGTTTGAAGGCGTTCGATCAATCCGCTCATCACGCGGAGCGTGATGGCTACTTTGATTGTTTGTGAAACTGGCCGTCTTTCATGATGGCGATGAGTTTATCACGGTCGAGCAGCACGGTCGGGTCGTCGAGCGGGTTGCCGTTGACGAGGAGCAGGTCCGCGAGGAAGCCCTCCTGAATCTGACCGAGTTCGTCCGGCAGGTCCATCGCAGCTCCGCCATGTTTGGTCATGCTCTGGATGGCTTCCATCGGGGTGAAGCCACAATGCTTGATGAGGTGTCCGAGGTCCTTCGCGTTGTCGCCGTGGGGAGTGACGAAGAAGCCGTAGTCGCCACCGCCCAGGATGCGGATGCCTCGTCGCTTGAGTTCCTGCAATCCCTTCGCGGCACTCGACAACTCGTCACGAAAGCCGAACTCGACGACCTGCTCTTCGGTGAACCACTCGCTGCCTTCGTAAGCAGCCGTCGCCGTGAAGCCGATGTTGGGGCTGACGAACACCCAGTCCTTGTTGGCTTCGAGCATGTCGATCGCCTCTTCGTCCGCGAAGTTGGCGTGATAGATCACCTTCACGCCGTACTTGACCGCCAGCTTGACGGAGTCTGCACTGCGGGCGTGAGCGCTCATGCGTTTGCCGTGGGCGTGCACGACTTCCGCGGCGGCTGCGACCTCCGCCTCGCTCATGACGGTCGACTCCGAAGGAGCGTGCGGAACGAATGTGTCGCCGGAGATCACGAGTTTGATAATGTCGACCCCTTCTCGAATGAGTTCGCGAGTCAGGCGACGGAACTCCTCCGGACCGTCCGCCATCAACGCCATCGAAGAGACGTTCGGCATGTGCAGCGTCCGCATGTCCCCCAGCCCGCCGGTGACCGTCAGCCAGGGACTGGCAGCAAGCAGTCGTGGACCTGCAATCTCGCCCTTGTTGATCGCGTTGCGGATGACGACGTCCATGCGAGGCTTGGACGCGGCGGCACTAATGCAACTGGTGATGCCGCAGTCGAGGTAAAACGCTGCGTTCTTCATGGCGAGCAACGTGTTCTCCTCCGGCGGCATCATGCCGACGTCTTCGAGAGCCTCGACGTTTTCGATGCTGAGGTGAGCATGCGACTCGATCAAGCCGGGCATCAACGTGAGATTGCCACCGCCGTCGATGACGTTCGCCCCGTTGCGACCAAGCGTTTCCCCATCACGTCGCACGGCGGTGATGCGATTGCCTTCGACCTGCACTTCACCTGCGTACCGCTCGGCTCCCGTGCAGTCGAGGACATTGACGTCGGTGAACAGGATGCGGCTCATGGTGTTACCTCGTCGTGTGACTCAGGAGGGCGAACGCAGGTCGGACAACAGTTTGGTGGCCGAAGTTCCGAGTAGCATCGTGTCGACCCCCGCAACGATGAGTGAGTAGCCCCGGTCGATGTACGGTCGAATTGCACCTGCTGTCACGCCAAACACGCCGAGGGGGATGCCTGCTGCCAGACAAGTCTCCGTGAGGTGATCGATTGCCTGCGTGACCGCTGGATGATCCAACTCGCCCGTGTGTCCGAGACTGGCGGACAGGTCGTACGGGCCGAGCAACACGGCATCGATCCCCTCAACCTGCACAGTCTTCTCGATGTTCTCAATCGCGAGAGCATGCTCCGCCTGCACGACGACTGAGATTTGTTCATTCGCCTTGCTCAGATAGTCCGCGAAACTCATGCCGTATCCATGAGCCCGCGCGAGGCCGACCCCGCGTGCCCCCTGGGGTGCGTACCGAGCCCACTTGACGACATCCGCCACCTGCTCGGGAGTGTTGGTCTGCGGCACGATGATCCCGTCGGCTCCGAGGTCGAGAGCTTTCTTGATCGGCACCTCCGCCGCCTCCGGCACTCGATACAAACAAGCCGAACGATTGTTGACCGCCTGCAAAATGCCCGCGAGTTCGGTCGTCTCAATCGGACCGTGCTCACCATCAACGAACAACCAGTCGAAGCCGATGTTCGCGAGGATCTCCGCGACCGATGGCGTGGGCAATGTGATCATCGTGCCGAGGACTGTTTCTCTGTCCTTCAATCGTCTGCGGAAGTCTCCGGCCATGAATGCACACTCTTGCTTGAGAATCAATCTGTTCGGTTGTTGACAAAATGTCGCGAGTCGCCATCGTCAGAGTGCATGATGTTACCAAAGTCGGCACCGAACGGCATCGAAAGGGGCAGCGATCCGTTGTCAACGCGACGAGACCGTAGTTTCACCCTCTCCCTCAAGGGGAGAGGGTACAGCCTCGGCTCACCTCAAGCATCGAGCACGATGCCCAGTTTTGCGAGGTGGGCGTCGAGCGAGTGACGGGCGAGAGGTAGAGCAGCGGGTGACGCGTCGTCGTAGGATGCGGCGAGCAAGTCGTCGAACGTCGTCGCTCCCGCTTGATGGGCAGCGGCGATCTTGTCTTCTCGCCATTGACGGTGATCCAGTTGCTGTTGGAGATACCTCCTGGGCTCAGCGAGCGGCATGCCGTGGGCCGGGACGATGAACTTGCATTCGAAGTCGATCAGCCGCCGGAGACTGTCCATGTACTCAGCCATGTCGCCCCGGTATTCACGAGACACGATGATTGACCCCGGATTGGCCAGCATGTCGCCTGCGAGCAGTCCGCCGGTCGACTCTTCCAGAAAGGCGAGATGCCCCGGATCGTGACCGGGTGTATGGATGGCCCGCAATCGCCAGTCGGGGTCGCCCGGCCAGTCAGCGTCGCCCGGGCTGACAAGGACATCACCCTCGTTCAAGTGGCGGTCGATCTCGAAGTTCACCTGCTCATCGGTCGCCGCGTGCGCCCAGACGGGGATACCGAATCGTTCTCGTAAGAACTCGACCCCGCCGACATGGTCAGGATGCGAGTGGGTGAGCACGATCGCTTCAATGTGTGAGCCGAGTTCGATCAGATGATCGAGTTGGGTCGCGAGGTGTTGCAACTCGATCTCGTCATCGGCTCCGGGGTCGATGACATAGAGCTTCTGCTCGCCGACGATGATGCAGTTCGTGTGTGTCGCGGGCGGGATTGTTGCCGATTTGAGTGGGATGATTGTCAGGCCGCGACGGATCTCGAAACGATTGTGATCGCCCGGAGTGCGTTCGGTCCCACGAGCCAGCATCGGGATCGCCTCAGCCAACGAAGCATTCGCGAGCAGTTGTAATGCATAAGCGACGGGTGCAGAGAGATGAATCTCGCCATGATGCCAGCGTTGACGAGCTTCGCTTGGTGTTAACCAATCCAGTCCGATGATCTCTCCTTCGATCAACTCCTCGTGCTGATCATCACGCACTCGATGCAGCAGGTACTCGGTGGCGAAGCGGACCTTCGAGAAGTCGGGAGTCACCCATGTTCCTGCTGGGATGAAGTCTTCCGCATGGAGTTCAAGATTGAATCTCGCCAGGATCTCGTGAAAGTGGAGTCGGCCTTCGAGTAACTCTTCCCGTGCGGTGCGAAGTGCTTGCGCATCCGGGAGTGACCCTCGGGCACAGATGAGGCCCGTCTCCTCGAAGACCTCGCGAGCCCCCGCTTCGATGATGGTCGCGTGCTCCGCATCACGAGCACCTTTGACCGGGCTGGTCCCGTCGGTCGGGTCAATCGCTCCGCCGGGAAAGACATGGTGTCCACCCATAAAACGCAGCGACAGATTCCGGCGAGCCATCAGCACCTCAAAGTCATCGCCCCCCCGCACGAGAATGCACGCGACCGCCTTGCGTGGCTCAACTGCCATGATGACTCGGTTCTGATTCAAAGGTTCCGGTAAGACGAGTATAGCGAGAAAGCGACCCACTCCCGACTTTGAAGGATGCAAATCAGACGGTCCTCACCGGAAACACTCTTCCATTGGTTGACACGCTGATGCGAGTCTGTCGAAATGGGCGGGCCTGATTACCGTTGACCGACAACTCCTTCACTGATTGACGATCTTGCTGATGAAGCTTTCACTTTCTGTGCGACTGGCTGAGGAATTCCTGTCCAAGGAACAGGCGCGGATTCCACTTGATGACCTTGCCGTGCTGGCGAAGGAAGCAGGGTATGATGCTCTGTGCATGCGTGCTTCGCAGGTGGGGGTGCAATCCTCGGTTGAGGAACAGCAGCAGGCAGCAGCGATCATTCGTGAGCAGGGACTCGATGTGACGATGGTCACGGGCGACTTCGACGTCGTGTACAACAACGAGCAGGGTCCGCTGGGACTGCGGAACATCGAGCCGTTTCTCAATCTGGCGACGACTCTCGGCGCTCCCATGATCCGCGTGGCCCTCAAGACCGAAGAGGACATCACCTTCGCACAGCAAGCAGCCGAACTGGCTGCCGACGTCGATCTGCAACTGGTTCATCAGTGTCACACGTTGAGTCTATTCGAGACTGTCGAAGGCATTGAACGAACGCTGCAGCAAATTGACCGACCGAACTTTGGATTGATCTACGAGCCAGCCAACCTCGAAATCTGTGGTCAGGAGTATGGCCCGGACATCATTCAGCGACTGTCACCGTGGATTCGGAATGTCTACTTGCAGAACCAGACGCTCAAGCCGGACGGCGAAGTGACGTTGGACACATGGTGCCGCGGCCCGGTGTCGTTTGATCTGATTCCGATTCACACGCCCGGCGGCATCGACTTCCCGCTGGTGTTCGAGGGGCTGCGGGCCATCGGCTATGACGGACCAGTCACGGCTCATCAGTCGGGCCTGAAGACGATTCCGGACGAAGTCACCGCCAAAGCGACCGCTGACTATCTGCGAGGACTGATGCATGCAGGGTAAGATTCTGATGCCGATCGGCGATGCGACCGAGACGCTCGACACGATGTACGCCTACTACCGGCTGCCCGAGGAGGGGCTGGAGGTCGTCGTGGCGGGTCCCGAGGCGCGGCTTTATCACATGGTTCTGCACGAGATCCCGCCCAATCCGGATGTCCCTTGGGACATCACTCAGGAACGTCCCGGCTATCACTTGCAGGCGGACATCGCCTTCGCTGATCTCAAGTCGGACCATTATGTCGGGATGTTCGTCTCCGGCGGACGTGCCCCTGAGTATCTGCGGTACGACCAGAACCTCCTGCGGGTGACACGAGAGATTGCGGAGGCAGGCAAGCCAATCGCGTGTTTGTGTCATGGCATCGAAATTCTCACGGCTGCCAACTGCATTCAAGGCAAGCGAGTGACGACGGTTCCCAAGTGCGCGCTCGATGCAGAGCAGGGCGGAGCGACCTACGTTGACGAGCCGTGTGTGCTGGATGGTCAGCTTGTGACAGGCCGAGGGTATCAAGACAACACCGAGATTCTGCGGCACTTCATCCGCATGCTGCGAGAAGCAGAAACGGGTGACGCATGAGCAACGCTGTTGAATCGTCTGGTACGGAGTCACTCTCTCGCAACGGGAGGTTGCTGATCCTCATCACGGCTTTCCTCGGTTGGATGGGGGCCGGGATCGAGATGTCGTTGATGGTGCCGACCACACGACCGGCCATTCAGGACTTCACGGCACGATCACTCGCGGAGTCAGAAAGTGCAGAGAGCATTGATCCGGAAGAGATGCGGACGCGCATTGAGACGAGTGCCGATCAGTGGCTGTCTTGGTTCATCGCTGCCTTTCTGTTGGGGGCAGCACTCGGCGGACTCGTGTTTGGCTGGCTGGGTGATCGCATTGGCCGGGCAAAGTCGATGGGGCTGAGCATTCTGTGTTACTCGGTGATCACAGCCATGAGCTACTTCGTGACCAGTCCAGAGCAACTGCTGATCCTGCGGTTTCTGGCTTGCATGGGGATCGGCGGGATGTGGCCATGCGGAGTCGCACTCGTGATGGAGGCGTTGCCGGGGATGACTCGGGCGTTTCTGGCAGGCTGGATCGGCTGCTCAGCCAACGTGGGCTTTCTCATTCTTGGGTTGGTGATGTTGCAGTCTCCGATCACTCGCGACTCGTGGCGATGGGTGTTCCTGTTTGGCGGCAGCCCTGCGATTCTCGGATTGATCGTGCTGGCGTTTGTGCCGGAGTCACCCCGCTGGCTGTCGCGAGAGGACGAACCGACCGGGAGCTCGCCCTTGCAGGAAGTGTTCGGTCCGAAGTTGCTCAAGCTCACGCTGCTTGGGATCGCGTTGGGTACGGTCCCGCTGCTGGGTGGATGGGCGTCCGGTCAGCGACTCATCCCCTGGGCCGGCCAAGTCGGCGAAGCGGAAGGATTGGCTCAACTGAAGGCACAGGTGCAGGTGTGCTGGGCGATTGGAGCCGTGCTGGGTTCGCTGGTGGGCGGATGGTTTGCCAGTTGGCTGGGAGAACGCCTGAGCTACTTCCTGATCAGCCTGCTGTCACTCGGCCTGAGCGGGTACATCTTCCTCGGACTCGACCCGACGATGGGAGCATTCCTTCCCGCTGCGTTTGCGTTGGGGTTGATCAGCACGATGTTCTTCGGCTGGCTGCCGTACTTCCTGCCGACGCTGTTCCCCCTGCGAGTCCGCGCGACCGGGACGGGCGTGGCCTTCAACTTTGGACGCATCTTTTCAGTCGTCGCACTGCTGTCCTCGACAGCTCTCAGCGCTGCGTTTGCTGGTAACATCGCCAAGATGGGAGCCACGACGAGCTTGATCTACGCCGTCGGGCTGGTGCTCGTCTGGCTGATCCCGAAGCACAGCCAACTTGATGCTGGGTGAGGGTTTCGCCGGAACGTCACGGCATGAATCACATCCCTGATAAGTGGTCAGTGCTGTCGATTTCGATGCTGGCTTAGGCTGTTGCGGCTTCGTTCGGTCGCACGAATGCAGCGAGGATCGCACCGACGATCACCCATGCTGTGAAGTGATAGAGCCCGGTGTAGACCTTCCATTGCCAGTCGATTGTCCACCAGGCGATGTCGCCGATGTCGGTGAGTAAAGTGCAGGCGAGGCCCGCGAGAATTGCCATCATCAGACGGCTGCCGAACGAAGGCAAAGCCTTAACGACATGTTTCATGAGCAATCCCACAGCGATGATGAAAGCGAGATTGACCAGAAAGCCCTGAATCATGATTGAAGGATCGACTTCCGGGCGTCCCTGCGGAGCGAGCATGTGCACCATCGCCACGGGCCCTTGCTCATACAGCGCAACACGAGCCTCGGCTGCGTTCGTGGAGGCGGGGACGAAGTAGGTCCCCTTGTCGGGGAAGTGTTGAACGAGTGCTAGACCGGCTGCGCTGTCATCGGACGACTGCTTCCAGACATGTTCGCCGTACGGAATAGCACCGCCCCAATACAGGAACCCGTACAAATACAAAACGACGGCAGCAATCACTGTCCCGATGATGAGATTCTTCATGGCAGCCTCATGGCAATTCACGGAGAGTTGACGGAATTGAGTTTGAGCAGCAGCGAGATTTCAACACAGCATCAGCAATCGACGTGAGTGCGTCAACGATGGTCCGTCGAGTCGGAAAAATGCGGCGGCTTGTACTCATTGATGGACGTCATCATTCAATTCTTGTAGCCCGGTGATCGCTCCCTGGGTGATTGTCTCGCCGAGTGTCTCTCCATAGAAGCTCACACTCGCTTCGTAGCGGCCTGTGTTGTACGCCTTGGCGGTGAGGATGTAGCTGATCCATTCGTTGGCGAGACCGCCGATGACCGGGTGAGGTGCACCCGTGATCTCTTTGGCCTGTGCCTTGAGGTTCAGGCCCAACTCGGCTGACATCTCGCCGGGGATGCCGATGATCAGCAGGTCCCCCAGACGCAGTGAGCCGCTGGTCGTCTGGCGAGGCTGCATCTTGGGGAGGAGTTCGGTGAGGATCTCTTCGCTCAATCCATACTCCGCACCGCCGGTCGACATGAAGTCCGGGTGCCAGCTCGACTCCGGCAGGTCGATCGGTTGCAGGTGGAAGTCGAACGCGACGTCGCGATGCGTTTTAATCGACTTCCAGTCTTCCGCTGCGAGCAAGCCGAGTTCGAGTCCGTACTGGGCAGATCGTTCCCAGGCGCTGTTGCCACCTGTTTTGCGGCCGATGGTCGTCTGATCACCCTGTGCCCCGTTGTAGTACATGGCTGTCACTCCCTCACCGATGGCGGCTTCCATCGTCCGCTGTAAGGCCCCCGGCCAACCGCCTGAGAACATCATTTCCCTTTCAGACATCATCGTGGGATGAGCGGTGAAGTTGACCAGGGCTGCCAGCGGTTTGCCGTCCGTCGTGTCGATGCGGGTGATGGTGATTTCGTTGTCGGTGAGGGTGCTGTCTTTGCGGCGGTTGCGATTCCAGCCGGGGATGTCACGGCTCGTCGTGCCGATGACGACCGGCTGCAACTCGTCCGCTGCCCGCTGAATCACGTCGACGAAGTGATTGACCGTGAAGTCGTACAACTCCGGGTCATGGATGCCGATCTGCGGGATACCGAACGTGTTGTTTGGGTTGATCGCGTTCATCTCGATTGCTGAATGCGAGTGACTCGGCAGGATGAGCACCTGCTCAGCGGTCCAGCCATCGCCCAGTCGCTTGATAATCTCTTGCTTGACCGGTGGCGCGAGTCCGAGCATGTCGCAAGTCACAAGTGCAAACCGTCGCTCTCCATCCGATAGCACGACCGCCTTCGCAAAGATGCGATCATGCACCCCCTCAGCCGGGCGGTTCATACGCGCCCCGTAACCGCCGAGCGGCGCGTTCATACTCATCGGCGGCGTCAGATCAACCCGCGATGCGCCAGCGACTAACTCGGCCGACGTTGCAACCTTTGAGGCAGCTACAAAAGCCGTCAGCAATGCCATCATAAATGCAATGATTCGACTCACACGTACTCTCCAGACAGGGTTGCTTGAGGACACAGACCAGATCGATCATTCTCATGGTATCCTGAGCGGCGACGCATGACGATCATCCCGCGCTTAGAACTTCGCAGCATGCGATAGCAACACAGAGTTACCCCCAATGGCCCAGACCCATTTCTCCCGTCGACAATGGCTTCAAACAACTGCGTCGGCCTCACTCGCCGCGATGTCATCCCAGCAATCTCGGTTTGCCAACGCGGCCGACTCCCTCGGTGCTGATCGCCCGTTGCTCAAGTCGGTCCACGAGGACATCGTTTGCAAGTGGTCACCCGGTCATCCGCGGCATGACCATCAGTTGATCTTCCCTCTCGACGAGGAGCGATTGTTGCTCGTGTGGTGTGAGTATTACGCGAATCGTCCGTCACTCCTTGAGCGCACGCCCACGTCGAAGGCGAATCAGGCGAGTGATGAGATGCCGTGCCGAATCTCGGCGAAGGTGTCGGCGGACCGGGGACGCACATGGGGCGACTCGATGACGTTGCAGGAGAATCACTGGCAGCACAACGTCAAGCACCCAAATCTCGTCCGGCTGTCGGACGCGGAGATTCTGTTCGGCTATGTCGGTTGGGACTCGAACTCCCAGCGGAACGTGTTCCTCAAGCGTTCGACCGACAACGGCGAGACATGGAGTGAGCAAGTGCAGGTCTCCGAGCCGGGCTGGTACTGCAACAACG
Organism: Planctomycetaceae bacterium; assembly: GCA_020426505.1. Lineage (GTDB taxonomy): Bacteria > Planctomycetota > Planctomycetia > Planctomycetales > Planctomycetaceae > JAHBXU01. Next base: position 2,568 of record JAGQPX010000217.1, on the reverse strand, counting down.
CGGACCGGGCGATGCGGCTTTCGACCGGACGCGTCCTGATCCCGGCACATGGCCCCTTCGAGAAAGAGTATGTCGGCGGCACGACCTATCGCGGCGGCGATCTGCATTCGTTCGTGTTCTACTCAGATGACGGCTTCCGGACATGGAAGCGAAGCAGCGACAGCATGACGGCTCCCGGTCGCGGATGTCACGAGCCGACGATCGTCGAACTCAACGACGGACGGCTGATGTGCTTTCTGAGAAACACCAACGAATGTCTCTACCGCTCCTACTCTGATGACGGCGGCGAGCACTGGTCGACGCCACAGCCGACCGAACTGCCCGCACCAGAGTCCCCCTCGTGTGTGAAGCGCATCCCTGGCACAGGCGATCTGCTGCTCGTCTGGAACAACGTGGCCTCCAAGTCCAACTGGCCCCGAACTCCACTGACCGCCGCCCTCTCACACGACGAAGGCGAAACGTGGAAACACTATCAGGACATCGACAATCGCTCGAATTTCGATGCGGCATACCCGTCAGTCACGTTTGTCGGAGATGAAGTCTTGATCGCCTACTACACCCGCTCGACGAAATGGGCACGCGACAGTGAGGTGACGCTGAAGACCTTCCCGCTGGACGCGTTCTACTCCTGAAGCTGTTTTCGTCTGTTGATTCCGTCACCCGTGGGGCGGGTTTCCAACCTGCCACTGCCGTCCAGGCAACAGACCCTACGAAACTCCATCCTTCACGCGACGCTTTCAATCCAGAGTGCAGAGTTGTTCCAGCAAACGATCAACCTCCTCCTCCGTGTTGTAGTGCAACAACCCGACACGAACGGTTCCGTCCGGCTCCAGTCCCATTGCTTCTGTGAACGGGAGGGCGTAATGATTCCCGGCCCAGACGAAGATGCCCCGCTCAGCGAGTTTCGCAGCGATGGCCGACGGGGCGAATCGTGTATGCGTGAACGAGACGGTTGGCACGCGTTCATGCAGCTGGTCCGGGTCCGTGATGCCATAGATGCGAATGTCTGAGATGTCGTTGAGTCCACCCAAGAGATGCGAGACCAACTGCTGCTCGTACTCCCGGATCGCAGCGAAGGCCGAGACGAGTGCCGCTCGTCGATTCGACGATGCTTCATCCCGTTCGGCCGCTCCGAGTTCCGCGAGGTAGTCGATCGCCGCAGCGGTGCCTGCGATTCCCTCATGGTTCTGTGTGCCGGTCATCCACTTGCCGGGGGGCGACGTTGGAGCGGGCCGCACCTTGTAGGCGTCCAACGATTCCAACAGCGACTTCCTTCCCCACAGGATGCCGACGTGCGGACCGAAAAACTTGTAAGCCGAGCAGACCAGAAAATCACATTGCAGGGCCGCGACATCGATCAACCCGTGCGGGGCGTAGTGCACAGCATCGACGAACGTCAGTGCTCCCACTTCCTGAGCAGCCTCGATGATTTCCCGGACCGGGTTGATTGTGCCGACCGCATTCGACGCATAACCGACCGCGACAAGTTTCGTCTTCGCCGACAATTTGCTCCGGAAGTCATCCATGTTGAGCGTGCAGTCGGTCGGATCGATCTCAATCTGCCTGACTGTCGCCCCGGCATCCCGAGCAGCGAGCACCCACGGAGTCACGTTCGCATCATGGTCCAGCCGACTCACGAGGATCTCATCCCCCGCAGACCACGTGCGCGACAGTGCACGGCTGAAAGCGAACGTCAGCGAAGTCATATTCGCCCCGAAGACAATCTCGTCCGGATCGGCAGCACCGAGCAAATCGCAGACGGCCCGCTGAGCCCCCTCGACGACCGCGTCCGTCTCCCGGCTCGTCGCAAACGCCCCGCCCTGATTGGCATTACACGAAGACAAATACCCGCTGACGGCATCAATCACCCGCCGCGGCACCTGACTCCCCGCTGGCCCATCAAAAAACACAACCGGCCGGTCACCCATCACCCGCCCCAAAGCCGGAAACCGCGACCGCACAATACTCAAGTCAAAGCTCATCGATCCGCCCTTCGCCCACAACACCGTAACCACATTCCCAACGGATATCGTATCCGCCTGAGGAAATGTAACATGACGGACGACGTTTCACCCGTGAGCCTGCGACACCCGCAAGGGGATTGCATCGGGATCATTCACCTGTCTGTGAGAGTCGCCGGCATGCTGACGCAAAGGTCTGTTGACGATCAAGCCTGACAACAAAGCGGTCGAACACATGTGTCAGTCATTGTGGGACAAACTTGCAGAGGACCTTCGATTTCAGGATCAATGGGGAGATTTCGACAGAGCTCAATCACATCCGAATGCACTGAAGTGGCCAGAGATCGGTGACCATCCCGTCACTCTGGTCGTCAATGGATGTGTCTCAACAGAACACTTTGCAGAATATGTCCCCATACTCGTACAAGCACTCGATGAACTCGACGAGAGCGCTCAACTCGGCATGGTTGCAAGCGCACTTTGCAGGAAAGGACTGACCGAAGCCACTTCCCGACTCCTGAATCAGTATCAGGACCACGAGCAGTTTGAGGACAAACGCTTCCTTTGGAGTGTCGGCAATGCGATCTACACAATTGCACCACGCGAT
>JAGQPX010000216.1 GCA_020426505.1 Planctomycetaceae bacterium | reverse complement strand
AGATTGCTTGCAATCTGGGACGACGGAGTCGTCAGGAGGTATCTGGCTTACCTTGCGTCGCTCGCAATACCTCGCACGGCTGCGCCGCCTTGGTTGACAAGCAACCAAGGCCACCCGCGATCTCTTGAGTTGTCCAACCAGCCGCGACCGTCAGGGAGCGGAACTTCTCGACGTTCTTTCGTCACATCATCAACCACGTGTTAACGCGGCCAACATTTCACGGTTCACCTCTTGGAAGATTGAGGTGCAACCATGTTGATGACGAATGAACTGTTGACGGCTGTACCGGCGTGGGGGGTGATGTGGTTGCTGGCTGTCGGCGTGTTTGCGGCCTGCAAGGTGTTGACGTATCGGACGGCGGGGCAGCGCACGTCGGCGGGAGTGACCGCAGGTTACCTGTTCGGCTGGCCCGGATTGGATGTCGGACCGTTCGTCTCGCGGGGCCACACACCTGAGCGGCGTGTCGAGAGCCGGGAGTGGATCTGGGCCGGCGGCAAAACGCTCTTCGGTGCTGTGTTGATCTGGGTTGGAGTGCGAGCCGTGCCGACTCATGCTCCCCTGATCGCCGGATGGGTGGGCATCATCGGACTGGGATTTCTGCTTCACTTCGGCGCGTTCCATCTGTTGGCGAACATCTGGCGGGCAGCCGGATATGACGTGCAGCCGCTGATGGACGCGCCGCACCGGTCAACGTCGCTGGCCGAGTTCTGGAGCCGGCGGTGGAACCTCGCCTTCCGTGACCTGTCGCATCGGTTCATCTTTCGGCCACTGCGATCACAGCTGGGCGTTGGCGGTGCGATGCTCGCGGTGTTCCTGTTCTCTGGACTGGTGCACGACCTGGTGATCTCGGTCCCGGCGGGAGGCGGCTACGGTCTGCCGACGGCGTACTTCCTCGTGCAGGCAGCCGGGTTGTTGGGGCAGAGGTCACGCTGGGCCAAACGATGGAGTCTGCACGAAGGATTCATCGGCTGGGCCGTGACAGCAACGTTCGTGCTTGCTCCGCTGCCGTGGCTGTTTCACCGGACATTTGTGCTGGAAGTGGTAATGCCGTTTTTGAAAGTGATGGGAGCGATGGGTTGATGTCGGGGTTGAGAGCATCGTACGACGGCGGAGCCGTCGGCTTGGGAAGATGGCCTGTTCAGTGAAAAGAGAGGTGGTGCGAGATGACCGTTCGATTGGATTTGATGTTGAAGGTCGCGGGTGTGTTGCAGTTTGGAGTGCTGACCGCGAGCTTTCTGGTGCCGCGTGTGCTCAACTGGCGGGAGACGCTCAAGCCGTTGCCGACGCTGGTGCGGCAGCTGACATGGGTCTATGGCGGATACGTGGTGCTGATGATAATCAGTCTGGGAGCCGTGTCACTGGGGCTGCCTCACGAGTTGACGTTGGGAAGCGGACTGGCGCGAGCGGTCTGTGCGTTCGGGGCCGTCTTCTGGGGCGTCCGACTCGCATTACAGTTGTTCTACCTCGACTCACGCGAGTTCCTCACGACATGGGTGCTGCGTGCCGGTCACGAAGGGCTGACGGTCGTGTTCGCGTTCCTAACCGTGGTATTTACGCTCGCTGCGATCGGGTGAGTTGGAGACCCGTGACGGGGCGGATGTGTGGGCGCAAACAAGCGTTCGACGTTCACCCCATGAGCGCACTGCTGGAAAAGCCAGCAGTGGCACCCGGGCGCTCGCCGTTGGCTCGCGGTTAACGGTTGTTGTTTGTGTTGTGTTCGGCGTTTGTGATTGGCAACTCAAAAGAGTGGACCGCGCGGTCCGGGGTGACGGAGTGCTTCCGGTGATCAGGCTTCGCGGCCACTGTGGGGGGCTTGTCTGGGATTGCAATCGTGACTCTGCGGCTGCCGTGTCAACAGCAGAGCGGCCACAAGTCCCCCGGATGAGACGAGTGAGCATGTTTCGCTCGCCTCTAACCACTGGAACACTCTGTCACCCCTAAATACGAGTGGCCAAAGAGAACCTTACACCCGTTTCCAGGTTTTTTTCAGAAAGATGATTACCAATGATTTCGTCCATCAATCCAACTGCTTCACCACGCGGAAGCCGGTCAGCAAATTGCGATCTCCTGTTTTGAACGCGGCTCGCTCTGACGAGCGGGCGCGAGCGGGGGGGTGGGCCCAGGAGCCGCCGCGAACGACGCGGAAGCCGTTGTCGCCGGTGGGGCCTGTGGGGTCGGTCGCCGGACCATCAGTGAACGTCTTCATGTACGTGTCCTGACACCATTCCCAGACGTTGCCATGCATGTCGAAGAGACCGAATCGATTCGGTTGAAACTGACCGGTCGGTGCCGTCAGCGGAAAGCCGTCATCCCAGTCGTCCTCATCCTCCGGACGGAGCAGCGTCTCGACTTTGTCGTGAGCGAAGTTGCCCACGATGAACATGTCCTCTTCACCATTGCCGCTGGCGAAGCGGGTCGTTGTCCCTGCGCGGCAGGCATACTCCCACTCGGCTTCAGTCGGCAGACGGTAGGTCGCTCGCTCTTTGTTGCTGAGCCAATCGCAGAAGGCGACCGCGTCGTTCCAGTTGATATTCACAACCGGATGGTCCTCCGTCTGGTCCAGCCCGGTCCGGTCCCAGTTGTTGTTTTCGCTGAACAGGAACCGGCGGCGGTCCGCATCGAAACGGTATCCACCCTGAACCTGATGTCCGGTCTCCGCGACGAACTGCCGGAACTGCCCGACGGTCACTTCGTTCGCTCCCATGCGGAAGCTGCGTGTGATCGTCACCTGACGAGAAGGCTGCTCGTCGTCCTGAGCATCCGTATCACCGCCGACAATTCCCATCTGGAATGAGCCTGCGGGGATCGTCACCATCTGCATGCCCACGGAGTTGACCTCGATCTCCTGCTGAAGGGCGAACTCCTGCGCGATCTCCGGGAAGTTCTGCACAAACACTTCCCGCTGCACGGTTCCGCCCGGCACGTTGAGCGGGGCGAAGATGCGCGCCAGCTTGGGGAAGCGGGTCAGCAGCTTGGCGAAGTTGCTCGTCGTCAGTCCAGACTCGGCAGCGGCCGTTTCCAGGTCGAGTTCCTGCTCGAACTGTCGGGCCAACTGCAGAATCGGGTCTTTCTTGGAGGACGTGACACCCGCCTGTTGAAGGGCGGTGAGGAACCGGTCCTTGTCCTGATCCATCAAGCGATCAAGGACGCCGATTTTCGGGTACAGTGAGAGAATCTGCTCACGTTCTGCGTCATCGAAGGCTCCGGGGTTCTTCTCGACCGAAGCACGAATCTGGTCCGTCTTGGGGATCATGCCCGCTGTGTGACAGGACATGCAACTGAGTCCGTTGATGACCGAGCGGTCCGGTCGCTGCGGGTCACTCACGATGCTCACGGGCCCCTTGTCGAGTTTGGTTCCCTTGGCATCAGCGAGGTAGTATGCCTGCATGCCGTTTGGCAGGTTGAAGATCATCTCCCCGCCGTCATGCTCGAATGCGTCATCACCTTTGGGGCCGAGTGGATTGGCGAACAGGTTTTTTCGTCCCGCGTTGCCGGAGAAGTCATAGCTTTTCCAGTACGCACCGAACTCCGTCTCGTGCCGTTCAATCATCCGGTTGTTTTGGGAGACGCCCGAGTTGTTGAAGCCGGCTCGCAGCGCGAGTCCACGCTCGATGTTGCTGTCGACATCGACCTCCAGAATCGCTTCGAGTTCGCGGTCGGTGTCGGGGAGTTCGAGAATATCGTTGTAAAGCGGCGGAACCGATGCAACGGCGACGAACCAGTCGGCCCGCACGACCGGCTGATCGGTCTGCGTGATCTGGTAGGCGAACTCAGCCGAGTCGGTCTGATAGCGGACGTCGTAGGGATTCCGCTTGGCGATCTTATCCCACGTCTCGGTGGACCAGCGGTAGTTCCGCAGGTCGATCCGGAACAGTGTCTGACCGGGGTCGATCGGTTGAGGCTGCACGATCTTCTCACCCCACGAGAGACTGTTGACCAACTTGGACAGCCCTTCGCGGTAGATGTCCATCTGTTCGGCTGACTTGCCCGTGTTGGCGAGGTGTGCCAGAGAGAAGTATCGCGTGAACTGCGGTGCACTGCCGTTGAGCGTCTTGAGGTCGTTCTCAATCAGCACAAACATGTCGAGCGGCGAGATGAACTCGGCGGCGCTGTCTTTCGCCTGGGCGTTAAAATCGAGGGCACCCGTGTTAATCCATTCGGTCAACAGTGCCTGATCGTCCGCACTCAGCGGGTCATCATCAGCCGGCATGTCGCCATCGACGATCCGCTGCATCAGGTCTGATCCCGTCGCGTCACCGGGAACAATGAGCCCACGGGCGACGAGTTTGCGAATGTTGAGCACATTGTTCAGGCCGCCTTCGTCAGCGCCGTCTTCTCCATGACAGCGAAAGCAGTTGTCTTGCAGGATGACAGCCACCCGGTCCGCCCGCTCGATCTCCTGTTCGGACTGAGCATGGACAACAGGCGCAGTGACCAGTGTGAGCAGCCCGAACGTCAGGATGACAAACGGGAGGCGATGTCCACCTGGGATTCTGCCCTGACGATTCAATGGTGAGGTGTGCCGAAACATGGCTCTGAACTCCACTGGGGGAGGTTGTCGTGGATTGAGTGATATCTTCTCACAGCGTGAGGAGATGTCGAGTGTTACATGGGAGTTCAGGATTTCGGCGCGCAGAAAAACACCTCGGTTTCAGGCTGGGGAGATCCTGAAATCGAGGTGTTTGGGGCAGAAGTGAAGGATCGTCTTGGGGTCCGTCGCAGGTTGGGGGGCGACCCGACCGACCAGAGGACGATCTGTTCACTCGGTCATGGGGAGTTTGGGTTCAACTCAGTAGCCGAGGATGAAGTGACGCTGGCCAC
>JAGQPX010000215.1 GCA_020426505.1 Planctomycetaceae bacterium | reverse complement strand
GAAACGCCTCCCGAGGCGAGCAACCAAAGCGGGCATGAAAACTGTCGATCTGGATCGTGTTGTAGCCGTAACCATATCCGGTGTGGCATCCGCCCCCGTGACAACCGGCCTGAGCCGGGCTGCTGACGAGAGCTGTGGTGGCGGTGAGAATCAAAGCGGCGAAGAGTTGGCGGTTCATGACGTGTTCCCTGGATTGGCTGGAGTGGGTTGTTTTTGTGTGCTGAAGAGCCACATTCGGCCCTCCTGATACCCAGCTAAGCGACGTCAGACCCTCCCTGTTACAGAGAATCTCGCCAAAGAAATCGGCAATGCGGTCCCCGCTCACCACAAATGGCAAGAGGCCCGATTGCAGAGCAATCGAGCCTCTCAGCCGGGCAAACGTCGGCCAGTCTTTCAATTGTGTGAAGTCCCTCAGCGACCACCGAAGCGGAACGTACGCGACTTCGGGAGTGTGCTCTGAGGAATGTTTGTCTGCGGCTGCTGATCCAACTGGATGCCGCCGGGATTCTTGAACAGCAATCGGGCACCCGGCTTCTCGGATTCGAGTCGAAACTCGGCCTGGAACTTGCCTGTGTTTGACGAACGACCCGAGCGGGGTGAGAAGTTGTTCGGAGTTGTCGGCAGGGCCGAGTGTGGCGAGAAGTTATTCGGCGACTGTGACAGAGTCCCTGAGAACGGCACGTTATTGTTCGGGTTGCCGGACTTCGGCTGGAAGTTATTGGGGTTGCCGCCGGGTGGAATCTGTGCGTTGGGCGTGATGTTGTTGCTGTTGAGCGGATCAGGGAACGGACCGTTCGAACCTTGACTGTGGGCGAGCGGCTGTCCGCCTTGGACGGGCGCTCCGTGCTGATGCAGGATGTGCGGGTGATCGTGGTCGTCATGCGGGATGCCGCCACCGATGGGCTTAAACGTCACCCATGCGTACATGGTGCCGGCGCCCGGTCGGAAGAACTCAATCGCTGCTTCGCGGAAGGGGCCGATCTGGCTCTTGGCATTCTCCATGTCCTGATGGGTACGGAGCGTGAACGTCGGCATGCCGGCTGCGGTGGCCTGCAGCAGGATGTCACCAGCGAACAAACGACCTTCTGCGGAGTAGCCGGGAATCGTGCCGGTGATCATCAGGCCTTCGTGAGTGCTGCGGGCATAGACCCCGAGCAACATGCCGGAAGCCGTGTGGATCGAACCGTGTGAATGGTCGTGTTCAAACAGATGCTGCTGCGCGCTCGCCGTTTGACCGGACGACGCGGTAATGGCAAATGCTGTCAGCAGTGCAATGGAAGTCGAGTATTTCATGGGATCACCCCGGATTTGGCAGGACCACCTCGCCGTGCTCTGACGGCTGAGCGGTTGAATGTTGGATTGCCGCATCCTTGCGGGTCAGTGAGGGGATGGACCGGGGGGACACCCCTCTCCGCGAAAGACAACACTGTGCTTAACGCAGTCTTCCGTCGTTTCTCACCATTTTTCGTGAACGAATTCTTACTTTGGTCGCACTATACTGGCGGAGATGCCTGTGACCTCACCCCCGCCGACAATTGACTCGCTGACCGACCGGGAGTTGGTCTCCCGATATGTCAGCCTCCGAGATGAGATCGCATTTGCGGCGTTGGTCCGGCGGCATTCTTCGCTCGTTTTGGGAATTTGTCAGAGAGTTCTCGGACATCGACAGGATGTAGAGGATGCGTTTCAGGCGACATTTCTCGTGCTGGCCCGCGATGCCCACCGGGTTCGCAAGCGGGAATCGCTCGCAAGTTGGCTGCACGGAGTGGCTTACCGCACGTCGCTGCGGGCCGCTCAAAGCCGTCACCGCCGCATCCGACTGCTGCAAGATGTCACCATGATCGAAGACACGACCCTCGCCGACGTCGAACTCCGCCACCAGCGGCAACTCCTCGACGAGGAACTTGAAAACCTGCCGGAGAAGTACCGTGCCCCCCTGATTCTGCACTACCTCGAAGGACAGACCGCCAAGGAGGTCGCCCAGACGCTGAAGCTGTCCACCTCGACCGTCGAAGGCCGCCTGAAGCGCGGCCGCAAGGAATTGCATCTGCGTCTGCTCCGTCGCGGCCTCGGCCTCTCGATCGCCGTCGCCGCCCTGTCCGCCACCCCTCAACTGGTGACAGCCGCCGAAGCCCCCGCGCTCGTCGGCAGCACGATCCAGGCCGGCCTGTCCTACACCGCCGGCGACCCCGCCGGCCCCCTGTTCACCCACGAAGCGGCCCACCTCGCCGCCCAGGAGACCCTCGCCATGACGCTCACCACAACAACCGCCACCGTGACCGCCCTATTGTTGATTCCTATCGCCGTGACAATGTCGAACCACGGTGTGCCGTCGACCATTCCGCAGGTCGAGGTTGCATCTCAGATCATGACAAACGTCGATGAAGGGGAGACGTCAACTCCTATGCTGCTTGCACAGGCTGAACAGACCGTGGAGGAAGAGACGACGGACGCGGGATCAGGAATCGAAGTTCGTGCGACTTTCGGAAATGAAGCCCTTATCGGGGTAAGTCGATCTCGGAATGCCGACCAACCGGCGGATGAGGAGTCAGCGGAACCGCAAATCTCTGAAGGACGCACGCTTATCCGGACCAATGATGGAAAACTCAAAATTGTTACCGACAATGGAGGCATCCTGATTGCCGATGCAATTGAAATTCGGGATAGACGTCAATTCTGGCATTACAAACGTCAGTCGGAGAACGAGCAGCGGATTGAGGCGGAGTTGGCAGGCAATACGGAATTCGAATTCGTCGACACACCGCTGAGTGAAGCGGTCGACTACATCAGTCAGTTGCACCAAACGACAATCATGATCGACGAAAATGCGATTTCCGGAGAAGGGGTGACGATTGATGAACCGATCAATTTGGCGGTTCAAAACATCAAGTTGGAAAGTGCCCTCGACTTGATGCTGGAGCCGTTGGCTCTGGACTATATGATCAAGGATGAGGTGATGATGATCACTAGCCACATGGTCGCTGAAGTGCCGTCCGATGTTCGGGTGTATGACCTTCCTGAAATGCCAGGCGCTGAGCCAGAGAAGATTTCCGAGCTGATCATGAACACCGTTGACGCTTCCGTGACCTGGGACCAGGACGGTGGAACGGGGACGATCACGCCGCTTGAAGACGGACTGGTTGTCAGAACGTCGCAACGAGTGCATCGCGAGATCGAAGCCCTGTTTGAGCAACTGGAGGCTCACTCCGCGGCAGAGCGGGCGCAGCCGGAGGCGGAAGCGATCAGGAAGAAGAAGTCAGATGAATGAAGCGTCATCTGAGGTCTGCAATGGGGAAGCTCACATCTGTGTGATCCGTTGCAGGGTGTTTCTTGGCAGAACGAAGAAAAGTGGGCTGGCCAGCCCGAGGTGAAGGGTCGCCCGCCTGTCGGGGCATGCTCGGCCAATTCGTCAGCTCGCAAATGATCGATCGGTTCCCGGTCGCTGCCGAATCAGGCGACCGGATGGCCAACGAGTTGACGAGACAGCCTTGCGTGTCATGCACTTGCAAAGGCTGACAACAGGAAGTTGTCCCTTCAACCAACCGGGTGGTGGTTGCGCCGAAGGAATACCAACAGACGATGAGTCGGAGAGACAGCACGGCTCTGAATTTGCGGTCCATCTGGGGAAGAATTGGGAGGGCGTCCCTCCTGTGGAGCCTCGCCCTCCCGTGGACCCGCGTTCCCGGGTGGAAACAAACCTTGGCTCTGAGGCGAAAACCAGTTCGTGGGGCCGGTTGATTCTTGGTGGCATGGCGTCACGGCGATAGCCGGGCGCCGAGCCCTGATCGCGGTGAAGAATTTGCTCACCCGCAGATATGAATCTCCTGCTACGACTCACCCAGCCACCGAAGCGGATGACATTGCAGTCATGACGTCCCTTGCGGTATAAGCCCCGCGATTCCAGCCCGGAAACGTCGGGGAATGCCGTGATTCATCGTAGAATGCAGCAGTTTTGGCGGAGCGGAAAGGCTCGACCGACCGCAAGGATCTGGGGGCCTGCATTACTCATTTCTGCGGCTGCTCTCCTTGCGACTCCGTGGTTGATTGGCCCCCGCTGCCCGAACCACGTCGTCATCGCGACGGGCAGCCCCGATGGCGCTTACTATGACTTCGCCAATCAGTACCGTCTGCTGCTGGCGAAACAGGGCATCACCGTTGATGTGTTGGCGACGAAAGGATCTGTTGAGAACAGCGAGCGACTCAGCAGAGGAACGGACAACGTATCGCTGGCCTTGATTCAGGGTGGTATCTCTCCCAAAGGGGACACCGATCATCTTGAGTCGCTCGCGAGCCTCTATCTGGAACCGGTTTGGGTCTTCTGTCGGAGCAACGAACCGGTCGACGACTTTGAACATCTGCGAGGCAAGCGGATATCGATCGGACCAGAAGGAAGCGGGACACGCGAGATCGCGAAGAGATTGCTTGCCGACAACAAGATGGCGCCGCACGCAAGCGTGAACGTCGAATGCGAAATCGTTGATTGGGGCACTCACGCTTCTGTTGAAGGACTCAAGTCGGGCGAGATTGATGCTGCGTTTTTTGTCATCTCTCCAAACTCGCCCATCGTGCACGAGTTGTTACTCGCGGATGGCATTCAGCTGATGAATTTTCGGAGGGCAGCCGCGTATCGTCGACGGTATCCGTTTCTGTCGAGTGTGACGCTTCCCGAGGGATTGATTGACTTTGAAAAGAACATCCCCTCACGTGACACCGTGTTGTTAGCGCCATCAGCAAACCTTGTGGCTCGTGATGATCTCCACCATGCACTCGTTCCGTTGTTGTTGCAAACTGCCGAACAGGTTCACGAGTCGGGAGGACTCCTGGCATTTCCGGAGTCGTTCCCGTCACCCAATTTTGTGGATCATCCACTGAATCCCACTGCACGCCGTTACTTTCGCTCGGGGCCAACTCTCTTCTACCGGTACCTGCCGTTCTGGCTCGCCGCGTGGCTTGATCGCGTGAAGATTCTGTTGCTTCCCCTGTGCACCCTGCTCCTTCCGTTGTTGAAGGTGGCGCCGCCCGTTTATCGCTGGCGGATTCGCTCCAAGATCTTCCGCTGGTATCGCGTGCTCCGAGAGGTCGAACAGAAGCTCAAAGATGCCGGACCCGAGACAGACTTTCGCACAGACATGGAACGCCTCCGGAATCTTGAAGCCGAACTGTCCGAGGTCTCAGTGCCCCTGTCGTACATGGCGGAGTTCTATGACCTGCATCTACACATCATGCTGGTCCAGAACAAGCTTCAAATGCATGGCCAAACGACGGGCAACACTGGTGTCCGAAAGGCTGCGTGAGGTAGGAAGACCTACGAGAACAACGGAAGGCGAAAAAGCCCCGTCCAAGAATGCCGCTCTGCGAGACGTTGCGCCGTGCTGCCATACGCCTCACTCAGCATCATCGTCGCTCTCATCCGGTCGCTGCCCAGATTCGAAAGGTTCGAATTGGGACTCACTCGTCTGCACGAAGGCACCGACATCAATTGTCTCGCCGGAGCGGACTTCAAACTCGACCGGGACAGCCAACGCGGCTAACTCCTCAGGGATCCTTGCCTGCATGATGTATTCACAATCAGGAATCAGACCGTCCAGCTGAAAGCGCCCATCGGCACCAATCTTTCCCCACCAGAACTCGGTCATCAGCGCCGAGGAGCCTTTTTTCAGTATCAGATTGATATCAACAATCGGCAGCGGCTCGCCCAGCTTGTCGACGAAGCGACCAGTGATTGAACCGGTCGGAGTCAGCCTCGCGATCAGCGGCTGAGTCTCATCTCCGTTGAGGTCGATCCTTGCCCCCAGTTGACGCTCCAGATGGAGGAAAATGAGTGTCCTGGGTCGATTGTTGGCCAGTCCCTCCACGCGGAATTCGGCGGACTCCAAGGGTTTTGATGTGGAGATTCCATTGTGCCCGAGTCCGACCACGCGAACCCCGGACAGCAGTTCTCCTTCGTCGTCGAGAATCTTTCCCTGGAGAGAATGTCCCTGTTCGACAGCGAGATCGATCGTCAGTGGACTTGCATCTTCAGTCGGATTGACGAGATTGGCAGCATGAACGAGATCGAAACCGGTCACGCCCTGACACTGGCCTCCTGCGGAGGTGCTCAAATAGCGAAAGCCTCCGTCCTTCGACCTGATGAATTCTTCCTCATTCACAAGTTTCTCAAGAATGTTTGGGTCGATTGTGGCGACCATGTAAGGGCCGCCGTCCACACGTGCCGCGACAACTCCCGGTCCCGGAGCGACGCAAAGCTCATAACTCCCATCTTCTTGAATCACCGTAGAAGAGAGAGGATTTGCGACCTCGCCACACTCTTTCTGATTGATAAGCTCATTGGACGATAAGGCGTTGTAGACAACCGTGCCGGACACTGGTTTTCCCGTTGCAGCATCGGTGACGCGTCCGCTCAGCTTGATCCCACGATCCAACGCGACGTTGAGTTCAAGTGGACTTTGCCCGGGTGCACTCTCAAGTCGCAGGTCATGGTTGAAGTGAACTGCATCGTCCACACGGAATTCGAGCGTGTACTCGTAATTGTGCCCCTCGGCTTCTCGCGGTACGCCGGTGATCTCGTACTTTCCGTCCGGTCCGGTCACTGCCGGGGATCTGCGCGATGCCCAGGATGAGGTGGCGGTCACCTTCACGTCAGGCACCGGATCGCCGGTTTTCTCGTCCTTCACGATGCCCCGGAGTGTCCGTCCCGGCTGGGCGACGTGTGTGAACTCCGCGAGGTACTGGCTCTCCCGCAAGCCTTCGCGAACGGCGATCGCCCCGTGAGGCTGGAGCCTCTCTGGAGTGGGATGCGTGAGGATCGACAATCGTGTGGCAGCGATGTCGCCACCACTGCATTCCAGCCTCACATATCGTCCGGTTCCCAAACCCTCAAGACGGAATCGTCCTTCGCCATCGGTGGTCACGGGATTTGTCTCTGGACTTCCCCCCATCCAGCCTGGCCAATTCGTATAGAAGCCTGAAGACGTCGCCGCTGCTTTGATCAGGGCATCGACATCCAGAGGCGATCCGTCATCCTCACCGGTCCGCTCGGTGATTTGACTGATTGATAGTGTGACTCCTGCGGCTGGCTGGCCGTCGACGGTGACGATCCGCCCCTCAATCGGGAGGTCGTCCACGAGTTGCAGGGTCAGCTCTTCATCAAGTGCACTGGCTTTGACGTCCGTCCATCCGAAGCCGTACCACTTGGCAGTCGCTGCGATTCGAACGTCGACCTCCGGACTGGCAGCGGACTCGAACTGTGCGCGATCAATCGTTGCCCGAAAACGTCCCTCACTGTCAGTACTTGCCAGCACGGTCCATGACACATTCTGCGGCTGACGCGTCCAATGCTCAGACACCCGCGGCGGCCCGGCGATCCAAACACGAGCACGACTCACGGGGCTCCCATCTGGTCCATTCACAATCCCATGTAATGTGACAAGCGGACTTGGCGACTGCTCGGCGGCGGAATCCGAATCCAGCGGTACAAGTTGGAGCTCATCATCGACAAGCCTGAGCTCGCCGAGGTCCTTCGACTCACCCGGTTTGACTGTCAGCATCCGGGCGATGCCGGCTGAGAGATCGATGCCCGTCCCCTCTGCGGAGAGTGAGTAGGAGGCACCGGCAGGCAGAGTATGAACGAACCTCCCCTCGCCGTCGGTCGTGACCCCCTGCAACCGCATGGCGAAGTCTCCTGCGGGAAGCGGCAGGGCTATGATGTTGGCTCCTGTCAGCGGGCTTCCGTCCTCGTGAAGTAGCCGTCCGGTGACGGTCGCAAGAGGCTGTAGCTTGACGATGATGCCACCTTCAGGCGCATTCGTCGCGGACACTCGCTCGATCCAGCCGAGATTGCCTTTTTCAAACCGCATGGTCCGCGTTTCGTTCGGGCTGAAGTTGACCGCCTCAAACGTGTGCGTCTCGAACGACTGAGAACTGTGCGTCGATCCACCGATACCGATCACCCTCACTCCAGTCAGGGGCTGACCGTCTGGGTCGAGTGTGGTGATCGACACCGACTCACCGGGGTCCATCTCAAAGTCGACCACGAATGAATCAACATCTTCTTCGATGTTGACCTCATGCATGACACTCGGCCACTTGGGACCGGGGTTGATCGGACTTCGATAGGTATCCTGCCAGTCAGTGTCGCGGTACTTGGGCCCCTTCAGCGTGTCATAGCCCACTCCTCGGCGGTATTGCTTGTGGACACTCTCCGCACCGATGACGGCTAGACCCGGCAGGCCGACGAGACGATAGGTGCCGTCGGACGCGGTCTGGTATCGCATCTGGTCACTGTGCGTGTTGCCGTCGTCGTCGAACTCCGGCAGGTCAAATGTGTACTCATTCGATCGATACGGCAGGTAGTACAGCCGTGCATGCACCGGTTCGCCGGTGACTCTGTCCGTCACCCGGCCGGTGATCCAGATGCCGCGATGCAGTTCGATGTCGACCGTGACGGGATCAATGCCTGTTGGGTCGGGCACGTCTACTTGCCGGATGAAATACGGCTGATCATCGTCAGGGCGTGCCACGATCTGATTGCCATCGCCCTTGGGCATGCCGGTGAGGCGGTAGCGACCCTCAGCATCCGTGACGGTCTTCAGCACGCGGTCGTTCGAGAAGGGATACCCGGACCGTTTGTAGCTTTCGACAGCGACCCCCGCCATCGGCTCGCCCGTCTCCGCGTCGCGAACGACGCCAGCGATCGGTCGCGACGGAGCCACCGTAATCGTAGCCTCTTTTCCGTAGACAGTGGACTTCCCTTCAAACGGCGGCGTGTTGAGCACTCGCTCAAACGGTTCGAACTCACGAGTGACGACGTCAGCGCTCGTGTATGCGACTGATTGATGCTTGAGCACGATGCTGAACATTCTCTCCCGTCCGATGCCACGAACTTCAAAGCGACCATCTCCGTCTGTCTTCACCTCGTTTGGCACGCCGATCAGTTTTGGGTCAATGTTATGCGGCACGTGTTTGTGGAGCGTCCAGGGGAGTTCTCCCCCCTTCGCCGCATCGATCCAGGCAGTGATGTCGCCGGAGTCACTTCGAGCAGCTCCGCCAATCTGCACCTCAACTCCCGCGATTGGTCGGCCTTCCAAATCGACCACACGGCCCGTCACCGGCATGTCCTCAACCAGTTGGAGCGTGATCGCATCGTCCCCTTCGACGTCCTCGAACTTGACCCACTGCCCGCCATACCCCGGCAGACCGGCAGCAATCTGGGTGCTCTTCCAGACATCCTGCCATCGCTGGTCCAAGTGACTCAGGTCTCCGTAAGGCTGCTTGGAGAAGCTGATCGAGAACCGCCCTTGGTCATCGGTCACAGTCTCAATGACGGGCAACTCATAATCCGCCCCCACAATCGGCTTAAGCATCGCCCACATCCCCACCCCCGCCCGCACCGTCGCACCGGCAGCGACCCCACCATCGGGCAACAGGACACGTCCTCTGACAGTGACTTCGACTGACGAATCACGGACTGCGGTTACCGACGACTGGTTGTCGTCATCGGGTTTCTCGACTTGAGCGGCGATTTCACGCTCGGCTGCCGTCCCATCGGGTACATTGACTCGCGGCTCTGGTTTCACGACGGCGACGCCGGTGATCAGCAGGACGGACGCTGCAAGCAGAATGCGTCCCGCGGTGCGGCTGAGGGGGACGTGGGAGCGGGCGCGGTCGAGGACGGCGCGGATCCGTTGTTCCAGGCTGGTGATCTGGGCCATCGCGACAGTTGTCGGCAAGGCCAATGACTGGTAATTGCGAGCGATTTCCAGCAGTTCCTGGGCATACTCGGACGGACGGGCGCCCGTCATCAGGACGCAGTCGTCACAGGCCAGTTCGCGTTCGATCCGCAGGCGACGCAATGCGTACCACGCCATTGGGTGGAACCAATACAGGGCACATGTCAGCCGGGCGATCAGCTGAAAGGCGACGTCACAGCGTTTGACATGGGCCAACTCATGCAACAGGACGAGGCGACGCCGCTGAGCGGACCATTCGCGCCATGCGACCGGGAACAGGACGATCGGGCGCAGCACGCCCCACGTCATCGGCACGATGGAGCGGCCAGTCTCCAGCAGACGGACCGAACGCGTGAGGCCGAGACTGTCGCTCAGCGTACGCACAAGTTGATCGCGGGTATCATCACCGGTCGCATCAGCCGTACGGCGAAGTGAGCGGTTGCGATACGACCCGATCAACAACGGCCACAGTGCCAGGCAGGCTCCGACGGCCCAAAATCCGCCGGTCAGTGTGCCCCAGGAGAGCTGGGATGGTTTGGATTCCGGCATCTCAGAGACAGTTGCGGGGGTGTCGCTCACGACGGTCTTGGTGATTTCAATCGGTGCCGCATCGTTCACCATGGGAGGTTGCAGAGCATCCCAGTTCGATCGATCAACCGGTTGAGAAAGCATCGCATCCTGCGGCAAAGGCTGTGGCATCATGTCGGTGGAGTCGACCGGTTCCATGTCTGCCTCCGACGGAGCGAGCGGTGGTTCGGTCTTGGCGATGTTAGTTTCTTGAGTCGCCGTCGCTTCAGCGAGCTGCGGGAGAATCGGCAGCCGCAGACTGGGCAGGAGCGTCGTCAACACCGGCAGCACGAGCAGCCCACAGAACGCAAGACACCACACGCGGTGACGGATCGCCGCAGACCGCTTCCAGAGGCAGGCATTCACAACAGCAGCCAGGAGGAGCAGAAATGTCGCCTTGATGACGACATCCAGAAAGATGACCATCGGTGTTCCGGCTGGCATCGCGACGAGTTGTTGGATCAGGCTGTTCATTATTGCCCCTCCTGTTGTGCGTCTTCAATGAGTTTTTCGATGCGTGCCAGTTCGTCCGGCGACAGCTGTTCGGAGTCGAGGATCGCCGCGACGGCATCCGGAGCAGAGCCGCCGAAGAAGGTCTGGAGCAGATGTCGCAGGGCTGACTTGCTTGCTGAAGCTCGCGACTGTGTCGGACGATAGACGTACTTCGTGCCTTCCCGGCGGTGACGCAGGAACCCTTTGCTTTCCAGCAGGCGGATCATGGTGCGGACCGAAGAGTAGCTCGGCGGGTCAGCCAGTTTCTCCAACACATCACTGACCGAGGCTTCTTCCAGCTCGAAGATGACATCCATGATCTGGCGTTCCCTCGCCCCTAAATCTCGCTTCGACTTCTTCTTCGCCATCAGACTTGTTCCTTCGAGCTGGCTCAGCACGTTCGCGTGACTAATGTGGTAATGCATTCACACATGGCAATGTACTGCCACTTGATGCGGCAGTCAACACCCTCCTCGAGAATTCTCCAAATCCCTCTTGTCCGTGCGCCTCAGTCAAGTTCCGGTGGTGGTTGAGCAGGTGTGGCCGCGATAAGCTTGGTGTGTCCAGCAGAACTTCGTTGTTCCAAGAGTTCCCGCACTGTCGCCGATGCGCGTGAAGGAGCCAGCTGTTGTCTGATCTGCAGGAATTGAACTGTGACATTCTCGTGGCCGGCGGTGGTCCGGCCGGAGTGACGTGCGCTTTGGCGGCAGCTCGCTGTGGTGCGAACGTGATTCTGTGTCAGGACCGTCCCGTCCTTGGAGGGAACGCGTCCAGCGAAGTGCGGATGCACATTGTCGGCGCGAACGGCACGGGCAGCTTCGAACGTGGAGTCGAGCTGGAAACCGAGGCCCGCGAAGGTGGCATTATTGAGGAGATTCGTCTGGAGAATTGTGTCCGGAATCCCCAGCGATCCGCGTCAATGTTCGACCTGATCCTGTACGAGAAGTGTCGAGCCGAGCCGAACCTGACGTTGCTGCTCAATACGACCGTCACCGGTGTGAGCATGCGTGAGGGTGACGGGAACGAGATCGAGTTTGCGATCGCTGACCGTCAGAGCACCGAAGACCGGTTTCACATTCGGGCTGTCACATTTGTTGACTGTACGGGCGACGGACGACTCGCATTCGAGGCGGGTGCAGGGTTCATGCGCGGACGTGAAAGTCGTGAGCAGTTTCACGAACGATTGGCTCAGGACGAGTCGGATTCGTTCCAGTTGGGCTCCACGATTCTGATCACCACTCGCAAGCATGACCGCCCGATGCCCTATGTCGCTCCGGAATGGGTGCGGACATTCGGTAAGGAAGACCTCCGGTTAAGGTTGTACGCAGCCCCCGGCGAAGAGGAGCGGGCTCATGAGTACGGCTATTGGTGGGCCGAGTGGGGCGGCAAACTCGATACGATCAAGGACAACGAAACCATTCGAGACGAACTGCTTGCTGTTACTCTGGGAGTTTGGAATCACATCAAGAACGGCCCATTTGGCACACCGCCGGGCGAAGATCCATTTCAGGCATCGCATTGGGCCCTTGACTGGATCGGCTTTCTTCCGGGGAAACGCGAAAGCCGACGTTTCATGGGGCAACATGCTCTGACGCAACGGGACCTGGAGGCCTCGCGTGAGTTTCCGGACGCAATCGCCTATGGAGGTTGGTCGATGGACCTGCATCCTCCGGCTGGAGTGGATGCTCCTGACGAGCAACCGTGTGTCCAGCACGATCTACCTTATCTGTATGACATTCCATTGCGGTGTTGCGTCTCTCGTGACGTCTCCAATCTGATGTTCGCAGGGCGAAACATGTCGGCGACGCATGTGGCATTCTCGTCGACCCGCGTGATGGCGACTTGTGCAGTCGTCGGCCAGGGCGTCGGCACGGCTGCCGCATTGGGTGTTTCAAAGGGAGTTCCTGCGGAGAGAATCGCCGAGGACGAATCCTTGATGTCTGACATACAACAGCGACTCCTGCAAGATGACGCGTTTCTGATCTGTCGGCGAAACGAGTTGTCGAATGACTTGGCGAGAATCGCGCACATCACTGCATCAAGCGAACAGTTGGATGGGCCGGCTGTGAGCGTCGTCTCAGGGCAGACTCGCAGTGTTCATGGAAGCCGGGGTGTGCCCGCGGGGCGCACATCTGCCGGGTCGCACCGTTGGATGTCGACGGCAAATGAGCTGCCCGCTTGGATCCAATTCGAGTGGGATGAACCTCAATCGCTGACCACAATTCAGTTGACGTTCGACACGGGCCTTCATCGACATCTGACGCTCAGTCATCACGATGGGTACACCTCCCGGATGTCGTGGGGGCGCCCTCAGCCGGAAACGGTCAGCGACTACGCGGTGCAGATCGACGATCAGGGAGGCTGGCGAACGGTGTGCGAGGTTGTCGGCAATTATCAGCGACTGCGACGCCACACGTTTCCGGAAGGAACCATCACTCGTGCGGTCCGGATTCTTGCAACATCGACCAACGGAATTGACCACGCCCGGATTCTCGAAGTGCGAATTCACTGACGATTTGTTGCACCCCAGTCACGCGTGACATGCGGGCGCCCGCCTCGATTGTCGGTTCTGTCAACGTTTGGCGATCACACAGCGTCCCCTGTGTAGTCACGTTCGCGATCTCTGCTAAGATCAAGCCTGTGACGATCCATGTTCCCAGAAAACTTCGGAGTTTGAACGATGTCCGGCAACCCTTTCGCTGCCGAAGCAACCCTCTCGACCGCCGCTGGCGAGTACACGATCCACCGCCTCCAGAAACTCGCTGATGATGGTTTGGGCGACATCGCCACGCTCCCCTTCTCGATCCGAGTGCTGCTCGAATCGTGCCTGCGGAACTGTGATAACTACATCGTCAGCGAGGACGACGTGAAGAATCTCGCCGCCTGGGACGCGACAAACGTCAAGCAGGAAGAGATCGCGTTCAAGCCGGGCCGCGTGGTCCTGCAGGACTTCACCGGCGTGCCGGCCGTCGTCGACCTCGCTGCCCTGCGCTCGGCCATGCAACGGATGGGGGGCGATCCCAACAAGATCAACCCACTCGTCCCGTGCGATCTCGTCATTGACCACAGCGTGCAGGTCGATCAGTTCGCGACTCAACTCGCCCTTCAGTTCAATGTCGACAAAGAGTTCGAGCGCAATCAGGAACGCTATCAGTTCCTCAAGTGGGGCCAGCAGGCCTTTCAGAACTTCGGTGTCGTCCCGCCGGCGACCGGCATCGTGCATCAGGTCAACCTCGAATACCTCGCCAAGGGTGTGCTCACCGCAGATGGTGTCGCGTACCCCGATTCACTCGTGGGGACCGACTCACACACGACGATGATCAACGGCCTCGGCGTCCTCGGCTGGGGCGTCGGCGGCATCG
>JAGQPX010000214.1:3923-4482 GCA_020426505.1 Planctomycetaceae bacterium | reverse complement strand
GCCCGCTGGTGCTCAATGACTTTCACCGCAGACTCATCGCGTGCAGTCGCTTGGCGATGTGTCCGCGATGGACGACTCGGTGCGTAGGGACACGACTCTGGCGGTATTTCGCGGACGACACCTTTGCCATTAAAGCCGGTACGATACACACGCTGGGTTTCGAGAGACAGACTGTTGCCGTGGATCAGATACCCATAGATGTTCCGCAGGGCCAGGTTGATGGCCGCGATGCGGACGGCCCTCACATCGACGTCGACCCCGACATATTCCCAATGCGGGTATCGCTCGGCCACCGCCATCAGCATGCGTCCCGAGCCACAGGCCGGATCGCACACACTCTTGATTCGATACTGATCTTCTTCCTCTCCGACGGTGGCGAGTGAGATGGCCCGGCAAATCGGCATCGGTGAGAGGTAAAGACCGTTCTCGCCATAGCTCACGGCCCCTTCAAAGAGATCTCCCAGCACATCCTGCATCCCCTCCCGGCAGTCGCTTTCCATCGCGTCGATCACCGAGCCATACAGCTGGGCGAGCGTGTCGCAGCTCCGTTTGCCCGGCT
>JAGQPX010000214.1:0-3897 GCA_020426505.1 Planctomycetaceae bacterium | reverse complement strand
CCATGTACTGATCTTCAAGTTGTCCTCCGGAGAGTGCACACACCCCCATCTGGAGGAAATCGGCGAACACCTCACCACGACTCAGACCCGACTGACGGACCGCCTCATCGAGGAGTTGCAGGTGCTGCCGGTTGACGTCATGGAAGAAGAATTCGCGAGCCAAGTCATGAGGGGGCAAGTGTCATTCCTGGACACCATGCCACCATTCCAGGTTGCTGTCACGCGATTCATCCGGTTCGTCGTAGACCAGGACGTCATACCACCCCTCCGCATCGATCCAGACCTGCACCGGACTGTCGAGATTGCTGCACGTGTCGGTCTCACGAACCTGTTCCAGGACGGTGAACGGATCGAGTCGCGCAGGATCGCAGCCGAACACGTCTCTCGCCATTTGATCCCACGTCTCCTGTCGCATGCTCAAGAGGGCCTGATAGACACATTTTGGCCGCTCTGATCGCTCCATGTCGTCCGGATCGCCAGTCAGAAAGAACCGTTCGCTGAACGTAAGACCGTAAGCCATGACTCAGCCGAAGTACTTGAGCAGAGCCAGCACGCCGATGCCGGCTGTCATCACGGTCCCCAGCTTGAGCGTCAATCGCAGTTCGAGCTTCTCCAGTTCATGCTTGATCTCAGTCACATCCTGCCGTGTGGCCACGTCACTCAGGTCGATCTCCTGGACCGCCTCGATGAGAGCCTCCGCCTGCTGAGTGGAGAAGCCCTTTTGCGTGAGGTGAGTCATCAGCCGATGCGTGTCAGAGATGCCGGTCACAGGAATAGTCTGCCCGAAATCACGCCGATTGTCACGCATTTTGCCCACGATCTCCGATGGATGGGAAACAGGGGCTTCCCGCTCAGATCTGATGGCACCCCGTCAGACAGCGGCAGCTGTCATCCGTCTGTCCAGCTGGTGCTGGACCTGTATCACCGGCAGGGCATACCGGCGACGCGACTGCCGGCGGACCAGATCCGCCCGGTCGTCACTCCCCGTTTGTTCCGGTTCGATCGTTTCCATCGAGAAGGCCGTGCGTGACACCCCGTCGATCATCAGCCGCAGATAGGCCCGGTACTTCGGTAATGCGATGAGATCCTCCTCACGCACGCCGCTCCCCAGCTGTGTGGCCAGCCGTCGCGCATCATCGGGACCGACCGCGAAGCTCATCAGGCTGCCGACATTTCCGAAGACGGCCTGCAGTGTCCGTTCCTCGACCTGGTCGAGAAACTGTGTCGCCAGACAGAGCCCCAATTTGAATTTGCGGGCCTCACTGAGAATTGAGGCAAAGCTGGACGTGGCCACATTGTGAAACTCATCCACATACAGGAAGAATGGTCTCCGCGATTCTTCCGGCACATCAGCCCGGCTCATCGCGGCCAGTTGCAGTTGAGTCACGATCAGCGAGCCCAGGAACGACGATGTCTTCTCCCCCAGCCGGCCTTTGGACAGATTGACGATGAGGATCTGCCCCTCATCCATCGCCCGGCGGAAATCGATGCGATTCTCCGGCTGAGCGACAATGTGGCGAATGACGGGTGTCGTCAGCAGCTGCCGCAGTTTGTTCTTGAGTGAGCCGAACGGATCGGTCTCCCGTCCCTTCTGCTGCGCCTGCAGCAGCGGAAACTCGGTCTCCCACCAGTGGAGCACCATCGGGTCACGCACCCGGCTGAGGACGTCGGCCCGGTAAGCCTCATCGGGACCGAGCATCCGCAGCAGGTCGACCAGCGTCGACCGACCGGCCAGCATCAGCGCGAGTGTCGTGTTCCAGAGAATGTCATTCAGTCGCGGCGTATGCAGACCGGTCCCGAACACCTTCTCGAACGTGCTCACCAGTCCGTCACACGCCAGTGCGGCCATCTCCGGCCGGACATCAAGTGGGTTGAGGCTCACCGGATACTCCCAGTCCGCCGGATCGAACAGGATGACATCGTTCGTCCTTTCACGGGGCACGGCAGCCAGGACACTGTCAGCCAGATCCCCATGCGGATCGACGACCGCCACTCCCCTCCCTGCCTGCATGTCGGACACGATCGAGTTCCGCAGCACGGTACTCTTGCCGTTCCCGGTCTTGCCGCAGATGAACAGATGCCGAAACCGGTCATCCTCCCGAATGCCAAAGCGGTCTCGCCGCTCCTGAAAAGCCAGCCGCCCCAGTTCACAGACAGCCCCCTCCCTTTCCTTGAGGGGTAACTCCTGAGGCGGCTCCCGCCGCCGCCAGACCGTCGTCTGACGGTTTGCATCACGCACTCCTTTAGTCGGCAGATGCCAGAGGGTCGCCAGTTCCTCATCCGACAGCAGAAAGCCGCGTCGCGGCTGCCGACGCTCCCCTTTCCGCATCTTCGACACCTCAAACAGAGCCAGCCGGGGAATGGTAAACTTGTTGAGTACGGCCACAATCTCGTGGAGACGCTGCTGAGCCTCCGATGAATGCTCCGGCAATGCGGATGCCGTGATCCGCAGCTCACACTCAAACAGATGCTGTCCCAGTTTGACGGCAGCAGCCTGCAGATCCTTCTCACTGTCATGCAGCCTGGAGGAACTTCGATCGAGTTCATCCCCCGTCTGCCGTTCGACTCGTCTGCGGGCGAACAGCATCGCGAACATGGCTGCCATCATTCGTCCATAACGCGACCGGCTACTGACGGCAGCCGCATACCACTGAGCCATGCGGCGAGACTCACGAAACAGTCGACGGTTCGACAACCGTTCGACGGCCCGCTGGGCCGACTGTCGACGTCGACGGGACACCGGAACGACACTCAGTTCGATCATTGTCCGCACCGGCAGCCCCTGTGGAGCCACCGCCTGCAGCACGCCTCCCACCGGATCATCCAGTTCCGCCTGCACGGCATCCTCGTACTGCTGGTAACGGACGATCGGAAACAGCTCCGGCCGCAGCCGGAGTGTCAGACTCCAGACCTCATGGCCGGATGGAGTATCCAGAGCATCCTCAGACAGCGACTCGATATCGCAATCCGGATACTTGGCGTGAAACTGCCCCTTCACGAGAGAAGTCAGCCGGTTGGGAAACCGCACATACAATCCGGCCGCTTCCTCGTGAGACGCGAAGAGGAATGACACCGATTCACTGCGACAGGTCGCCTTGTGAATGGCGGAGAGGATCGGCTTGGTATGACGCGGTCCCCTCTCATTGGCCGGTGTGTCACTGACAGCGATCAGCATGCAGAAACTCGGACCACAGGAAAATCCCACCTTTGAATCTGCCGGGTTCGCCAGCGGAACTTCCTGGTTGTGTCCTTCCATCGGCTCGGCAGTGCAGGACCAGTCCGAAAGCCGGAGTGGTGAGCCATGCTCGACACCATCAGAGCCACGGGACTGCCAACTGTAAGTGAGATTAGCATAGGGCGGGAGCTGGCAGCAAAGTGGCAGGCTGCTTGTTCTTATGCTGCAGCAGCGAAGCCGCTTCCACCCGCAAGAGACCAATCCGTTTGGCATTCGCTGACGCAAAGATCGGCTTCAGGAACGGATTCTCGGCGGACAAATACTCGTCAAGGGAGACCACATAGAACGGTGCAAACCGCACCTGAGGTTGATGTCGCATCACCAGCTGACGAATGTGCTGTGCACGCCGACTGGAACGGGTGACGACGAACTGCACGCGGTAGCCGTAATTGCAGGCGGCCAGATCGTGGAGATACTTCTTGATCTTGAGTTCGATGCTGTCGACGCTGGTGGCTGAGACGAGTGATTCGGTGCTGTTGTCCAGCTCAATGCAGTTGGTGAATCGGCTGCCGATCGGACTGACGATTGTGAGCCGGCGATCCGGAAACAGTGGACCGAGCGGTGTCTCGATGCGGTACGTGTTCTCCGCATGACTGTCGACGATCCGCAGCCCGTGGCGATAGGCCGCAACGTGCGTCTGCACGATGTACTTCGTCAGATGC
>JAGQPX010000213.1 GCA_020426505.1 Planctomycetaceae bacterium | reverse complement strand
AGGGCGGGGAAGAGCGTGCTCCAGTGACCGCGGCCCCAGTTGGCGTTCGCCTTCGGCGTGCGGCCCATCTCACCCAGACAGACGACGAGCGTTTCATCCAGCAGGCCCCGGTCTTCGAGGTCGAGCAGCAGGGCCGAGTAGGCCTGATCGAGCGTGGGAATGAGGTGATCACGTACGTCATTGGAGTGCGTGTGTGAGTCCCAGCTGTAGCCGTCGACACAGTCATAATGCACGGTGACGTACCGTGTCCCCGCTTCGACGAGTCGCCGTGCCATCAAACAGGACTGCCCGAACAGATGCCTGCCGTAGCGGTCACGCAGCTTGTCCGGTTCGCGGGTGACGTCGAGTGCTTCGCGTGCCTGTGGTGCGGTGACGAGTGACAGGGCCCGCTGTTGATACTGGTCGTACGTTGAGACGGCTGCCTCGGAGACAGTCGCCTGCGCATCGTCGAACTGCGTCAACAGCGAACGGCGACGATCGAGCCGGTCGAGTGTGAGCGCCTCGCGGGTCTGCATGCCGTCGACCTGGAAGGTGAGTTCCTCATCGGTGCAGTCACGCCAGTAGGGGTTGTCGTCCTTGTCCCGTTTCTGGATGCGGGTGACAAACGGATCGTAACGGCGTCCGAGCCAGCCCGCCGTCTCGCCCGGCCGCTTGAGCATGATGTTGTACTCCTGCAGAGCCCCGAGCGCATTGGGGAGCACCGCATAGTTGGGCATCGTCTTTGGTAGACCTTCCCGTTGTTGGGTGACGCAGTCGACGACCGAGCCAATGGACGGCCAGTCATTGGGCGTGACATTGAAACCGCCGCCAATGGGGAGATGCCAGCGATGCCCCGTCTGCAGGTAATGACCGCCGCCGCTGTGATCGTTGAAATCGTGGCTCATCGTTTTCACGACGGCAAACCGGTCGGAGACGTCAGCGGTCAGCGGCAGATGTTCGCAAATCCGCAGACCGGGCGTGCGGGCGGAGATCGGCTCGAACGGACCCCGAATCGTGTCCGCCGCCTCCGGCTTCATGTCGAACGTTTCCAGCTGACTCGGCCCGCCGAACAGCAACAGAAAGATGACCGACTTGGCCCGAGGCTCGTGAGCCGTGCCGAGGTCTTCAGCGGCGAGGAGTCGTGGCAGCGACATGCCAAACAGTCCGGCACCGCCCGCCTGCAGCAGATGCCTGCGTGTCCACCCCTGACAAGTCCGCTGCGAACGTCCAAGAATGCCCAGCATCACGTTCTCCTGAAGAGCCGAAGGATTGGGTGATGTCAGTGTACCAGAAGTTGCTCACGATGCACGATGGGTCGCTGCGTTGTCCCTCTCCCCCGGAGGGAGAAGGGGGATGCGGCACCACGAAAGAGGATCACTCCGCTCTGCGACCAGCAGTGTCGAGCACGACGCGGGTGCCGAAGAAGAGGTCGTGGAGGGTGCGGCGGTCGATGCGGATGAAGCCGACGAGCATGTCCAGCCCCCAGCCGACGTATGCGGTTGGCCAGACAATCCATCCCAGCGCACCCAGACCGATGGACTCGAAGATGTGAAAGATCGCGCCCGCCCAGATGGGGAGGAACTGGGCGACCGTTCGCGCAGAGAGGACGGCTTGACTCGGCGTGAGACCATGCTCGTCGACGATGCGGGTTTGCATCAGCATCTTGCCGGGCGACGTCTTCCAGCGGCCTTGCACACCCATCGCGAGGAACGGCGCGACAACGCTCAACCCGGCAGCCAGCATGCCCGGCAGGATCGCATCATTGAGCCAGTCGGACAGGATCTCAAACGGCGCGAACATCAACGCCTGCACCGCTGCCACGAGCAGCAGGTCGACGGCGTATCCCAGACCACGCACAGCTGCACCCGCTGGCGGCAGGTCGACCGGTCGCACCGACTCCAGATCGATCAACAGTTGACGATAGTCCGAGTAACGATCGTCGGGGTCCTTGGCGAGCAATCGCTGGAGAATCTCGTGCCAGCGTTCGGGGAGTTCCTGAGGCCACGGCTCGGGGAACTCGACCGGTGCCTCGCGGTGAGCTCGAATGCGGTCGTTGATCTTGCCGGTGGTCACCGTGTGCGGCAGTCGACCGAACGTCATCTCGAACAGCATCACGCCGACGGCGTACATGTCGCTGCGATGATCGGTCGGCTGTGCCTGACATGCCTCGGGCGACAGATAGTTGGGGGTCCCCGCGATTGATTTCGAGGTCAATGCTCCCGACGACACACGCTCTGCGAGGCCGAAGTCCGACAGCCGGACCGTCTGTCCGTTCTCCAGCAGAATGTTGGACGGCTTGATGTCGCGATGGACGATGTCCTGCAGGGCTGCTTGCCGAAGTGCCTGTACGATCTCGATCGCAATGTCGACCGTCTCACGAAAGCCGAGCGGTCCGCGCGACAATCGGTCTGCGAGTGTCTCGCCGTTGATGAGTTCCATCGCCAGAAAGGGCGGGTCCGTGTCGCCGCTGACGTAGTAAATGTGCACAACATTCGGATGCTTGACCCGCGCCTGTGCCCGCGCTTCCTGCAGCAACCGTTCGACGTGCGGCGACGCATCCGGTTGCTCGTCCTGCTGAGGTGGCGTGCGAATGACCTTCAGGGCGACATATCGTTGCAGCGACTCATCCAGCGCCCGGTAGACGGCCCCCATGCCTCCCTGGCCGATCCGGTTGATGATCTGAAAGTGATGCAACCTCGTGCCCAGCAGCGGATCGTCCCCCGGCTCGATCGACGGCGGCAGATCCTCGGGAACCGCCCCATCAAACACGATCGTCTCCGAGTTGATCGCGCTGACGACATCACCCGTGTAAGACCGCCCGCAACGATCACACTCCCCGCCATCGGTCGGATCGATCTGCACGACCTCTCCGCACACGCAGCGGTAAGCCACCGGCTGATCGAGATCGATGGAACGCGAAGGCATGGGCACCAAACAGGGCAGGCAGGAATCACAGATCGGTCGCCTGAGCCGATTGTAGCTGGACCGCTCCGCGATCGTCAGGGCTGTCATGCGTTGGTACTCTGCCAAACGGGCAATGGATTCGTATATCCTGCTGTTCGTATCGAACTCTTGTTTCTTGAGAGAATCCCCATGCAACTGTTTGAAATGACGTGGACGCAGGTTGAGGCACTTCCTTCTTCGACGCCGGTCGTCATCCCAATCGCGGCCCTCGAACAGCACGGCCCGCACATGCCGGTCTTCACCGACAGTCTGTTGCTCGGCGAGATCATGCGTCGTCTGGAAGAGCGGATGTCTGATCGCATCCTGTTCGCGCCGTTGATGTGGCTGGGCAACTCAGAGCATCACCTGGACTTCCCCGGCACCATGACGGCTGCCCCCCGGACGTATCTCGACATGCTCAAGGACATGACCCGCAACATGCTTACGCACGGCTTCCGCAACATCGTGCTCATCAACGGACACGGCGGCAACGTCGTGCCTGCCTCGCAAGCGCTCTTCGAGGTCCGTCAGGAGTTGCGGGAACGAGACGACATGCTCCTTTACTCGATGACCTACTGGGACGCAGGCGACCCGCCGAGCGGTGCTGACTTCTCACAACAACGGATGGCACACGCCGGCGAGTGGGAGACGTCCATGATCCTGCATCTCCACCCGCACCTCGTCGGCGACATCTCCGACCTGCAACCGATCACACAGAAGATGCCCAGCGAACCGGCCATTCGAGCCTGGATCACCAAAGACCGCTCCACCCTCGGCTACATCGGCGACCCAGCCGCAGCGACGGCAGAGAAGGGAGCCATCCTCCTCGACCACTTCACCAACAACGTCGCCGCATTGCTGGATCGCATCATCGCCGAGACGATGACTCACCCCGCCGATACCAGTTCCTAAACCATCCCAAGTCGACGGCCCCGCCGTCGAACAAAGCTGGAAGTGGCCCGAGGGCAATCGCACGTCCAATGTAGCTGGATTCGCCAGAATTCAGCCGTCACGTCTGCTGCCATCGACGAAGTCTGAATTCTGGAGAGTCCAGCTACAGACAGCATCTGTGTTTTCCAGCCATTTCCGGCGGCTTGAACATGCGATTGCCCTGGAAGTGGCCCCAACCCGGCACGACGGCAAAGCCGTCGGCTTGGGAATGATTTGAACCACGGATTTCACTGATTGCACGGATTCATATTCGGACACGTTACAGTCCATCCGTGTCATCCGTGGTCCTCATCGCCTGAGGCATTTGTTGACCGGCAATCGGTCGATACATCAAATGATCGCAACGTTCGGATGGGGACCACGGTTTGCTACTTGCTGTCATCCTCTGCAGACCGCATCAGGTTGATCAGTGACCAGAAGTACTCGCCTTCCGGTTCAATTGGGAGCGTCGCCAATCCGAGGGAATCCAGTTGCCCCTCGATGTTACGTTCGACTAAGCGCAGTTCCTGCTTGCGATTCTCCTTGATGAGTTCCTGTTGAGTGATAATCAATTCAAAGAGCTTGATGAACGGTTCGGTCGATTCGTCGATTTCTCGAGCCGTCGCTCCGGCATCCAGCCGCCGCTGTCGAACCTCCTCTGATGTTTGATACGCGAGTGCCCGGCGAGCGGCTTCGATCGTTCCTCCCTCTCGATAGCCATCATCAATGGCTTAGAAGAACGCCTCCGCGTCGAGACGCTCGCGTTCGGTAGCGTCCTCCAGTTCACGTCTTTGGCGTTTGAGATTCTCCAACAGACGTTGCTGAGTACTTCCTGATTCTTCAAGAAAATCGACAAACACCTGCATGTACTGAGGTTTTTTCACGCTGCGCCATTCGGTGGCTCCGATGACATCCAGTTCTTGCTGAACGTCTCTTTCAACTTTTCGAACAATCTCCCGGTCTGGATTGCGTACCTGCAAAAGTTCCTGGTGACGCAGGATGGGTTTTAGCAGCAACATGTATACATCGCGCCAACCTTCGTAGTCATCGTCGGTAAACCCTTGGTCGAGCAGGCTCTTTCGGAAGTGATCAGAGTTGATGTGAGCAATTAACCGTCGCACTCCTTCCAGCTCACCTCCCGCTTTAAGCCCGCCTTTGATCACTTGGACAAATCTGGCACCAGCCTTGATGTCGGCTTCGAGTTCACGAAGCTTTCTGTCGAGTTGTTCGCGTTCGCTGTTGTTGCTCGATTGTTCCTCGTCCCGAGGCTTGAATTCATCCGGGGTGTTGTTCGGCAATGCGTCGTCTGTGGGATGTGCGGCTTCCAGTTTCCTGATGACATCTTGCAGCCGTTCGACCTCAAGTTGCAGGAGTTTGAGTGGTGAGTCGTCAGAGATCTCGTCATCAAAATCCTGGAGCAAAAACTCTCGTGTCATCTCGATCTTTCTCTGAACCGAAATCACCTCGGGGTGCTCCGGACCGTGAGACTTCAGCAACTCGGCTTCCTTGCTGAGCAATGGTGACAGCTGCTCTTCGACCCGTTTGAAACTTTGCTTTGCGTCCGCCTCAGCCTTGCTCTCCGCCTGCGACTCTTCCAACGCCTCGATCGATTCACGCAGCAGTTGTTGCTGCAGCTTCAGCGACTCGACGTGGATGATGAGCAGCTCAGTGAGTTGCGTCTCTTTGCCGGCAGGCAGGCCCATCATTTCGCGAAGGGCGTCGATTCTCGCCTGTACCGACAAGACGGCTGGATGCTGCATACTGTGATTGTTCAGCAGTTGCTGTTTCTCTTGTTCCAGTTCGATTGCTTGCCCCAACATCTCGACCAGCTTGCGAGTTATGGCGTTGTCAGCGTGATTGCGACCGATCAGCAGCGAGAGGGCCGTGCGATTGCCTCCTTTCTGTATCGCATTGTTGATGGTGGTCAGCTCCGCCCCAATCATCCGCTCCTGCATCCGCAGCGACGCCAACTGCTGCTCGGGTATACAGAGAGAGTCACCAGCATGACCGATCATGACTTCTCCCAAGCGACCTTCGTTTTGCCGTTTGGTCTTGAGGCTCGCTTCGAGCTTCTCGATCTCTTTCAGCACATATTCAGGCCGATCGCTAAAGAGTCCGTAGTCTGCAGTCAGTTTTTGTGCAAAGAGGGCTGACCTTCTCGCCAATCCAAAATCTCCGTCATTCAAGGCCTTGCGTGCCTGCTTGACCATGATTATGGCCTTGTTTGTGCGACTTGCCTCGTCATTAGGATCTCTCAGTTCTGGTAAGATTATGGATTGCGCGTCTTGGTGGGTTTTGAGTACGTCGTCTGCCGGTGCCCGCTCCTTGAGGAAGGCGATGAACTTGCCGAGCGCCTCCTGAAACTCCGGCGTGGTCGTGACCGTGAGAGTCGCTGCATTCGATTTGACAAGCAGCACTGGATACTGGCCGCCTGACGGGATGGCTTTCAACAAATCAACCAGTTCGGTGGCGACACGTTTGATCGTGCGAGTCTCTCTGCGAAACCGCGGCAGTGGAGCTTTCCCATCAAGGGGATGCTCGTCTGTATAGGGGACTTCGACGAAGACTTTCTGCTCGAACCCGATATCGTATGTTGCTCGTGCAAGAGTCATCGTGTTGAGGTCGTCTCCAACCTTGTCCTGAGGCTGCTTTGGATCCATGAATGCGCCGATGAAGTTCCCGATCCATTGCTGCAATTCCTCGGTAGCAGTGACGGTGAGTGCCCAGTACGACGAGACGCTTGAGCCATTCGCTTCTGATCGGCGGCGATGCGATCCGTAGGTGACATCAAGGACGTCAAACGCATTGGCGTTTTTTTTGATGAAGTCTTCGAACGCTATCGCCAGCTCTTCCGGCATCTCGTATTGGACTCGCGCCACGTCGATCGTGTCGTACGAATCTTCCGTATCGCGGCGAAGTGTCGTCACGATGTTCGTCACAACTTCGTGCTGAGCTTCCGTGCCGCGGACAATCAGATGGTTCTTATCCTTGTCGAAGGAAGAGTCGGGCGGTCTCTCCGTCTCCTGAAAGTGAAGCTTGATGAGTCCAATTGCGCGGGCTCCCGAGTCTTGCTCAATGGGATAGACGACGACATGCTGACCAAATGGGAGTCGCCCCATCTTTGTCCAACCTGAACGCTCTTCCAAATGGGCAATAATTTTCGCCACGGCGTCCTTCTGCTCTGGCTTCAGTCTGACCTTGATCTGTTCGCCCGGTGACGGTTCGTCTGTGATTGACTCAACCACAGTCACTGATGGTTTTACGTCGGCATCTGCGAAATGTGTATTCAATGCCTTGATCACATCGCCGACAGTGATGTTCTTGAGTGAGAAGACGACCTCTAGACTGTCTTGAGGCCGTTCGTCGGTTTGGTCATCGTTGCTCGGCGTCACTTCGATGTCATCTGATATCTCAGATTGTTGAATCTCAGATTCTAAAAGAATGGCCGGTGATTCCATACTCGTCGAGGGACTGGCAGAAGACTCATCGTCCCCAACGGCAACGAGTGACAACGGCAGCACAATCACAGCCATAGCCAACAAACACAGGCGGGAGGTCCAGGTGAGGGTCGGGGACGGGTGGTCTTCGAGGATCATGGTCAGCCTCCGGTGGAAAGGGTGGAGTGAGCGGCGGTGGGGGGTGATGCTGCTGGCGAGAGCGGGGACCGGTTGGTCCGGTGGGTTGAGGAAGTCGAGCGTCGTCAGCAGGGCGTTGGCGTAGGGACGGGCTGCGTCGGGGGTGAGCGAGACGACCCAGGCGTCGCAGCACTGCTCCTCGGCTTCCCGCAGTCGGTGACCGGCCAACCACGCGACCGGATGCCACCAGTACAGGCAGCGGACGGCCAGCTCGAACCAGCGGGTCCAGTGATCACGCCGCGCGTAATGAGCCAGCTCGTGCGTGAGCAAGGCCGACTGCTGCTCGTCATCGAGTTGTGTGAGCAGTCCGGTCGGCAGCAAGACGACAGGCTTCCAGCCGACGACCCACAACAGGGGCGGCACCCGCCCCGACGTCACCCGCACCTCCGGCACACGTCGACATCCCAACCGGGTCGCGATCTTCTGCACTGTGTGAGTGAGTTCCGCAGTCGCTGGCTCTGCCCGCCGGACCAACCGCTGAAACCGCCACACCCGCAAGAACGTCAGACAGAGCAGGGCGACGCTTCCCACAATCCAAACGCACTCAAGAACAAAGAGGCTCGTTCCCAAACTCCAGTTTGAGAACGCACTTCCCACAAAACTCCCGCTTCGCGCGTGTTCCTCCTCCGGCATGCTCTCCGGGGTGGCACGCCCTGACGCCAGGAAGGACGTGGCGAACGCTTCTTGAGCAACCGATTCTTCCCCCAGCGCTGACCACGCCCTTTCCGTTGGTCGTGGCGTGCCACCCGCAAGCGTCTCGACCGGCTCAACCAGAAACAACTCGAACGGCGGCAGATCTTCAGGGAACTCTGTCTCTCCAACGAAAGGCAACGGTCTGTGCAGTGACTCGTACAACTGCGACATCGCCAGTTGCTCGATCAACGTCGGCGGCTCGTCAACTTCAGGCAACGGCACCGCAACCGGTGCAGCGGACGTGAGCAGGGGCACATCGGGCAGCTCACTCTCTTCCAACTGCGAAACATCCTCCGTCGGCATCAACGCCGTGGCAAGGTCTTCCACTGGCAGCGGATACCATGCTGGAGTCACGAACTTCAGCAGCACCATCGCCCACAGACACCACGCGACCGCAGGCCTGCGAACGAAGCGGCACACGATCGCCACCAGCAACGCCAGCGGCACGACCAGCACCGCGTTGGAGAGCAGTGTCGTCACAAGTTCAGGGTCGGGTACTGACATCAGTCGGCCCTCCGGCGAGTTTTGGTGCTGTCGATGAGCTTTCGCAGTTGCTTGCGTTCAGCGGCGGTCAGATTTGTCCGTCCGGCCAGATGCAGGAGCAGGGGCGTCAGCGAGCCGTCGCATAACTTCTCGGCCACCGCTGCCAACTGCCGGTCGATGAGTTCATCCCTCGCGATGTCGGCCCGGAACCGGTGAGCGAACCCCGACCGGTCACGGCTCACACATCCCTTCGCCTCCAGCCGCTCCAGCAACTTCTGCACCGTCGCATGAGCTGACGGCGAGTACTCCTCGTAAATGGCTTCGGTGATCTCCCGAATGGTCGCGTCCGGCTGCTCCCAGAGCACCTCCAGCACGTCCAGTTCCGAGTCCGTCACATCTCGCGGCTTGTCCGTCATCCGTGCCTCCCTTTCTCAGACAGATTGACTGAGGTCAGTGTCAGACAAAGCGTCTGAGATGTCAAGGGGGGAATACAACCGGTCTGCGAACGATCGCCAAACGACGCGTGCCCGATCGTTTACCCAGAGTCAGTTGGACTTATGCGGAGTCGGAAAGGGTGGCAGGGTCAGGAGCGAAGCGGATGGCCCTGCGTTCACCGATCCGGGCCTTCTCGTTGGTCAGACCCGGCCACCCCGCGGAATGCATAAATGAATCTGACTCTCAATAGCGGTCGATCGCAGATCGACGCTGCGAACTGTGACAAACCAGACGTTCTTGCACGATTCTATTGATCTGCGGACACTGGTTCGGCGTATGTCTTGATCTCGATTCGCCATTTGCCCCTGCGAGAGTCACACTTGATGTCCAACGATCTCACTGACACAGAGCCGCCTCGCCGTTCGTGGGTGACTGGTAAGCGATTGATCGGGATCGCGATCACGGTGCTGATCATGCTGCGGGTCGGTGTCGACCTGATGCCGATCCGCGTGCAGATTGGGCCGGAGACGACCTATATCGACGGCCCCCTCAAAGAGGACGGCACGCCGGACTACGCCGCGTACCTCAACGAGCAATGGTCGAAAGGCGTCACCCCAGACCAGAACGCAGCGGTCGACCTCATCCACGCCTTCGGCCCCAGCATCATCAACGAAGATATCCGCGAGGAATACTTCCAACAACTCGGCATCGAGTTGCCTCCATTCGAAGGGGACTACTACATCGACTTCCTGACGTACATGGAACAGAACGGATCGGATTGGCGGACAAATCCGAGTGAGATGGATCGTCTGGAAGTCATGAGGAGCGAGGCGATGACTCGCCCGTGGTCAGCGGATGAGTTTCCGGAGTTTTCTAAATGGGTGCAGCGCAACGAAGAACCGATGGCAGCGATCCTGGCAGCATCAGACCAACCTCGGTACTACTCGCCGCTTGTTTCGCCCGAAGATGCCGGTTTGCTGTTCGTAACACTGGAATTAACACAGAAAACGAGGGACGCAACACGAATTCTCTTGATGAAAACGATGCTTGCAATCCAGAACGGTGACATCTCGCGAGCGGTCGATCTCTCACTCGCCGGACATCGATTGTCCCGATTGGTTTCCGAGCATCCGACTCTCATCGGGCAGTTGGTCGCTTACGCAGAGTCTGCGATTGCCTCTGTTGGTGACGAGCAGATCATACTCAGTGGCCAACTCAGCGCACAGCAGGCCATTGAATATCGAAGTCGACTATCGGAACTGCCGGAGTTTCAACCGATGAAAGAGGTGATTGACCTTGGTGAACGGCTGATGTCCCTCGACGCGATGGTCATGTTTCATCAGGGGCGCATCTCAGGCGAAGACATTGGCCGGAAGGTTGCATTGCAGTGGGCATTTGATCCGAACCCTTCCATGTTCGTGTTCAACGGAATGCTCGATGAAATCAACGTGGCAATGGATGAATCGGACTCAAAGGAGCGATTACGAAAGCTGGAAGCCATCGAGCGTCGTTACGATGTGAGACCAGAATTGTGGAATCTGAAGATGCTGATCGGCCTGTTGTTTAGCACGCGCATCGCCGTCAGCGAACAAGTGGGCAAGATGATGGTGAGTTTGACGGCTCCTTCAGTCGTTCGGGTTGTCGGATCGGAACTGCGATGTGAGATTCGGCAGGAACTCGTCGACATGGGGTACGCGCTCGCCGACTATCGAGCGGAGACCGGCAGCTTTCCGAAATCATTGGAGTCACTCGTCCCGGAGCAGTTGGATGAGTTGCCGATCGATCCGTATTCGGGCGGGGTCTATCGGTACAAGCTGACCGATGGCGGGTTCCTGATCTGGAGCGTCGGGCCTGACGGATTCGACGATGGCGGCAGAGACCACGACGGAGCTGACGACATCGCCTTTGGCGATCGGCCGCGGGAGGAAGAGTAACTGGGTACCACGGGTTGTCCCAACCCGTGTCGCGAAGCGACCAGAAGCATTTCCAAACGCGGCCGATCAGCATTGAACGTTCGATCACTGACATGCTTCCTGCCGCTCGCGCGGCAACGGTTGAGGACAACCGTTGCTACCCAGTGAGTCAAACTCGCACGGCGCGACGGCGGAGGCTTGGGAGGCGTGATGTCAGCGGCAAAGGAATTGCTCGATCGCGGCATTGACTTGTTCCGGGCATTCGAGGGGGGCCATGTGGCCGGCGTTGGGGATTTCGACGTACGTGGCGGTGGGCATCGCGTCAGCGATCTCGCGCATCTCGGAGGGGGGTGAGATGGCGTCGTGCTCGCCGACGATGATCAGAGTGGGAACGTCGATCGCCGGCAGGCGGGTAGTCACGTCGGGGCGGGCGGCCATCGCGCGGGAAGCGGCTGCGACCGTGCGTGGGTCGGTGGAGCGTATGACCTCTTTTGTTTGCTCGATGATCTCCGGTTGTTGTTCGCGGGTCTGTTTGACGAACAGTTTGTCGATGAGGCCGCTGGCAAGGAAGTCGGGGCCTTCCTTGAGGACACGCTGTGCGGTCAGTTCGCGGGTCTTTTGGGCGGCTGAGTTGTCTGCGGTGGCGCGGGTGTCGCAGAGGATGAGGGACGCGAGACGATCACGATGATGTTCGACGAATGCCCAAGCGATGTAACCGCCCATCGAGAGGCCGCAAAAGTGGACCGGCTCGGTGATGCCCATCGCGTCGAGCAGGGCGGCGAGGTCGTCGGCGTAGGTCTGCATCGTGACGGGGTCGTCGGTCACTTCGCTTTGGCCGAAACCGCGCAAGTCGGGGGCGATGACGGTGTGCGATGCGGCGAAGTGGTCGACCTGGCCGGACCACATGGTGTGATCGAGCGGGAAGCCGTGCACGAGGAGCAGGGGTGGGCCGGTGCCCTGGGTGACGACGTGGGTGCCGATGTTGTTGATGGTGTATTCGGGCATCGGGGGATGGGGAATGGAGGATTGAGAATGGAGAACCGCATGCTGCGCCCCTCAACCTGCTTCTCGGCGCTGCGCTTGAGAAGCTGTCCCTCTCCCTCGGAGGGGAGAGGGGAGATGGGAGATTACTCTTCGAGGGCGGCGGCTCGTTTGCGGTGGCGTTCGGACATTGTGTCGTGGCCGAGGCGGTCGTACACCTGACCGAGGGTCTTGTGAAGTGTGGCCGGCACTTCTTCCAGACGGAGGGCAGCCTCAAGGTCCGGGAGTGCTTCGGCGTCTCGACCGAGCTTGGCGAGGATCTGCCCTCGCGTCTCCTGAATCTCCGGCGTGTTGGGTGCCAGCTTCGCAGCCAGATTGGCATGCACAAGTGCGTCTTCCAGTTGAGGCGGATCGGATTCCATCAGGTAGTACGCCAGGTTGTTTAGCACAACCGGGTTCTCCGGATAGACACGCCGTGCAGCCTCCAAGTGGCGAGTCGCATCGGACTTTTGATCGTTTTGGCCGAGCAGGGTGCCCAGCAGGAGATGGCAGACAGCCGGCGCACGACCGTCCGCGAGAGCGGCTTCGAGTTGTTCCCGGAGTTGATCGGCCTTCTCCCCCGAGTGCCTTCCGACGACCAGAGCGATACGCTCGAACACGTATCCATGAAGGTAACCGGAGGCCAATGAGCGTTCGAGGAGGGAGACGACGAGTGCCCAGTCGGGAATGTCCTTCTCCAGTTCGAGGTCGACCTCGAGCATGGCCAGCTTGACCAGTGCCGTTGCGGTCACTTCGACGTCGAGTTTCTTGTTCAGATGATTGAAGAGGAGAGTTTCGGCTTCGCGGAATTGGAGCGACAGGGCGTGTGCTTCGGCGAGTCTCAGCAGGTGATTGACGTTTTCCGGCTCTCGCTCGCGGAGGTCTCGGAAGCGGTCGCGTGCCTGTTGTGCGTGATGCTCGGCTGTGTCGTCACGTCCCAACTTTTTGTAGAGGCCTGAGACCGTGAGATGCACCTCCGGGTGGGCGACGACCAGTTCTTCGAGGATCTCAGCAGCAGCAGCAGTTTCGCCACGCATCACCTGCACATTTGCAAGCAGCGTCTTCGCATGCAGGTCGTTCGGGTTCTGACTGAGGACTTGCGTCAGATGCCAGACCGCGCGACGGAAGCCGTCTGGTGTGCGCGTTTCTTCCTGCTCGACAATCCGACTGGCCCGGTAGAAGTGAGCGGCGGGGTATCCGGCCTTGTCGAGAGGTGTCAGTTGTTCGAACAACGCATAGGCACGAGCCGTATCTCCCTGTGCTTCGACAGCGAGGGCGAGGTGGAACTTGATCGCCTGATCATTCGGGTTGAGCGTGAGGAGTTTGCGAAACCACAACGCGGCGGCGTCATGGTCTTCTGCCCTAGCTGCACGTGCGGCTGCCGTTTCGTACGTTCGGCGCACATCAAGTCGGCTGGTCGCGGTTCGGCCCGAGATGGCCATCACCGGGATGGCGGTAAAGAGGATCATCGCCGGAAAACCGAGGAGCAGTAGCCGGGGCGATCGCGAGATGAACCACATCCACACGAACGAGAAGGCTGCCTTGCTCCATTCCTTCGCACTCAGAGATGAGCGATGCCTCTTATGGACTTTGAAATTCATGGCGTGCCTCCCTGCATGGCGACCGTCATGTCTCCGGCGAGCATGCCTGCAACATTTACTTGCAGCGTCGTAAAGTGCCCCCGAGCCTCCTGACTGACGGCAGACGGGATCTCCTCTCCTCCCGAGGTAACGAGCATCTGTAACTGAGTCGTCACACCCGAATTGGGAGCGACCTCCGGAAAGCGGAGAGCAAAGGGGCGCTGAATCCGTTCGATCGCTCGTCCGACCGTCTGTGTCAGGAACGATTCAACCGCCGGATCGCGCAAGGGTTGTCCTTTGTGGTTCATCAGGACGAAGAACAACAGTCCCTTCTCGCCGGTCGGTCGGTGCATGCGAACCTCGCTGAGCATGTGACCATCACTCCCGCTGAGTGGCGCTGCCGCGTAGGAATCAAGCTCCCAACCTTGCGCCTGATAGCATCTGGAGAGTTGGTGCCAGCCGCGGAAAGGATAATCAACCGACACCACCGCGCCGTGTGCCCGTCCGCTGTAGGTCCAAACCTTGCTGAACTCACTCAGTAAAGGATGGTCATTACGCTGTTGGACTTCGTAGTTACGCATGACCCAGTTTCCCACGACCTGAGGGAGCGAGTCGGACGTGAGATTTGCAATCACCGCGGGAGGTTCGATACTCAATGCCTCGGCCTTGAGTGCATCGATTTGCCAGAGCACCGCGAGTGCTGCGAGTCCCGCGACGCCCAGATTCAACACGTGTGACTTTGACCTGACGGACGCGGCCTTTTCCGATTTTGGTTGAGACATCGCGAAGTCCGATTGCGTGCGTCTTCGTGAGGAGGTTCCATTCCAACGGCACACAAACGGATTGCTATCCTGTTCCCAGTAGCTCACCTTGTGAGGATCGATCGGGTCAAGGAAGAATCGCAGCATCTGATGCGTGAAGGCGAGAAAGATGACTGCCAGGAAGAACGTCACGATCCCGGTCGCCGAATGCAACCAGCCGGTGCTGAGATCGATCTCGAAGTTCTCGAAGGCGATAATCGTCGCCGCGATGCGAACGAGATTCATGAAGCAGGCCCAGAAGATTGAACTGGTCATCAACAGCACGCCTCGGAAAAGTGTGAGACGCATAGCGACTGCGTAGATGGCGGCGGCGGTCAACAGGGCGAAGACGGAATGAATGCCGCTGCACGCCTCTTCCACGAGAAATCGCCGCTGCGGCACGACAAGCACGTTGCCCTCCATCAGGTGCATGACGCCCAGGTTTTCCAAAACCGTGCTGGCGATGCGTGACGTCTCAAGTTGCAGACGCGTGATCAGCGTCAGATCCAGATGCAGGGGCGGTCGCAACATCAAAAAAAGAAACGCCCAGACCGGCAACAGAGACCTCCAATAGCTGCCGCTTAGTGAATTGAGGAACATTCCGAGACAGACAATCACCGAGATCAGGCCAACCCAAGGTGAACAAAACAGGGTCGCGATGGCCAGCATCGTGCAACCGATCAGCAATCGTCCGACGGACATGCCGTTTCGCACGCCGCTCGCCAACTCGTCGCGAGGGATATCCCTGAGTCGCCCCCAGAACAGCCAGACGATTCCCAGAGCGAGCAGTGGGACGAACTGGTAGTGCTCAAACAGCTGGAGTCGGCGAAAGTACGACACCAACAAAGGCGCATGGCCGAGGAGCAGAGCGACGATCCCCGTCAGGCCCACTCGCCATGAAGTGCCTCGCCCGCCCTTTGACAACTCAGCTGAAATTATAGTTCGCTTGCCGCTGACTAACGTTGTCGACATCGATCGAATTGGCTCCACACTGACGCCTTGGCCCGACGCTCACGAATACTGCTTGACGCACTCACCAACTTACCCTCAGACCATCAGACAACTCAAGCATTGAAGTGCCTCGTCGCGGCAGACGGATCACTTGGACGAGTTTCGTTTCAGCAGGGTTGACCAGCCGAGTGGACCGTCGACTTCCCCGGGGTCCATGAATCGAAAGGCTCTGATCTCCACGATGCTGAAGAAACGGCCCAATTCGTTCCGCAATTCGGGTTCTTTCACGCGGGGCGGGCCATGTTCGGTCTGTTCGTCGGCGTTGCCCGCGAGGATGAGCAGTTGTGATCCATCTTGGGTGACGTTCGTCAGCGTGCTGAGATACCCGTCCAGATCGACGCGGCGGCAGCAGTGATAGCAGCCACGATCAAAGACGAAGCCGAACGGATCGATGCCCTCGCCAAAGTTCTGCACGTCCGCTTCGATCCACTCGATGTCGAATCCCGTCGATGCAGCCTTGTCGCGAGCCAACTTGAGCGCAAGGGACGAGCAGTCGACCGCTGTCACCGTGAACCCTCGACGTGCGAGCTCGATTGCATTGGTGCCTGTGCCGCAGCCCAGTTCCAACGCACGTCCCGGTGGGATGTCTCGTTCATCGATAATTCGTCGCATCTCACGAGAGGGCAAACCCGAATCCCACGGCGTGTCGCCAGCGTCATAACGTGCGTCCCAGTCGCGATCGATGTTGACGTTTGGCATGCTGGTCTCCCTTTGATGTTTAGCCGCGACTAACGGGAGCGCTCCCGTTGGTCGCG
>JAGQPX010000212.1 GCA_020426505.1 Planctomycetaceae bacterium | reverse complement strand
TGAGAGAAGTTCTCACGGTGCGGAGTGTCCCGTAGCGGTGGCTTCCAGCCGCCGTGTCTGAGCACCCTTCTCGCACGGCGGCTGGAAGCCACCGGTACGAGGATCATTCAGCTGGACAGTATCGCGCGCCTTGGTGGATGAATTGTCCGAGTGGGAGTTTGGACTTCCGGGGGTTCAGTGAGATGTACTGCTGAAAGGCTTCCAACTGATCACCGTCGCGGACGATGTGGTCGTAGCTTTCACGCTGCCAGAGGGCGCCTGTTTGGTTGAGCTGTCGATTGATTTCGTTGGCGGTGTAACTCTTGATCGAATGCAGAATGTCTTCGAGTTCAAACCCTGACATCGGTGTCATCAACGTGTGAACATGATTCGGCATCACTACGAAGTCACCGGTCAACACTCGTTCGCCATGAAAGTGAGTCAGCGACTCTGCCACGATTTTCGCAATCTTGCCATCGCGAAGCACACATGAGCCGTGACCCGCATCCAGGAATTCGTTGAGCTTCGTGCCGACCCGACGTTCGTACTCGCGTTGGTCCGTCTTTGAGAGGAGTTCGAAGGCTGCTTTCCAATGGCGGTCATCAGGATCAATGCCGTGTTGGTGGAGCCAGTGTCTTCGCTCGTGCTCCAGTTCCCTCAGAACGGGCGCGGGCAGTGAGTCTGCGAGATGCCACGTCACGAAATAGGTGCAGCCGTCTTGTCTCCAATGCGGCAGACTCCCCGGCTGATAGATACGCACAGGACGGCGTTCGTCAAAGCCTCGAAAGGGAATCGTGGACTGTTTGTTCATCCTCAAACCGTAGCGTTGGCTTCCAGCCGACGCGAGCCTTTGTCGAAAGCAGACGGCGGCTGGAAGCCACCGCTACGAGGGCTGGGACACTCGCAGAAATTGCCGATTGTGCAAAGCGGGTTGGGGGATTCCTTGCAATTCTTACATGACTCTTGTTGAGAGGATTGGGTCGAACTCTGCGAGGTGTCGCAGACGGCCGGGGCGCAACTTCTTGTGATAGAGCAGATTGGGAGTTTCTCGCAGAGTCGGCCCCACACATTCCGGCATTTTTGGCCTGAGTGGTCCCCGGTCTGCTCTGTGATCGTGCCATCGCCCGTGCGTTGAGGACAACTGTGCGGGAGTGATCGACCCATCTTGCCTGGGTTGGCTGGTTTCTCGCCGGTCGCATGCTCGGGCAATCCCCTTCAAACCTTGGTTGTGGTGACGA
The DNA here is from genome assembly GCA_020426505.1 of Planctomycetaceae bacterium. GTDB lineage: Bacteria > Planctomycetota > Planctomycetia > Planctomycetales > Planctomycetaceae > JAHBXU01. The sequence continues at coordinate 3,199 of JAGQPX010000212.1, read as the reverse complement.
AGTCTGTGAGAGGTGAGACGCCCTCTCGCAGCAGGATGCGTCAGAAGCCGCAGCGAAGGTCCAGTCATTGGAAGACACCCGCGCATGGATGCCAAAGCCCTCGCGGCGACCGCCCTGCTGGTCGCTGTCTGCCCCGCTATCGCTGTTTCCGCCACCTACAAGACCCCCAATTTTGTGGTCACCGCCGACTCGCAGCAATTCGCGGAACAGGTCGGGAAGGCAGCCGAGATCTATCGGCACGAATTGGCCATCTCGTGGCTCGGCGAGCCGCTTCCCGGCAACTGGGGGCAGCCGTGTCCGATCACCTGCAAGACTGGCCGCATCGGCGCGGGCGGCGCGACAACCTTCACTTTCAACAACGGCGAAGTGTTCGGCTGGAAAATGGACATCCAGGGAAGCGAGGAACGCATTCTCGATTCTGTGTTACCTCACGAAGTCAGTCACATGATTTTCGCCTGTCACTTCCGCTGTCCGCTGCCTCGCTGGGCTGATGAGGGAGCTGCGACGCTTGTCGAACATGAGTCGGAGCGGATGCGGCAGACGCGGTTGCTCAATCAGGTGATTAAAACTTCCAAGCGAATTCCGCTGTCGCAGTTACTCAGCATTAAAGAGTACCCACGTGACATGCAGGACGTGCTCACGCTTTACGCCGAGGGTTACTCGCTGGCTGACTACCTCGTGCAACAGAAGGGCGAGGAGGGTCGAGCCGTGTTCCTGGCGTTTCTGGGCGACGCACTGCACGGCGGCTGGGAGCGAGCCTTCAAGAAGCATTATGACATCTCTGACGTCAGCTTGATCGAGAAGGACTGGACCGGCTGGGTGATGGCTGGCAGCCCGAATATCAAGCCTGCCGATAAGACGCTCGTGGCAGCGAATGACACCAAAGCAGACCCGCGTCGCGAGCCGGAGGAGACGACGTTCCGGGGACAAAGCACGCAGCAGGGCTATTCGCCGCTGCCCAAGCTGGCCCGTCAGCCCCGCCTTGAACGAACTTCGGTCGCCGAACTCACTGCACCGCAGCCACGATCAATGTCTGTCGCGACTGCCGAGACACCTCAGTTGACCGAAGTGCCGCAGGAACCGGTTTCCGTGCATCCCGCTCGTCCGACGACCGACCCGCCAAAGTCCAAGTGGCAATTCCCCTGGAGCAAGGATTCGGAAGAGACCACTTCGCCGCCGCAGAGTGGCTTCACGAACCCGAAAGCGACAGCTGGTTCGTTCTTCGACTTCAGTCGTTGAGCTAACCCTGACGAAATCGACCCGTCCAGCGATCAATGTTCGAACCCCCGTCCGGGGGTGGAGATGTGACCCGAGTGGCTGTGGATCAAACTGGTCGAACCTCTCCCTGACCGAGATGTCCAAGCCGAACGCCAGCATCCCACCCCCATCCGAAGCGAGCCCCGGTCCCGCACTGAGGGCTCGCTTCTTTTTGGTTGAGGGTTGAGAGTTAGCGGGCAATGGTCGCTTCGGTGCCGTTGACGGAAAGTGTTGCGTCTGTTGCCGATGCGGATGTCTTGAGCATGGCGAGTGCGATGGGGTGGCCGATTGGTGGAGAGATGGCAGCTGAGGTGATCCGCCCGACTTCGTCGCCGGCAGTTGTCAGGACGGGCGTGCCCGGCGACGGTGCAGGACCGTCTGCGAGTTCGAGACGGCGGAGGTCTTTGTTGACATGACCGAGGGCATCGAGTCGGGCGATCGGTTCCTGTCCGAGGTAGCAGCCTTTGGTGAAGCTGATCGCTTGGTTGGTGCGGTTTGCCTCCTGTGCGATGTTTTCGTCCGTGAGATCGACGCCGTAACGGGGATAGCCTGCTTCAATACGGAGGGCTTCAAACACGTCCGGAGTTGCAAGTGAGACGTCGCTTTGTTGGATCGACTGTTGAAGGCGTTCGGTCACTGTCTTGGGAACGATCAACTGGAAACTCGGTTGAGCTGTGAAGGGAACCTGACGCACCATGACATCGATGCCATCGAATGCTGCGTTCGTGAGTCCGTTGAGGCTGGGGATGGCAAAATCATTCAGGTGATCGCTGAGCCATTGCCCAGCGTTTGGACCCACGAGTAACAATTCAGCCAAGTCGTGTGTGCGATCCGTAATCTCGACCTCCTCGGTGATGAGGTATTTGTCGAGGTGTGAAACGATGAACTGGGCTGTGTCGGGCTCGCTGTCGATCCAGAGGACATCGTTGATTGCTGAGGCGATGATGTGTCCGAGGATACGGCCTTTGATGTTGGTGAGAAACGCCTCGCATCCTTCGCCCGGCGTGAGCTTGTTGATGTCGTTCGTGCAGAAATTGTGCAGGAATGATTGACGATCGTTGCCACGCAGCTCGATCTGCGCTCGCTGGCCCAGGTCGAACAGAGCAACATCCTTCGTCGCATTGGTGTATTTGGTGAGTCCGTCAGTCATGCGTCACGTGTGGCTAATGTGATCCCAATCCGACGGCTTTGCCGTCGTTCTCTCTGGATATATGTGTCTTTTCCGTTGACGTTCGACGGCGAAACGGTCGGCTTGGGAGGTGCGTGTTTGATGTGAATCAGTCTACATTCAGCGTCGATCGGGAGTCATCTGGACATCGTCGACGCAGAGTGTTCCTGTCGCACCGTTGAGACCGAGTTGGACGATCGCCTCTCGTGCATTTCTCGGGACTTCAATGCGGTCGTGACTCGATGTCCACGACGGAGTGTCGCCCTTCCAGGGGCCGAGTGCAGCCGTGCCGATCGGCAGGCGGCGCTGATCATAAAAGTGGATTGTGAGCGAAGGTCGATCCGACGGTGTGCGGCCCGGGCGAACGTCGGTCGTGAGGTATTGGGCCGACATCGTCAGGGCTTCGATTTGACTGCCGTCGATGGCGAATGCCTGGAGGACATGTGCCGTGCGACCTGCTTCGTCGTTCTCGAAACAGATGTAGTGCTGTCCCTGAGGGGCTCCGTCCGTCATGAGTGACGAACGTCGCTGGTAATGCCAGTGGTCGAATCGCCCGGTCTCTGGATTGGTTTCCTCGAAGCCGCCGTTCACAAGTTGCGGATTGAGCGGGTCGGGCTTGACTTCTCGCAGGTTTTCCGACTTGCCCGTCATGGGGACAAACAGCGTCGGTTGCAGGCGTGTGGCAACGAGTTGGCCGTCCTGTTTCTCGAAAAGATGGAACACCTGCTGGTATCGTTCGCCGAGCGGGATGATCATGCGTCCTCCCTCAGCGAG
>JAGQPX010000211.1 GCA_020426505.1 Planctomycetaceae bacterium | reverse complement strand
CGGTGGCGGCAATTTGACCTGAGCATTGCCAATGGTAGGGCCGTACATCCCCCAGAAGAGAGCCGTGCCAAGTGCGAACAGGATGGGGACAAACATAGGTTTCATAGTCGTCAGTCTCGAGGAGAATCCGAAAAGCGTCGCAGCATGACATCGTAATGTGCCGACGACATTTTAGCGACGCATCGCAGATGCGTGGCTCACTCGCTTCGCAATGTCGTCAGGATGGGCGTTCGCACGGCCTCGCGGACAGCGAACAATGCCGCGAGCATCCCCACGGCGAAAACGCAGAGCAGCATCGCCTGTAATCCGCCCCACGGGACGTCGGCCCCCGTGCTCATGAGATGGGGCGTCATCGCGAGCAGGGCAGCGAGTGCTCCGGCTGCAAGACCCCACAGCATCACGAACGCATTCTCACACAACACGAGCCATGCGACGTGAGCCGCGCGGAATCCGACCGCCCGCAACAAGGCGAGTTCGCCTCGACGTTCGAGGACGTTCCGCAGCATGACGGTTGCAAGTCCGAGTGTGCCGAGCAGCAGCCCCAGTCCGCCGAGTGTTTGGAACGTCGACAAATAAGTGTTCTGCACAGCGAGAAAACTCGCGAGGCGATCCGACACGCGCTCCGCATCGAACCCGTAGTCGGCCAGCTGCGTCTCGAGTATTGTCGACAGCTCGCTCGACTGGTCCGGGCTCGTTTCAATCAGGAAGTACTGAAAGCCCGTTTGATCGGGGAAGAGTTTGAAGAAATTCGCCTCGGACATCAGCAGCACTCCCTGAAAGACGCTGCCGTCGAACATGCCTTCGATCTGCAGTGTGCCTCCCGGATTGTCGCCCGGCGGCACATGCACGAGGTCGCCGATGCCTTTGTGCAGGCTGTAGAGCAGCGTGTTCATGTCGCCAAGTACGGGGATGCGGTTGTCATCGAGTTTTGCCGTGAGCAACTCCCACGGGTCGTCGCTCGGCGTGTCGGCGAACTTGAACCGCCCTTCGTCGCTCATGGTTTGGATGACGTCCTCCGGCACGCCGAGGATCGTGGGGAGTTGCGTCTGATACAGGTTGAGACAACTCGCGTTCTCGCCCGGCTTCACGCGGAAGGGCATCACCCGCATGGCGTCGATCTGTTGTTCCTCACTCTCGCCCGAGAGGTCCATCCCCGCCTGGGCACGGCCTTGGGACGTGTTGAGGTCGTAGAGAATGGGCGTGCTCGTTTCGGCGACGAGTGTGAAGCCTCCATTGCCGGACGCGTTCACGGGTTGCTCGACAGCCGGATTCCTTCGACCGGCTGCAACCGCGACGATCACGAATGTGGCGGAGGCAATCAGGCTGGCGGTGAGCACGCTGCGACCGCGATGCCTCGCTGCGTTCCGCAGACCGAGCCGGATCATGCCCATCACTCCCTGTCCGCGCACGGCTGCTGCGCGATCCGCATCGAGCCACCACGCCAGTGATGCGAGACTTCCCGCGAGAGCCGCCACGCCGACGAGAAAGAACGTCACCACCCGCCAGTTGAAACCACTGAATGCTTCGGTCTGCGGGATGAGTCCTGCGAACGTCGCCGCGAGCAGACAGACCGCCATCCCTCCTGCGATCCCAGCCATCACCCCTGCACGTCGCCCCCGCTGGTGCTTTTGCGCGGCGTCCAGTGACGGCTCGCTCGTCCCTGCCAGTAGCTCGCGAGTCGAGATGCCTCGCGTCTGCCGCAAGGCCCACCAGACAGCCAGCATGGCCACAACCGCAGCGATGATGAACCCACCGATCAGACTCCCCGTGTGGACCGACAGGAACAGGAACTTCGTGCCGATTGCGCCGAACCACCATGTCTTGAGTCCGTAGATCATCAGGGCCGCATAGCAGACTGCTGCGAGACAGCCGAGCAACCCCCCAACCAAAGTGAGGATCGCCCCCTCCACAAGGAACAGTCGCCGGACTTGCTTTGGGGACAGGCCGACGGCTGAGAGCAAGCCGAGTTCACTCACCCGACGCTCGATCCCCAGCCGGAACAGCAGCCCAATCAACAGCATGGCTGCGAGGATCAGAAAGAAGCTGAACCCGATGAACAGTCCGGTGAAGTCAGTTGTTCCGCTCGCGGCATTCAGACCCTGCTCTCTGACCGACTGGAACACGAGACCGCTCGGCGGTGCCTGGGCATCAACCTCTGTTGCCCTCAGCATTCGACGACCGATCGCGGGATCGGCTTCCAGTCTGATCATTGCTCCCGTGATGAGTGCCAGGAACCGCCGCTCGAAGTCGGCTGCGAGTTCGGGCAGCGGCGTGACGTCGGTCGGGGCGATGCGGTAGGACGTGAGATCGCCATAGCGGCTTTGCCAGAGTCGCTGTGCGTCGTCGAGTCGCAGGAAGACCTTCGGCGTCGTACGGTGCTCGTCCCAGAACTCCTCGTCTCGTGACGTGACGCGGTCGAGTTCCATTGGAAAGGGTTGTCGCCAGTCGTCAAACGTCTCCGCATCGGTAATGCCTTCCACTTCGGGAGAGAAGCCCGGGTCGGCTGCGGGGCCATTCAGTTTGATGACTCCCACGACCTTGAACGATTGCTGATGCTCGGGCAGTTCGCCACGGTCGCCGACTTCTTGATACTTCGTATTGAACGTGTCACCAACCCCAACGCCCAAATCCTCCGCAATCCAGTTGTTGATGACGACCGGAATGTGTGCATCGCTTGACGACCCCTGCGGCGGCCCACCGTTAACGTACTCAAAGGGTCCAAACGGCTGCTCCTCCGCGAAGTCGATTCCCGCCGCCACCGAGTACATCGAAAACCGCTTGTCATCATGAGGATTCCATAGTTCGTTCAGCAGATAGACCAATACGGGCGAACGCTGCACATCAAGCGGTGGGAGCCGTGTCTTGACCATCTGCTTGTCCCGCATCGTCAGGACCGAGAGTGGTGACGCGTGAACCTCACCCGCAGCCTGTCTCGCTGCCAAGACAACCGCGTTGTCGAGCATCATCTGCTCACTTTCGAGCGAGATGTACCCGTGTTTCTCGTTCGTCACGAGGCGAAGTGCGAGATCCTCGAGCTGGACGTCTTTCGCGAGTTCACGATTCAGGTCCTGCAATTCGGGTGGTTGACTGTTTCCGTACCCAAACACATCGACGAACAGTGCATTCACCCTCGCCGGTTTCTCGGTCGGGTTGCGAGGTGTCGCCGGGCGATGATCGACCTCGATGGCTTCCTGCAATGTGTCGAGTGAGATGAAGGCGTTCATCGGCAGTTGCTGGGCCGGGTTGAGACCGAAGCGACCGGGTGTCGTCGCGTCTTCTGCGATCCCGGTGACAGTCAGCACCAGTTCCGTGTCCGTCTCGTTGCGGTCTCCGAGGAGTGAATCACGGGGGATAGCAGCAGGGATCTCCACGATCAGTGAGATTTCATCGCCAACCGTTGCCCCCAATTCGTCGGCCAAACGCCGATTGAGAAAGACTTTGTCCTCTGTCGGCAGCGCTTCGGTAGTCTGCATCATCGACCAGAACCGCTCGTCGATGCCGTATGTCGCAACGCCACTCGCGCGTTGTCGCAAATCGTCGCGTTCGTGAGCCGCACTGCCGGTCAGCGTGATCGCTGGAGCGACCGTGACTTCGGCTTTGAAGTGGCCTTCCGAAAAGTCAAATTCGCCGGCCAACTCCTCTCGAAAGAACCGTCCGCCGGTGAGTGCGTATTCGACGTCTCCCAGTCGATCGAGACTCATCTGCCGCAAGCTGTCGCGGACGCTGTCTCCCACGACCAAGGCCCCGCCAATGACGGCGGTCGCTGCCACGACGCCCAGTACGACGGCGAGGTTTGTCCGCCAGTAGTGACGCAGATTGTCGACCAGAAGTCGATAAGTGGACATTTTCAGTTGTTCTCCCGCATCTCGATGGTTGCACCGTAAAGGGGTTGCACGGCGTTCCACACGACGTCCGCCATCAGTTGCTGTCCGGTATGAGACAGGTGGATGCCGTCGAGTGTGCCATCGGCGGTGCCCAACACGCGAGCAAACGCACGCTTGGAAATCAACACGGCATTGTAGTGTGCAGCGAGTTCGCGCTGGACTTGACCATATTCGTTTTTGAACGGTGCGAGCGGCAACTCCATCAGCACGAGCGTGCGATTTGGGGCGGAGGCGTGTTCGAGGAGCTTCGTCAGATCACGCTCGTAGGTCTCCGCACTCCGTCCCGAGAGGAGATCGTTTCCACCGATTTCGATCAGAACGATCCCCTCCGCGTCAGCGGGGATGTTCATTGCTTGTTTCATGGCCGAGTCTGCCATCGCACCCGGTTGGGCGAGATTGATCACGTCCACCTGATGAGACTCCGCGAGGATCGTGGGCCATAAGATGTCTTCTTCGTTCAGGCCAGCGGTGATCGAGTCACCGATGACATACATCACGTCATGATTCGCAGTCTCGGAATGAGGCACCAACGTGAGGCCCTCAATGATGCAGGCCACCATACTGATGATCACCAGTGTCGCCCCAACGAGTCGCGAACGGCGTTTGCTGCGAGCCTCGTCGTTTGCCGACTTGTTCAAAGACCACAGCCAGAGACCGAGGAGCAGCAGCCAGATGGCGTAGACGAACCAAGGCCACGGCGTTGCCGAGAGCACGACAAAGATGACCGCCACCATCAGTGCGAGTCGCCACGTTCTCTTGAAGTCACGGTAGCGAGTGAACGAAACGATCCCCCACACGGCGATGAGCATCATCACGCCGGTGAACAGCGAGTTCCCGCTGGCGAAGTGGAGTGCCCAGCGCAGAATCATGGCACTCTCCTTACGTCTCTTGCTCGACGAGTTTGCCGTCGGTCAATTCGTATCGCCGGGAGAACCTCGCAGCAAGTTCGTGGCTGTGGGTCACGCAGAGCAGCATCGTGTTCTGCTCGCTGGCGACGTCCAGCAGCAATGTGCCGATGGATTCGGCTGTGTGTTGATCGAGGTTGCCGGTCGGCTCGTCTGCGAGGAGAAGCAGAGGCTCGTTGATCAGCGCGCGGCAGATGCCCACGCGTTGACGTTCGCCGCCGGAGAGTTGGCCCGGTCGATGCGAGATACGGTCCTTGAGGCCGACACGATCGAGCAGAGTCCTCGCCCGGTCCTCGATACCGCTTGACGGTTTCGCATTCGCCAGAGTTGGGATCAACACGTTCTCCAATACGGTACACTGCGGCAGGAGATGATGGTCCTGAAACACGAAGCCGACTGACTCGTTGCGGAATCTGGCCTGTTCGGCCGCAGAGAGACTGAGAGGGAGTAAGCCATCCACGTTGATTTCGCCGGACGTCGGCTCGTCGAGGACGCCGATGATGTAGAGCAGTGTGCTCTTGCCCGATCCGGAGGGTCCGGTGATCACGACCGCATCTCCACGTCGCATCGTGAGGTCGACGCCGGTGAGCACATCAAGCGTGCCTGCTGCCCCGGCGAACTGCTTCGTGAGATCGGTCACTCGCAAATCGGCTGATGCGTCACTCATGCGACCCCTCCCTGTCCACCCTTGAGAGGCAGCTCGTCCGACTCCTTGATCACGGCGAGATAGCGGTCGGGAATCACGATCGATTCGATTCTCGCATGAGCGCCGCAAATGCAGCAGGCCGTCTTCAACCGACCGTAAGCAAGTCGTTGCTCCTGCCAGAACTCCATCACATAGTTGATCGACTTCACTCCGATCCGCTCCACGTCCAGCCGAACCTCAAACTCGTCGTCATAGGTCAACGGCCTCTCGAACGTGCACGATGCTGAGACGCGGGGCCAGCCGAGGTACGTGCCGTCGTCATTCGCCTCCATGATGGACAGGCCCAGCGACCGGTAGTATTCGTGCTCGGTCTCTTCCATCCAGCGGTAGAAGTTCGAGAAGTGAACAATCCCCGCCATGTCGGTCTCAGAGAACTGCACACGGCGGGTGGCGATGAATTGGGGCATCGATGGGAGCTTCGGCTGTCGGAATGGAACATAACGTCATGCTCCATCGTCGGGACTGCCACGATTCCGTCAAGTCAGTCGATCCTCACGCTTTGACCCGTCGTCGATTGTCTTCCGGAAATGGGTACTCCATGTGAGCTGCCGTCGCCCGTGCAACGGACTCTCCGCACTCACGGGCGACGACCCGGAGTGCCATTTCGATGCCGGCTGAGATCCCCGCCGATGTCAGTACGTCCCCTTCCTCGACAACGTGCTGATCGCGAACGACCGTGACGTTCGGCAGGAGTTCCTCCATCACATCAAGCGATTTCCAGTGGGTTGTTGCCCGTCGTCCATCGAGCAACCCGGCCTGTCCCAGCAGAAGCGCCCCAGTGCAGACGGACGTCAGCAATGACACGCTGTCGGATTGCTTCCGGATCCATTCCAGCAACGGCTCGTGCGTGAGCAGCCGACGTGTCCCCCACCCGCCGGGGATGACCAGAATGTCGAGATGCGGACAATTGGCCGTTGTGTAAAGAGGGAGTACCTTCATGCCACCAGATGTCGTCACCGGCTGATCACTCTCTGCGACGAGCCACACATCGAACGGAGATGGCTCCTCCCGCCGCCGTTCCTCGCTCAGTCGCGCAACCGAGAACACCTCGAACGGACCTGTAAAGTCGAGGACCTCGACATCATCGAAGGTCAGGATTCCGACGGTCCTTTGAGACATTGTTGTTCTCAAGTGGTGATACTCCAGCATCGGAACTGCTGAGTCTGCGTCAAGTCACTCACGATGGACGAGCGGCAATTGGCTCGTAGCTGGATTCGCCAGAATTCAGCCTTCGTGATACACATCACATGATTATCTGAACTTTGGCGAGTTCAGCTACAGTCGGTCATCAGGTTCGCCTTCAGCAGACACTCGAACTCTCGTGGGAAGTCGACCGAGACGCGGGCATGGACGGCTCCCTGCCGATCGAAGAATCGCTGCTTGCCTGAGACCGCGAACACGCCGTCGTGCCAGATGTTGGGGTGAATGTACAGGCCTCGCGAGCCATCGAAGCGGAAGCAGACGAAGTCGCCCGGTTGTACATCGTCACCCGGCAACGCGAGAGGTACCAAAAACGGCTTGGCATCCAGCGGGAAGAACAACTGGCCGCCATCCGGATGATAGTTGGCGTGCCACATCAGCAGCCGTTGCGGTGGACACGAGTGTGACTTGTCAGCGGACTCCGGCTCGACCCCGTACCCGAGGATGTAGTGCCCACCGACCGCCTCATTGCTGCCGTAGAGCACATCGCCCCGCCACTCGCTGACGAACACGCCCTCCGTCGTGCCACCTTCATCGCCGCTGTCCTCATCAACCGGCCGCCATCCCTGAGCAGGCCAGCGAACAATCTCGATCTCGACCTCATCCGTCGCGTCGACCAGCTGCCCATACCCGTCCAACGTCGCCGCCGTCGCCTCAACGACCGGCATGTTGACGTGTTGAAGGCCGGACGGGACTTTCGGATTGAGGTAATCGGGAGCCGACATCTCGCTGCTGATTAACCACGGATTTCACGATGACACGGAGTTCAAGGAGAGTATGCGATCCCGTCCATCCGTGTCATCCGTGCAATCCGTGGTCCGTTTCTCCTGTCGCGGACGACGGCGTAGAATGCGCACATTGCTCTTCTCAACTCTGACTGAATGGAACAGGAAATGTACTTACGGACTGCAATCGCTCGCGTTCGAGCCATGAGCCTGATGCTCAGTTGCATTTGCGGCGTGCCGAACATGGGCGTGGCTGAGGAGTTTCGCTACCACATCGGCTGCGGCAGTGCGGATATTACGGGGCCGGTGGTTGGCGTGCAGTTTTGGGGGTTTGTGCGAGCCGATCAGATTGGGACGGGACTCCATCTGCGGCAACGGGCGCGGGCGTTCCTAGTGGTCAATCCGGCATCGCAACAGCGGCTGGCGTTCGTCGCCTGTGATCTGGGATCGATCACGCACGAGTTGCATAGGGAAGTCGTCGATCGACTACAGCGGGAGTATGGGGACACATACTCACTCGCCAACGTGATCATCAGCGCCACGCACACACATGCGGCACCGGGTGGATTCTGGCATACGGGGGTGGGTACGCCGTTGGGCAGTCCGCTGTGTCAGGAGTACTTCGACGTCATCGCCAGCGGTGTCGTCTCCGCCATTGAGCAGGCTCACGAGTCACTCCAGCCGGGTGAGCTTCGCTTTGCTGAGGGGGAAGTGCTGGACGCGGGAGTGAACCGCTCGCGAGTCGCCTATCTGAACAACCCTGCGGAGGAACGTGCCCTTTACAACGCGGACACCGACACGACGATGACCCTGCTGCGGTTCGAGACGGCGGACGGACCGATCGGCTGCCTCAACTGGTTCGCGGTGCATCCGACGACCATGACGTACAACAATCGTCTCGTGTCCAGTGACAACAAGGGGTACGCCGAGGTGACATTTGAGCGTGAGCGGGGTGTGACGTATGAGCAACCGGGCGAGTTTGTGGCAGCATTCGCCCAGTCGAATTGCGGCGACGTCACCGGCAATCTCAACCTCAATAACACCGGCCCCGGCAAAGATGAGTTCGACACGACTCGAATCATCGGCGAGCGACAGTTGCTGGTCGCCCGCGAACTCTTCGAGCAGGCAAATGAGGTACTCACCGGCCCGGTCGGCGTGCAACAGACATTCGTCGATCTGTCATCGGTTGAAGTGACCGAGGAGTTTGCGGGCGGTGGACCTCAGTCGACAGCGCCCGCGGCCTACGGTTACGCCTTCGCAGCTGGTTCGACGGAGGATGGCGGCGGACATCCACTGTTTCAGGAGGGAATGAAAGAATCGATCGAATTCATCGAGCTCACACTCAACACCCAATTCCCGGAGGCTCGTCCGAGCGAGGAACTTCGTTCGCGGCACAAACCGAAGGCGATCCTCATCGCTCCCGGAGAGATGAAACCCGAGTCGGGGATTGCTCAGACGCTGTCGTTGAGTGTCGCGCGCGTCGGCCAGTTGGCCATCGTCGCCGGCCCTGCTGAGTTCACCACGATGTCCGGTCGCAGGATTCGTGAGACTGTGCGAGCCGCGATGGGTGACGAGGTGCGTCACATCGTGATCGCAGGCTACTCGAACGGCTATGCCGGGTATGTGACAACGTACGAGGAGTATCAAACCCAACAGTACGAAGGCGGACACACGCTGTTCGGGCCATGGACGCTCGCTGCCTATCAGCAGGAGTATGCACGTCTGGCGAAAGCCCTCTGCGAGAACGGTCCTGTCGACTCAGGTTCACAGGAGACAAGTGATCTACGGGGTCAGGTCGAGAGTACGCCGCTCGGGACAGAGCGGGACGTCTCTCCAGAGAACGCTCAGTTTGGCGATGTGATCACACAGCCGAACGAGACGTATCGGCCGGGTGAATCGGTGTCCGCCCAGTTTTGGACCAGCAATCCGCAGAACTCCTATCCGCATGAGACCAGTTTTGTGACCGTCGAGCGTCTATCGCAGGACGAGTGGATGCCGGTCGCGTCCGATGCTGACTGGTCAACCAAGTGCACGTTCTCGCCAACCAGAAACGTCTCGAAGCCATACAAGGTGACCGTTCAGTGGGAGATCCCGGACGATGCTCCAGTGGGGACTTACCGGTTGACACATCACTCGCATGCGAGGTTGGACGAGTCCGGCAACTCGGCTGTATTCACGGGAACCAGCGATGTGTTCCGAGTCGAGTAGAAACTCCACTCGCGTGTCACGTTACTCCTCCGGAGAAGATGGGAGATCGACTTCCCAGCCGGCGTCGCCGATGAGTCTGACAAACCGGCAACCTCCCGCGTTGATCACGTGTGGCCCGAATTCCCGTTTTTCGATGACCTTCAACTCCTGGGATTCCTGATCACCAACCGGGATGACAAGTCGCCCGCCGATTGTAAGTTGGTTATACAATGGTGACGGAACGTCCGGAGCGCCGGCGGTGACCAGGATCGCGTCGTAGGGGGCATCCACATTCCAGCCGAGCGTTCCGTCGCCGACGTGCAGTTGGGTGTGCTCACATCCCATGTCCGACAGTCGCTTCGCTGCCATTGCTGACAGCTCCGGTATTCGTTCGATGGACACGACCCGGTCACAGAGTTTTGAGAGAACGGCCGTCTGGTAACCGCTTCCGGTGCCGATCTCCAGCACTCGCTCGTCGCCCGTCAGCTGCAGGGCTTGTGTCATCAGGGCGACGATGTAAGGCTGACTGATGGTCTGCGATTGGCCAATTGGCAATGCGAGGTTGTGATATGCCTTCGATACCTGTTCCCTCGGTACGAATCGCTCGCGGGGGACCGATGCGATCACTGCGAGTACCCGGTCATCGGTGATGCCCTGACGCCTTAGAGTGCGCATCAGCTTCTCGCGCGGAGTGGCGAACTCGTCCATGGATCATTTGGCGTGGAAAGATGTCCTGTTGACGTACGATCATCGTGAACGTGAAGCTCGTGGCGACGGGAATTCGTCAATAAACCAGTCGTCGAACATGCATTGTACCACAGCGAGCGACGGCAACTCTGCTCAACGGATGAGCGGGCGATCGATCTCGTCAATGTTCCGGACCACGCGGGTTTGCGTGTACCGCTCAGGCTCGGCCTTGAACGCGAGACGGTTCTCGTTGGTCGCGAAAAGATAGAGATGGTCGTCGTAGTAGGCACCGAATTTCACGCTGCCTGGAACGGCGAGGTCGGTGTCCATTAGAACGACGGCGTCGCACCCGAGCAATTGGGGCACGAACTTCTCCGTCTCAGCCTCGAACTCGGACAAGGCCTTTGCGTCGGCGAAATAGTACGTCTGCCCACGGTGCTTGGTGACATGCTGAGGATCCCCTTTGACCCACTTTCGATCGGAAGCGAGCGTCACCGGACAATAGCCATCGATGGCGAGCATGATGGATGTGTCAACGACCGAAGGTCGAGTTTCGTCCGGAGAGCCTGTCGTCGGCTTGCGAGACGTGACGTAGATCTGCTCGGCATCGCGGGCGAATCGCACATACTTGTCCGCCTCCTGATACCCGGTCGAGGAGAGAATCCGTTGACCGGACGGATCGACGATCACATCGGTGGGGAAGAGTTCAACGCCAAGCCGCCTTGCGATCTCCGGATGACGCTCCGCGTTGAGTTTGACGAGAATCAATCTCGACTCGAGTACCTGCGTCACGGTCGGACGCGACAGCACTTCCTTCTCCATCCGTCGACACGGGAAGCACCAGTCCGTGTAGAAATGGATCAGCATCGGACGGTCGAGCCGCTGGGCCTCACGCTGAGCCGCATCGTAGTCGCTCAACCAGGAGTTCAGGTCAGCCGCCGAAGCGTTGAATGTCAAAGAGAGAGTCGCAGCAATCAGAGTTGCGGTGAATGAAGTCGTCCGCATGAGTATGTCCTCGCAGGAATCCCGGTGGGGGAGTGAGCGAGGAACACAGACCGTTTGAGTCAGTCGGTGAGCATGATCGATGGGCGGGCACGGCTTGTTCTCGATCGGCCTTCATCGAGATTCACAACTTGATTCAAGATGCAGAACCTTGCCTCAAGTTGCCTTCGGCCGTGTCAGCTGCGACCCTCGTTGGTCGACGGTCCGTCCGACGCTCCGAAAGGTGATATCGGCGGAACTCAACACATCAATCCGGAGGGATCGGCTCAATCATTCAAAAGCAAGACGGAGAATTGCGGGCTGCTCCGATTAGGGGATTTGTTGGGCCATCGTAGGTTGCCCGTCCTGCCCATACCAGAAATGCAAGGGTACTTTCGGCAGGTACTGCGCCATTGGGTTCACTCGTCTGTGAGAGAGCTACGACCGGGCAGCGGAGGGCCTCCCATGATCTCGCGGCTGAAGAAATCGTCCTGAGGTGACGGCAATTGAAACTCGCCGGCACGAGGTGGACTCGCTTCGATCCCGGCGAGTGAGAGGAAGTTGTTCAGCAGCTGATGACCTCCCTGCGTCAGGATGGATTCCGGATGAAACTGCACTCCGGACATTGGCCACTCGCGATGTTGAATCGCCATGATCAGTCCGTCTTCCGAGCGTGCTGTGACCATCAACTCGTCCGGAAGCGTGGCCTCATCGACGATCAACGAATGATATCTCATCGCCGTGAGAGGATGAGGCAACGACGCAAACAGCCCTTTGCCGTCATGGGTGATTGCAGACGTTCTGCCGTGCATGGGCAGCGGTGCACGAATGATGTCTGCACCGAGCGCATGGGCCATTGTCTGATGACCGAGACAGACGCCCAGCATGGGCACGTCAGGACCGAACTCCCGGACGACATCCATACAGATGCCACTCTCACGGGGGGTACAGGGACCGGGGGAAAGCACAATTGCCTGGGGACATTGCTCGCGAATGGCCGACACGTCGATCGCGTCGTTGCGGACCACTTCCGTCTCACACCCCAACTCGCCAAAGTAGCGAGACAGGTTGTGCACGAAGCTGTCGTAGTTGTCGATCAACAGGATCATTGACGCGGTTGCATGAGTCTCTTGCTTGTCGGTCGGTCCGTGAGTTCACTCCGTCACCATTGAGTACGCCATCGGTTATCATAGGCCAGATTCATATCGAACAGGACGACGTAGGGGCCCGACTCCCTCCCGAATTCCCACTGGCCACGAATCACTTCTTCCCCTTCCAATGATCCGGAGAACGAACAATGAGCCAGCCCATCACTGTCATTCTTGGGGCAAGTGCCGATCGAAGCAAGTACGGCAACAAGTCCGTTCGTGCTCATGTGCAGGCGGGGTACGAAGTCTATCCAATCAATCCGAAGGCGGAGAAGATCGAAGGACTCCAGGCGTACGCGTCAATCGCCGATCTGCCCACGCATGAAGTCGACCGTGTCAGCGTGTATCTTCCGCCTGCAATCGGCATGCAGATGATCGAGGAGATCGCAGGATTGTCGACCGGCGAAGTCTGGTTCAATCCGGGCAGCGAGAGTCCGGAACTCCTGGCCCGTGCACATGCGCTCGGCTTGAACGTCGTACAGGCATGCAGCATTGTCGACCTGGGTCTCAGTCCGAGTCAGTTCCCGGCATGAGGGAGAGAGATGAGGCCCAACCCCTTTTCCCTTTCTCCCTGAGCGGCCACAATCGCTCTCATGTGGTGCGAGTGATGACGGACGTGGCATGATGAATGCGCATGAAACGGGGGATTGACGTTCTCCGCTTGTCGTTCACATTACGTGATCACAGCTGATGTCGAAGCGGGCAAACGCTCGAGCAGAAAGGAGCGTCAGGATCACTCCTGATGCGAGCATCATGAGCCAGATTCCGATGATGAACAGTACACGGTGTCCGCCCAGCGATGCGAAGACCGGCAGTTCGCTCAGCCAGCGGCAGTTGACGGCCCAGAAAAAGATGCACGTTAATGCGGACAGGCAGAGCACCCCTTTGGCGGTGAACGTCAGCGTCGCCCGAATGAACGGTTGCAGACCCTCTTCACTTTGACGGTAGGGGAACATCAGGTAGATCAAGTTGTCCAGCCCGAAGATCATCACGTTCAAGGGGATCACCATCAGTAGAGCATTCATGACAATCGAGAAGGGGATTGGACGGACGATGTATGCAAACAGTAGAACGAATGCTTGGAGAAGGGTCGCCAATAGCACAGGAACAGCAAGCTGACCGACGACGATCGCGAGCGGACTGACCGGCAGTGTCTTGAGCACAGGCAGCCGATCGTAGTCGCGACGAAAGTCGAATTTGAGAGCCGCAGGCAATAGCAGGAATGAATAGAATATCAGTGCGGAAGCGACATTCAGAAACGTGTTGATCGAATTCGAATCTGCGAGCAGCGGCAGACTGGAAAGAGCAGCAGGAACTCCAAGGGCAAAGACCAGACTCACTTCGTACTTACGTGCGCCCAGCCATTGTCGCCACGCAATCGGTCCGGCACCACGCAACCGGGCGATGTTCGGCAATTGCATGTTCCGCCGACGGGCATGCTTCTTCGCTCGCTTGGCCGCTGCAATCGAAGCATACGCCCTGCGAATCGATTCGGCATTCTGGTCGGCGTAGATGCCGTCCAGTTGAACGACCGCTGTGGTCAAGGCGAATGTCATACTCCCTCCGAGGAGTAGCCAACTCACAAGTGACCACGAGAGGGCAGGAGCTGTGATGATTTCCACGAACGGCAACAGAGGGGCCGAGAAGATCATCCCCGCTGCAGTGGATCGAAGGTTGACCAGTTGACGGATGAATTCGACTGGCAAGGCCATCGCCATCGGAAACTCGCTGGTCAACAATTCAGTCGAAGTGAGTGCGAGGATCGACGCGCTGATGCCGGCTGTGGCCGCGATCGTCAACATGGCCGCGCGGATTTTCAGGAAGACGGAATGAGACACACCGGTGATGATAATCTCTGCTACCAATCTCAGCACATCAAGGAAGGCAAGCCCCAGCAGCATCCCCAGGAATCCGCTCCACCAGATTGACAGTTCAGGCAGGAGCATCAACGACGCGAACAGAGCTTTGAAGAAGGTGGCCGTGAAGATCATGGTCAAGCGGTAGCGTATGAGGTCGGCACGCTTGAATGGTCCGCCGCACATCAGTGAACTTTCAGCGGGGGTCCATTCGATCGCCGCGGGTGGCCGAAAGGTCGAGGCTTTGAGCAGATACCACAAGCAATAGGCTGCTCCGGTACAGAAGACCCCGTTGCGAAACGTCTCCTGACCGAACGGCTCTCTCAATAGCACGCTGGCAACGAAGTTCACGATCCAGATCAGGGGCAGCAGGACTGCGATCGTTGAGAGCACCAGCCGTTTGGGAGAAGCAATCTTTCGCCACATCGTCCGCACGCGCGCCCTGGCCCGCATGCTGAACAACTCGCGGAGAGCCGTATTGGGGAGGAGCAGTTTGAACATGGGACGGCGTTCTGCAAACGTGAGGAGAGAATTAATAGCGTTCGACGGTGTCTCGCAGCTATGCGGGAACCGCTGACTCCGTCTCCGGACGGGTGGCGAGGAAGAAGATGCGCTCCAATGTGAGTTCCTCGTCTTCACTGACGAATGCCGTGCGGAGTTCGTCCATCGTGCCGCAGAACCGCTGTCGGCCTGACTCAAGGATCAACACATGTGTACACAGGTCTTCCACCATCGCGAGTAAGTGCGAACTGACGATCACTGCTGCACCGGCATTGGCTCGTTCACGAATTGACTCTTTCAGCTTGCGAATGCCGTGAGGATCAAGTCCAGTGAGCGGCTCATCGAACAACAGTGCACGCGGATCGCGCAGGTAGGCACAGATGATCGCCAGTTTCTGCCTCATGCCACGAGAGAGGTCTCCCGCAGGTGTATGCCGTTTGTCAAAAAGCTCAAAGTCCTTGAGCAGCCCCTCGGCCTTTGGACCAGCTCCCCGCACACCGTATGCGGATGCCACGAATGCGAGGTGCTCATCGACGGTCAAGTCACTGAACAATTGCGGATCGTCGGCGATGTAGGCGAGCCGCTGTTTGACGTCGATCGGCTCGGCCGCGACATCACTGCCGTCAACAGTGAGCGTGCCGCGACTGGCGGTCAGCTGACAGCTAAGTGTGCGCATCGTGGTCGTTTTGCCGGCACCATTGGGGCCGACGAGGCCGAAGATCTGACCCGCGGCGACATCGAACGACAGACCGGCCACAGCAATGGTCTCGTCATACGCTTTGTGGAAATCTTCAACATGGATCACGGGAAGGGTCCTCGTTCTGGCAGCGGGGATGTGCAGACTGTTCACAAACCTAGCTCACAAAACGAGTGCAGGACGCTTCGCGTACAAATCGGTCGATCCGGTTGTAACAGTCGTCGGGCCTAAAAACAGAAGCCCGACCGGGATCGACCACAGTCGGGCCTCTGAGGACCACTCAAGTTTGAAATAACGATCGTCAGCGTTGGACCGTCTTCATCTGCTGCAGGGCGTCGACGTAATCGAGTGTAATCGCCAGGACTTCGTCATTGTAGAAGTTCTCCGCGAACGGCTCCTTCTCTTTGTCAACATCCGCTTCCGGGTCGTCGGCAGCGACCTCTGGATCCAACTCACTGTCGGTTGCGTCGGCCAGTTTTTCGGCTTCTTCACGCTCCTGGCGGAGAACCTCTTCGTTCAACGACACGGTCTTCCGGTTCTTGCGTTCGAGATAACGTCGAATGGCCTCTTGCACCTTCGCAAAGTCCTTGTCGTTCGCCACCCGATCGGCACTGGCTTTGCGCAGCGCTGAGGTGAGATCTTCGTTGACCTTGCGGTCCGCGACGAAATCGGCTTCCGGGATATGTTCAAACGGAAGAGCGTTGTCGAGATACATCTCGCCCACGTCCAGATGATCGAACACGGACGGGAGCACAATGTCCGACCGGACGCCCCGGTTTTGCGTGCTGTCGCCATTGACCCGATAGAACTGGCTGATCGTGAGCTTGAGCGATCCACGATTGGTCTCATCGCTTTTGCGGAACAGATTCAGCATCTCACGCGGGGCAACCGGCATCACGTTTTGAACAGTGCCTTTACCGTGAGTCGTCGAGTCACCCACGATGATGCCCCGGTTGTAATCCTTGATCACGCCGGCGAAAATCTCGGACGCTGAGGCAGAGGCACGGTTGCAAAGGACGACCAGTGGCCCAGAGTACAACACGCCCCGCTGATCGTCCGGATACTTCCGCACCCGCCCGTCCGAGTCCTTCACCTGCACGACCGGTCCATGATCGATAAAGTGGCCGGAGACTTCGATCGCTTCGGTGAGCGATCCTCCGCCGTTGTCACGAAGATCGATGACGATCGCATCAACGCCACCTTCGCGGGCGAAGTCCGCGAGCACTTTCGCGACATCACGGGCGGCGCTGGTGAAGTTATTCCCTCCTCCGGACGCGCCGGCAAAGTCTCGGTAGAAGGACGGGATTGTGATGACTCCCACACGTCCGTTGCGACTCAGACGCGGGTTCGCTTCGATGATGTTGCCTTTGACTTCTGATTCCTTGAGTTCGATCTTTTGTCGAATCATCTCGTAGATCTGTGTCTCACCCGCTTCAGGTTTGACTTGCAGTCTGACGAGCGTGCCGCGAGGACCGCGGATCTTCTCGACGACTTTTCGCAGTTTGAGATCGACGATGTCCTCGATTTCACCTTCCGCCTGCCCGACGCCGATGATCTTGTCACCGACCTGGAGACGTCCGTCCTCGGCAGCGGCACCACCGGGGATGATCTCATGGACAATCGTGTATCCGTCCTCCGAGCGAAGAGATGCTCCGATGCCATCGAGACTCAACCGCATCTGAATGGTGAAGTCCTCTACCGTGTCTGGCGACATGTAAGATGAGTGGGGGTCGAAGCAATTGGCAAGGGTCGTGAGGTAAATCTCCAGGACCTCCAGACCGCCGGTCTGGTCGATGTTGAGTTTGATGTTGCGATACCGCTTATGCAGCCGTTCGCGAGCTTCGACGAGCGGATCAGCAGCCGGCTCGGACTCCTCCGAGTCGTCTGATTCCTTCGCCGACGCTGCCAGCTTTAATTGCAGGAGGTCGTACTTGACCCGCTTTCGCCAGCGATCCTCGACCTCAGCGGTGCTTTTTGCCCATTCAAGATCGTCGCCGTCAACTACAATCGACTCGTCCTCGGTGAAATCGTAGTCCCGGTCAATCAGTTGATCGACGACTGCGTATCGCTCTCCGAGGCGGGTGCGATACGTGTCGAACACGCGGTACGCGAAATCAACGTTTCCCTGTTTGACGGCATCGTCGAGCAGAGTGCGGGCATTGCTGAACCGATCGATGTCTTCTTGCAGGAAATACAGCTTTTGAGGGTCGAGGTCGTCGAAGTAACGGTCGAATAGTTGCTCGGAGACTGTATCGTTGATTTCCACCTGATTGATGTGGTAGCGAGGCACGATCTGGGCAACGAGCTTGGCAATTTCCTGTTCCTCCGGAGCCGCTGAGGAGAACTGCTGGGCGAAGAATGACATCCCCAAAAGGAGCATGATTGCAAGAACAAGATTGCTCGAAGCACGAGAGGGTTTACGTCCGATCATGTGATTCCTCAGGAAGTGCAATAGAGACGGGGCTCCGAGTCCGACCAGTCCATTGGCCGCTCCGGGTCGACCTGCAAGGGATAACCTGGATGTCTCACGAGTGCCAGAAAACCCGGTGCGAGATGACACCAAGACCACTGCAAGTCATTGAATGCTATCGGATATCAAAGAATGCCTCAAGACGCACTTGGAATGCTCTGACGCAGGAAATACCTTATCCCGATTCGAGTTAGGAGAATTCTTTTCGGACGATTGCTAATGCAGACAGTTTGGGTTTTGACCCGGTGTGGAGCAGTTCTCCTGCTCGCTCTGCTGACAGGATGCCAGCGTCGACCGCGCGTGGAGACGTCTCCGGTTGAAGGGTTTGCTGAGGAGTTTGCCGAGATCGCTTCGCCTTCGTTCTCTGACGATGACTGGCCCTGGTGGCGCGGGTCGTCGCGTGACGGCAAGGCGATTGGATCGGCACCCATCGAGTGGAGTGACGAGACAAATGTGGTGTGGAAGGTCGCGGTCCCGGGGCGAGGTCATGCGTCGCCGACGGTTGTGGGCGACAGCATCTATCTCGCCACGGCCAATGAGCAACAACAAACACAGTCGGTCGTTGCCTTTGATCGTGAGTCGGGCGAACAGCAATGGTTGAGGACACTGCACAAGGGGAATTTCCCGCTCGCATCGCAGATGCATAAGAAGGGGACGCATGCCAACGGAACGGTTGCCTGTGACGGGGAACGACTGTTCGTCACCTTCCTCTACGACAACACCATCTGGATGACCGCCCTCGATCTGATCGACGATAGACTCTGGTCGACGAACGTGGGAGAGTTCGATCCAGTGTTTGGATATGGGCCGTCCCCCTGCGTCTACGAGTCACTGGTCATCATCTCGGGTGATCACATCAGTGGCGGCTGGCTCGCCGGGCTGCATCGAGAGACGGGAGACATCGTTTGGAAAGCACCGCGACCGGAGGCACAAACATTCTCGTCCGCAGTGATTGCTCCAGTCGGTGGAAAGGACCTGCTGGTCATCAGTGGGGCGGAATACGTTGCCGCGTACGATCCTCTGACCGGCGAAGAACAATGGATGACTCCGGGGACCACCCTCGCTACCTGCGGCTCTTGCGTCTGGGACGGGGACACAATCTTCGCGAGCGGTGGATACCCGGACAAGCAAACGATCGCTGTCTCTGCCACCGGCGCGGAGCAGTGGTCGAACCAAGTGAAGTGCTACGAACAGTCTATGCTCGCTCATCAAGGTTACCTGTATGGCTTCGATGACAACGGGATCATTTACTGCTGGGATGCCGCCAACGGCAAGGAGCAGTGGAAGGGGCGACTCGGCGGTCCGGTGAGTGCCTCACTTGTCCTCGCTGATGGCAACCTGTACGCCACCAACGAACGTGGGACCACGTTTGTCGTCAGAGCCGATCCGGCGAAGTTTCAGAAGTTGGCAGAGAACAAACTCGGCGAAGAGTCCTTCGCCACGCCGACGATCTGCGGTGGCCGCATCTATCACCGTGTCGCGATCAATGACGAAACACGACAGGAATGGTTGTATTGTCTGGGAAATCCCTCCCCTCAACCTGACGGAGGTGGATAGAATGTGAGAGACCACCGCGGTCCTCGTGATGGGCGAATGGATTTGACGTTCGCTAACTCAACACGACGTTCTCAGAATTAACGTCATCACGTAAGAGCGTGATGACGACTTTGACGATCTCCCATGCCAACATACGTTTACGAAGTCATCCAGCCGGACGGTCAGCCCGGCGAGCAATTTGAAGTCGTGCAGCCGATCAGCGAGGCACCGCTGACCGAACATCCCGAAACAGGCGAGCCTGTGCGACGTGTGATCCAGCCGGTCTTCATCGGCGGCAGTTGGTCCGATTCAGCAATGCACAAGAGTTCCAATGATGACAAGAAGCTCGACCGGCTGGGCTTTACGAAGTACGTCAAGTCTGGAGACGGAGTCTACGAGAAACGAGCCGGAAAGGGCCCCAACGTTATCACCCGCGATGCCCCGATCAGCGGCAAGGACCTGAAGTAGTTCCTGCCGAAGCGTCGATCCCAACTGCTGTTCGACCCCTACAACCCACAAACTCGGTCGGCGAGTCTGAACGAATGGCGGGATGCATGGGCGTAACCCCGCACTGCCGGTCGATGCTAGAAGAAGAGGGCAATGACGCCCTTGGGAGGCTCTTTTCTTGTCGCGAGGGAGCGACGTGATGCCGGCGACCGTTCGAGATGCAATGTCCATGGATGTCGTGACCATCTCGTGTCACGCCTCCGTCGACACCGCTGAGCGGTTGCTGGTGCAGCACGAACTTGACGAACTGTTCGTCACCAATGAGCAGGGCCATTTGATCGGGACGCTGCCCGACTACGCGGTGCTCAAACATCGAATGGCCGATGTCGTCTCGTCCGAATCGACCGTTGAATCGCTGATGTCTCGGCGGTTTCTTGTGATCGCAGCGGATGCACCGTTGACCGTCGCACTCCGTTATCTGCGGGAGCACGTTCACCATCGACTCGCAGTTGTTGAGGACATGCGACTCGTCGGACGTGTCACCCGGAAGGCCGTGTTGCGAATACTGTCCGGAACAGAGGCGGGCATCAGTCGGCAAACGTCCGAGCCACGGATTCCTCGACCCAAAATGTCTCCGGCCTCTCGCGGCTCGTCAAACCTCGCGGTCGCTTCAGACACCATGAACGGCTGATACGGCCGGCGCGTTCGTAT
>JAGQPX010000210.1:7967-8192 GCA_020426505.1 Planctomycetaceae bacterium | reverse complement strand
GCAGGTGACGAAGACGACGCTGTACAGTGCGGGTCTGGGGTATGGGCTGAGCGGTTCGGACCTGCGGGACATCGACCGCAGTGCGAGCAGCGATGCCTTACAGCGGGACTTCTTCTACACCCGCAGCACGGCCGAATTCTGGGTGGATGTGGCCAACGGCACGTACGACGTGACGGTCACCATGGGAGATGCCAACGCGCTGCAGGACAACATGCGTCTGACGCT
>JAGQPX010000210.1:0-7890 GCA_020426505.1 Planctomycetaceae bacterium | reverse complement strand
TGACCTTGGGCCTGGAGGCGTTGGGTGGCACCTACAACAACGCCATCCTCAACGCACTCGTCATCACTCCGGCGATCATCCCCTGAACAGCTTTCGCGAACTTCTCAGGACAGCAGCTCGTAAATGATCTGTCCATGAGGGATGATGGGTCGCCCCCTTCGGCGGGTGCGAGCCGAGACTCTCGACAAATCCATTCGTCGTCGGAGTGCCTTCCGGAGAACCGTTTCCGATCGTACTCGACATGAGTTCGAGCATCGCCCCGGAAGGGAAAGACAGAGATTACGTCCAGCATGGACAGAAGGTTCCCGAGGGATGGCTCGTCAACGCAATCAGCCCGACCAACGTGTGACCCGCACCAACTGTATGCGACACTCCTCGGCGCACTGCTCCCTTTCGGCGGACACTGGGGCCACAAGGGGTATGGGCTATGGGCTGGCGTTCATCGTCGATTTATTCGCAGGTGCCCTGACGCAGCTGGCGTCCACGAGTTCGTGTTCAACTTCGCCCTGCTACGTTTCAAGGGAGCGACAGGCTCGCCCGGTAATCCGATTGCTGTTCGCTAGCGGTGATACTACACCAGTTCGCGAATCACGTCGCGGTGTTCAACGAGATATTGAGGGCGTCCAGCGTGGTCCGGGATCGTGGCGGTCTCAACGTTGATTCCAAGTCGGTGATAGAGCGTGGCGAAGACCTCCTGGTAATGGACCGGACGATCCTGGGGGACTTCGCCCAAACGGTTCGTCGAGCCGATGACCTGTCCCATTCGCATGCCTCCGCCGGCGAGCAACCCGCACGAGACTTGCGGCCAGTGATCGCGTCCTCCTCCTGCGTTGATGCGCGGAGTGCGACCGAACTCGCCCCAGGCGACCACACTCACATCCTGATCGAGACCTCGCTGGTGCAGGTCCTCCACCAGTGCTGTGATCCCCTGGTCAAACTTGGCCAGTTGCACAGGCAGGCGTTCGAAGTTGCCGCCATGCCGGTCCCAACTGCCGAACGACAGTGTGACACAGCGGACGCCGGCCTCCACCAGACGTCGGGCCATGAGGAACTGGTCCATCCAGTGCGGTCCGGCATCTTCACCGAAGGCAGGATCGGCACTGCCGCGTCCATAGCGGTCGCGAACAGCCGGTTCCTCATTATCCAGATTCAGCGCATCGACGATTCTGCTTGAGGTCAACACGTCGAACGCCTTGCGTGAGAGGACATCGACCTCCCGATACGGTTCGAGCTTATCGACGTGCCGACGGAATCGGTCGAAGCTGTTCAAGAGTGCCTGGCGATCACGCAGTTGATCGAGCGTCACGTTCTTCAGTCGCATATCGTCCATGCCCTCTCCCTCGGGCTGGAAGGGGGCGTGGGCTTGGCCCAGGAAGCCTGACATGCCGGGATTGCAGTACGGGTCATGCCGTGTCTTGATGGTCAGCCCCACGAAGGGAGGAACCGCCGGATCGACCGGGCCATGCAGCTTCGAGACCGCAGACCCGAGCGACGGATGATTGTCCTGCCGACCTTTCGGTCCGATGGGATACCCGCTGAGGCACAGGTCGGACGCGTGCTGGTCGGGACAACCGTACAGAGATCGGATGATGGCAAACTTGTCCATCATCGTGGCCAGACGTGGCATGTGCTCACAGATGTCGATGCCAGGCACATTGGTGGCGATCGGCCGGAATGATCCGCGGATTTCTGCCGGTGCTTCCATCTTGAGATCGTACATGTCCTGATGCGACGGTCCGCCGGACAGGTAGATCATGATGACGGCTTTGTGTGACAGCGAGCGTCCCTTGCTCGCCGGCGAAGACTCCTGCGCCTGCAGAATCTGCGGCAGCGAAAGCCCACCGAGCGCCAGCCCTCCAATCTTCAGGAAGTGCCTGCGAGAGTGCCCGTCACAATGTCCGTCAAGTCTGCGACCCAGTAAATGAAGCATCTCGATTTCCGTCGTGGACAGTCCGCTCTGCGATCTTTTTGATCAAATCGTCAAACACAACCGATGATTGAAGGTGTCGCTATTCTGGCATCCCGATCAACGTTTGGGAATAGGGGGGATCAGGAATCGCACAACAACGGATTCTCGAAATCGCTTGTCGTCAGACGCCAGTTCGATACTCGCCCTTCGAGATCCGCGCGCCTTATCGCACTTCGTGAGAAACCGGCCAACTGGCTCGGGTCTCATCCTCGTACAGTCCCATTTCGCTCAAGGGAAGTTCTTGGAATCCAATCTCCCAAGCCGGTGAGTCCGGTTCAAGGGCGAAGTCGACGGGACGCGGCGACATGCCGTCACTGAGACGTTCAGATGTATGAAAGCGTGGGTCGTGGTCGACGAGATTTCGCTCGATGGTCACGTATTTCCGTGCGTCGTTATTCACCTCGTCCCACTTTCCGCCGAACGAAACATTGGCAAACACCTGATTTCCACGGGGTGCAGCCGGCTCTTCCTCCAGGATGCTGACGAGTTCGGGGTAGCGTTCGCTGTACGGTGGCTCATTGTAACGGATGCCCGAGAGGGTTCCCTTCTCGTGTCCCTCTTGCACCCATTCATCAGAATGATCGTGGGCCCATCCCAACGCCCGAGCGTCAATGTGCAGTGACGGGTTGCAGTCCACAAAGAGGTTGTTCGTGACGACACAATCGCGGCCACCGCCAATGAAGGCGGCCCGCGTGACACGATAGAACAGGTTGCCGGAGATCTCTGTCCCGCAGAACATGTCGTCAAGATAGACGCCGACACATCCGCGTCCCTCGAATCCGGTGATGTGATGCAGGAAATTGTTCCGGATGACGGTGCCCCGCATCGTCCAATTGCGACCGGTGTAGATCGCACCGGCATCGTTCGATTCGTAACAGACGCTATGAATTTCGTTCAGCTCAATAAGGTGGTCATTGCCACCGAAGCCCATCCCCATGTGAGGCGCATTGTGAATCAGATTGTGAGACGCCTGGTTTCCCACACCCTGCAGGGTGATGCCGGGCTGATAGACACGCTTCACTCGGGCGTAGTGATGGACATGATTGTTCTCTGCGAAGTGACCCGCCGGGGTGAGTGTCGTTCGATCTCCGCCCGACATTGAGATTCCGCCGCCGCCCATCTGGAACATGTCGCAGCCGACAACTCCGTGATGTGTGCCACCGGAAACCTGCACTGCCCAACCGCCCACGTTGCGTATCGTGCAGCCAGCGACGCGATTCTCCGTGCCGCCGGTCATCGTGACTGCTGTCCCTCGCGTCCCCTCGAGGATAAAGCCGTCCAGGGTAACGTGTGACACATCCTGCATATTGATCAACGTGGGGATGACTGAAACGAATGCCTCGGATTCGTCGATCGGTGAGGGGGCCCAGAAGTAGAGCAGGCCCTTCTCGCGGTCGACGTACCATTCGCCCGGTTGGTCAATCTCGGAGAGTAGATTGAAACCATAGAACCACTGCCCCTTCCGATAGCCGTATCCGTGATACGGGGGCTCCACTTTGATAACGTGACGTTCCGTGTCGATCGACTTGATCTTGTGTCGCTGCTCCGACCAGTCCCAGAACCAGTACCCGTGCACCCAGGCATCCCGTTCCTCGACCCAACGATCGGGGCGGTCGTTGTCGTAACCAAAGATGCCTTCGGCACAACCTTTGGTGCCCCGAGTATCGCGCTCCGTTTCGCCAAGCACCTCTGCGATGCGTGAGAACCCTTCGTTCGGCCAACGCGAAACGGTCATCGCTTGCCCGTCAAAGAACAACTCGATTCCACCGCCTGCTGGCGAACCAAAATCTGAGACGCCCAGTTCCTTCAAGTCTGCGGACATCAATTGATCGCGTGCAGCGGGGTCGAGCCGTTCGAGTACGGATGCGTCCTCGACACGCTTCCAGCCGGTCACGACATTGCCACCGAGCAGACGTACCTGTTTTCCTTCGGCAGCGCGGAACACAATCGGTGCTTCCTCGGTGCCCGAATCATCGCTGGTCAACGCAAATGCTTCGTCGACGAGATAAGTCCCCTCACCGACTTCAACGATCGCACCTTCGGGGATCTCATTTGCCTGGCGAAGTCTTCTGAGGACGTCACGGGCACGGCCCAGCGTGGCCACTGGACCGTCGGTTCGGTCCTCGCTGGGTGCGGCCATGCGGCCCGACCACGCGTCGTTCCCGTCCTTTGCGACATACAGATACAGAGACTCCGCAAAGCTCCAACGTGCCATTAACGCAATGGTCAGAACGAAGACGCATCCTTTCAAGGAGTGCAGAACTGTCGGTCTCATTCGTGTGCCTCTCTGACGTTGGTGCGGTGTATGAAGTTCATTGATGCTCGAATCGCTGCGAGTGGGAACGAGTATCTTCGTCACCGATCGCGTCGATCAGTCAAGTGTAACGTGCCCGATGGGGAGCCGTGCACCAACGATAGGCAATTCGACGACCAAACGCCGCCATGCCAAAGTGCTTGTGACACGGTCGGACCCGAACGCGATTCGGGGTGAGGGTCGTAAAAGGAAAGAGTCTTGCCGATCAGTTTCGTGTAATAATGTGATCGATCACGAAGCGGCGGGCCAAGACAGACAGTGCAGTGTTCAATCAACAAGACGTGTCAACAAGCTGGCACGGAAGGTGTATCCGTCGAACCGCGAAATGCGGTCAGTGGAGCACGGCGCTCGACTTGTCCATGTTGATCAGAGACTTGTCACCACCTGTCACACGGAAAAACTCAGGTGGATCGGTCGCGGCCAAATCGGCAGTGTGATAGAACTGCCCTGAATCGGAATTCGCCTTCCGCTGGCACGTTCCAAAGGACGGATCGCCGGTCTTCA
Organism: Planctomycetaceae bacterium; assembly: GCA_020426505.1. Taxonomy (GTDB): domain Bacteria; phylum Planctomycetota; class Planctomycetia; order Planctomycetales; family Planctomycetaceae; genus JAHBXU01. The sequence goes on along the minus strand of JAGQPX010000210.1, from coordinate 3,103 downwards.
GTTCGTGTCGAATCTGATCGGTGCGATCGATGAACTTTCTTCCTGCCTGTCACCTGAGAGAAGTATCGTGAGAATACACATGACGTGGAATGAGTCTCTGTGGTCGATTGGCATGATGGTCGCCATGGTTGTGATTGTTTGTCTCATCAGCATTTGGGCAAGAGTCACCAATGGTGCAGAGGCTGACTCGAAGGATCAGCCCACCCCACTTTCTGCCGACAACCCGTTTGCCGCTCCGAGTGCGCGACCGTTTCAGGCGCCGGAGTTCGACAAGGTCCGACTCGAACATTACCTGCCTGCGTTCTTCGCCGGCATGGAACAGCAGTTGGACGAGATGAACGTGATCGCCAGTCAAACCGATGCTCCCACGTTTGAGAACACCATCGCGGCAATGGAGCAATCGGGATCGCTGCTGACGCGAGTTGCGAATGTTTTTGACAACCTTGCGTCGGCAGACAAGAACGAGGCCTTGCAGAACATCGAGACCGAACTCGCTCCGCTGCGAGCAGCTCATTCGGACAACCTGCTGTTGAATCGTCCGCTGTTCGAGCGGGTCAAGGCACTATGGCAGAGCAGGGAATCGCTCGGCCTCACGGAAGAACAGGCGGAGTTGTTGAAGTATCACTATGAGCGTTTTGTTCGGGCAGGGGCACGGCTCAGCGACGAGGATCAGGTACGAATCCGTTCGTTGAACGAGCAGTTGTCGAGACTCGAAACAAAGTTCGAAGAGAATCTGCTCGCTGTCGCCAAAGAGCGGGCAGTGATTGTCGACACGGCGGAAGAACTCGCGGGCATGTCGGATGCTGACGTCGCCGCGGCGGCGGAAGCAGCCCGAGAGCAGGGACTGGAGGGGAAGTATCTTCTGCAGATCTCAAACACCACACGGGTGCCGGTTCTCACGTCGCTGAACAATCGACAGCTGCGTCAGCGGGTCTGGGAGGCCTCAGCAAATCGAGGCTTGGGACTTGACGGCGGAATTGATAATCGAGGCCTCGTTCTGGAGATCGCTCAGTTGCGGGCAGAGCGTGCCAAACTTCTCGGCTATGAGCATCATGCGGACTACAAGCTGCAGAATCAGATGGCAAAGACTCCCGAGGCCGCCCGTGAAATGCTGACGGATCTCGTCCCCGGGGTCCTCGAGAAAGTTCATCAGGAAGCCGATGACCTGACGAGCATGATCAAGGAAAGCGGCGAGAGTCATGAGCTGGCGCCGTGGGATTGGGAGTACTACGCCGAGAAGGTTCGCAAGACTCGCTTTGAGGTCGATGAGGCAGACGTCCGTCCCTACTTCGAACTGGATTCCGTCCTGAAGAACGGCGTTTTCTTCACGATGAACAAGCTCTACGGGATCTCCTTCCACGAGCGGTACGACCTGCCGGTTTACCATCGAGACGTCCGAGTGTTCGACGTCATGGATCGTGACGGATCACAGATCGGCTTGTTTTATGCGGACTATTTCAAACGTCCGACCAAGCGAGGGGGAGCTTGGATGAATTCCTTCGTGGATCAGTCCGGGCTGCTGCATCAACAACCTGTGATTGTGAATTGTCTGAACATCGCCCGTCCCGCAGCCGGCGAGCCAACGCTGATCTCCTTTGACAACGTGACGACTTTGTTCCACGAAATGGGGCACGCCGTCCATGGTCTCTTCTCCGACGTGACCTATCCCAGCGTCGCCGGGACTGCGACGCCGCGAGACTTCGTGGAGTTCCCTTCAACATTTGAAGAAGACTGGGCCATTCAGCCGGAGATCCTCGCCAACTATGCGCGACATTACGAAACGGGGGAGCCGATTCCTCAGGACCTCCTTGCGAAGGTCATCAAGGCCAACAAGTTCAATCAGGGATTCGAAACGTTTGAGTATCTGGCAGCAGCATTACTCGATCTCGAATGGCACATGCTCACCAGTGAGCAAATCCCCTCGGACGTCGAGGCGTTCGAGGCCCAGGCACTTCAGCGACTGGGCGTTGACTATCCCGCCATTCCTCCCCGCTATCGATCTACCTACTTTGCCCACATCTGGTCCGGTGGTTACTCATCGAGCTACTATGCGTATCTGTGGAGTGAGGTGCTGGCCGCAGACGCCTTTGCTTACATGATCGACCACGGCGGCTGCACGAATGAAAACGGTGACTCGTTCCGACAGGAGATCCTCTGCCGCGGTTCCAGCCGCGATCCGATGGAGTCTTACAAGGCTTTCCGGGGAGGCGAACCGACGGTCGACGCCCTGCTGGTTCGTCGCGGATTGAAATGAGGCCTGCCTTGCCGATACGGCGCCGGACGTCCGATGACCAGCCCGCAGCGACGTCGCGTCCGACATGATAGCGCGGAGACCATCGCGATCCCTCGAGCAATTCCGTTCACGGACCGCTCGTCGAGGGGTCGTCACGCATTGACCGGCAGAGGCGAGCGTGATGCTCTACAATCAACGCTTCACAGCGCCTTGAGTCTAGTCATTGAAAGGGGATTCCCATGCTGAACGGAAACCTTCGCAAAGTCGCCATTGTTGGTGCGAAACGGATCCCCTTTGCCCGGTCGAATACGGCTTATGCGAACCTCAGCAATCAGGACATGCTGACTGACACGCTGCGAGGGTTGGTCGAGGCGTGTGGGCTTGCAGGCGAGCGGCTGGGTGAGGTTGCCGGTGGGGCCGTACAGAAGCATGCGGCTGACTGGAACCTCGTGCGCGAATCGGTGCTGGGATGCGGGCTTGATCCTCATACGCCGGCTTACGACGTCCAGCAGGCGTGCGGGACCAGTCTGGAGACGACGATCCTCGTGGCCAACAAGATCGCGTTGGGGCAGATCGATGCGGGCATTGCCTGCGGGGTCGACACGACGTCCGACTTTCCGATCGCTGCCCATCCCGGTCTGAGGCAGGCATTGATGAAAGCCAACGCAGCGCGCTCCACGGGCGACAAACTCAAGGCCGTACTGGGCATGTTGCGGCCGTCACATGTCATCCCCGAGATGCCTCGGCAGGGCGAGCCACGCACGGGCAAGTCGATGGGTCAACACGCGCAAATCACAGCCGACGAATGGGGCATCACTCGCGAAGAGCAGGACCAACTCGCGCTGGCCAGTCATCAGAATCTGGCGAAGG
>JAGQPX010000026.1 GCA_020426505.1 Planctomycetaceae bacterium | reverse complement strand
GCACCGTGCATTACCTCGCCAACGGCCACAAAGCCGTGCCGAAAGAACGTCTCGAAGTCTTCTGCGGCGGTCGCGTCATGCAGCTCGACAACTTCCGCAAACTGAAGGCCTACGGCTGGCCCGGCCTCACCAAGATGAACCTCTGGCGACAGGACAAAGGCCACACGAACGGCGTCAAAGCTTTTCTCGACGCCATTCGCACCGGAGGACCAGCCCCGATCCCTCTCGACGAACTGGCCGAAGTCAGCCGTGTAACGCTCGACATCGTCCGCGCTGCCGAGACCCGCGAAACAATCGTTTACGACGGCTCGAAACCTGCACCCCCAAACACATCACTCGACGACACCGAATTCATCCCGCGACCACAAACATCGCTTGCGGATTAGCGCGACACTTTTCCGTAGCTGAACTCGCCAGAGTTCAGACAACGCACAAAATGAGACACGGCTGAATTCTGGCGAATCCAGCTACAAACAATTCGAGACGGACATGCATCTGTTACACGTCGTCGGAGCCCGGCCGAACTTCATGAAAGTCGCCCCGGTCATTCGCGCCTTTCGCGACAGGTCGGACATCGAGCAGACACTCGTCCACACCGGCCAGCACTACGACCCGAACCTCTCGGACATCTTCTTCGAGCAGTTGGAGATCCCCCGCCCGGACGTCAGTCTCGAAGTCGGCTCAGGCTCGCATGCCAAGCAGACCGCAGAGATCATGATCCGTTTCGAAGAGACGGTCCTCGAACACAAGCCCGACTGGGTCATGGTCTACGGCGACATCAACTCGACTGTTGCTGCGGCTCTTGTCGCTGCGAAACTCGGCATCAAGGTCGCCCACGTCGAAGCGGGCCTGCGTTCGTTCGATCGTGAGATGCCCGAAGAGTTGAACCGCCTCGTCACCGATCAACTCTCGGATCTGTTACTCACGACATCGCCCGAAGCCGAGCAGAACCTCGCCAACGAAGGCGTCCCCGGCGAGAAGGTCCACTTCGTTGGCAACGTCATGATCGACACGGTGCGTTATCTCGTCGACAAGGCAACCATGCCCAGAGTCCCCGGACTCGACGGCGAATACTCGCTGCTCACGATGCATCGCCCGTCTAACGTCGACGTACCAGAGACGCTGACCCGGATCATTGCGGCTTTGAAGGACATTAGCCAACAGATTCCGATCGTGTTCCCGATCCACCCCCGCACCAAGTCACGCATCGAAGCCCTCGACGCGAACGTGCTCGACACACCAAACATCATCGTGTTGGAGCCGGTCGGCTATCTTGAGAGCCTCGCCCTGCAGAAGCACGCCAAGTTTGTGATGACCGACTCGGGCGGACTGCAGGAAGAGACGACGGCCCTCGGCGTCCCCTGCCTGACGATCCGCGAGAACACCGAACGGCCGATCACGGTCACCGAAGGAACCAACACCCTCGTCGGCACCGACATGGACCACCTGCGAGCCGAGGTCAACAAGATCCTTGCCGGCGACGGCAAAGCCGGTCGCATCCCCGAAAAATGGGACGGCCACGCCGCCGAACGCATCGTCGGAGTTCTCACGACCGTATAGCCAAATGCTACACGCATCTCAAATCGAATGGAGTTTAAGCATGTCCCTCAAACAGATGACATTGATCTCTGGTGTGATTTTGCACTCGATGGGAGTTCTGTCGTTCGCAAGTGATGAGATCGTTGTCGAGAGTCATGGTCGACAGTTTCAGCTACTCCAGACAATCAATGACGAATCGGGGCAAGCCCAATGGGTGCTGAAGGCTGCGACCGATCCGCATCAGGTGGGGCAAACACGAATCTTGTTTGATCGTATGAGTATTGAGTTCGATGGTGGCAAGCCTGTCGGTGTTTTTACGAACGCTCGAATTGAGGCTGACAAATCGATTCTCAAGGCGGAAAGAATTCAATTTGATCTTAGCGTGCTTTCCAAAGAAGCCCCCATCCCAATTCGCTAGTTTCTGCAAACGATCGGCATTGCTCAAGGATGAGCAACTCTTCAACAACGATGGACCGTTGAACAAATCTCTGCAAACCACCGTTCACCTTTGGCGGCACTTCGGCCCCGGCTGGCTGATGTTCCGCGCCGGGTACGCGCTGCGGCGACGGTCAGGACTCATGCGACGGTCACTCCCCGCGACATCGTGGGACGCACAATCGCTGTCGAGCTTCCTGTGTGATCCATCACTGGCGGACTCTGTGACGTATGCGGCTCATCGGGCAGAGCAGAATGTGCCGTTTCTGTTCGACGCAGCCGATCGTGAGAAATGGCAGCCACACTTTCGACGATGGGATGCTGCCTCAACAAGCCCAGTCCGCATCGCGGATGCCCTTTTCGATGGTGTGTTTCGGTTCTTCGAACATCACTCGATCAACCTCGGCTGTCCGCCTAACTGGCATTTGCATCCGGTGAGCGGACAGGAGTATCCCGCTGATCGTCACTGGAGTGAGATTGGCGACTTTGATGGCGGCGACATCAAGTTCGTCTGGGAGCCAAGCCGGTTTGCGTGGGTGTACCCGTTGGTGCGTGCGTATTGGCGAACGGGTGATGAGCGTTTCGCCCGGCTCTTCTGGCGACTGGTCGAAGACTGGCGCGAGTCCAACCCGCCGCAACACGGTGTTAACTGGAAGTGCGGTCAGGAAGTCGCCCTACGAGTCATGGCCTGCTGCTTCGGACTGTACGGGTTCGCAGACTCGCCGGAGACGACACCCGCACGGGTCGCGATGCTGGCACAGTTGCTTGCCGTATCGGGGCGACGCATCGAAGCGAATCTCTCTTACGCCCTCAGTCAGCAGAACAATCATGGCATCTCGGAGGCGAGCGGCCTCTGGACACTCGGCCTGTTGTTCCCGGAGTTCAAGTCGTCAGACCGATGGAAACAACTCGGACGCGACGCCCTCGAACATCAGTGTCGCAAACTGATCGACGCGGACGGGGCCTTCTCCCAGCACTCGGTGAACTATCAGCGGGTCATGCTTCACGCCTGTCTGTGGTCGATTCGTCTGGGTGAGTTACACGGACAACCGCTGTCGGACGAACTGCAGGAACGAGTCGGCCGGGCTGGGGAGTTCCTGTGGCAGTTGCAGGACGAAGCGACCGGATGTCTGCCACGACATGGAGCGAACGACGGGGCATTGGTATTGCCGCTCACGAACTGTGCGGTGGAGGATTACCGGCCGGTGGTGCAGAGTTCATACTGGATGCGAAGCCGCAAGCGGTGTCTGGTAGCCGGCCCGTGGAATGAAGAGTTGCTCTGGCTGTGCGGGACCGAAGCCATTGAGTCCCCAGTCGAGGAGCGGAAGCGTCATGACTGGCAGGGACGGGAATCCGGATACTCGGTCCTGCGTTCGCATCACGGACACGTCATGACACGAGCCGGGTCGTTCCGGCATCGACCGGCTCATGCTGACATGTTGCACACGGACATCTGGTGGCGGGGGCAGAACGTCGCCATCGACGCGGGTACCTACTCCTACAACGCCGCCCCACCGTGGCACACGCCACTCGCAAGGACCGGATATCACAACACGGTCACCGTCGATGGACGTGACCAAATGGACCGTGTCGGTCGCTTCCTGTGGCTGCCGTGGTTGAGCGGTGAGCAATCGCCCATCGTCTCCTCTGAACAAGGAAATCTCTCCTACTGGGAAGGGACGCACGACGGATACAAGCGGCTTGCGTCGTCGGTTGAACATCGCCGAGGAATCCTGCGAATCGGCGCGGAGCATTGGTTGATCGTTGACTCACTCAAGAGCGACGCACTGCACACCTATCGACTCCATTGGCTGTTGATGGATGTGCCGTACGAGTTGGACGAGTCACAGCATCACCTCACGCTAAAGACGCTACACGGCCCGTACGACATTCGCATCGCCGCTGACACTTCGACCGAACTCACATGCGCGCGGGCCGATCGGCTCAGTTCGCGTGGTTGGTATGCCCCACACTACGGCGACCGGCAACCGGCAATCTCACTCGCCTGTCTGTCGGAAGACACGTCCGTCATGTTCTGGACACTGTTGGGGCCGAACGTCACTGACCTCAAACTCTGCGTGGGTCAGGTCATTGCCACGACCAAGGACTGGTCCTGTCGTGTGCAGCACTCGATCGAAAAACCGACATCCGAATCACTTCTCACTTCGGCCACTGTGACCGGAGTCCTCACCGACCAATGGACCGGGGCGACGGGCGGCCCCTCAATGAATTGAGCAGCACCATGCATGTCATGTTGATTCATCAGGCGTTCATCTCGCCCAAGGAAGCGGGAGGTACGCGGCACCTTGAACTGGGGCAACGCTTTGTGCGTGAAGGGAATAACTTCACCATCGTCGCCAGCAATCTGTCGTATCACAGCGGCAAACAGGTCGAGCCGCCCGCAGACGGCATCGAGCAATACGACGGCGTCCGTGTGCGTCGCGCCTGGACGTTCGCAGCTCTGCATCGCAGTTATGTCTGGCGAGTCGTCTCGTTCCTGTCGTTCATGGTCAGTTCCGTCTGGACAGCCCTGTGGGTCAGGAATGTCGATCTCGTGATGGGGACTTCGCCGCCCATCTTTCAGTTGCTCTCCGCATGGTTGGTCTCCGTAATCAAGCGGGTACCGTTCGTGCTCGAAGTCCGCGACTTGTGGCCCGAGTTCGCGATCGACATTGGCTTGCTCAAGAACCCGGCGCTCATCTGGTTCGCCCGCAAGTTGGAGATGTTCCTGTACAACCGATCGACGCACATCGTGGTCAACTCGCCAGCCTACCGTGAGTACCTTATTCACAAAGGCGTCCCGGAAGCCAAGGTGAGCTTTGTCCCCAACGGTGTTGATACGTCGCTGTTCACGGAGACCATCGACGGCAGTCATCTCCGGCGTGAGTTCAACCTCGATGGCAAGTTCGTCGTCACATACGCAGGGGCCATCGGGATGGCGAACGATCTGGACGTCGTCCTCGACGCGGCTGACCGACTCCGCGACTCACACGATGTCCAGTTTCTCATCGTCGGCGATGGCAAGGAACGCACCCGCCTCGAAAAACGGACACAGGACATGGGCCTGTCCAACGTGACTTTCACCGGACCACGACCCAAAGCGGAGATGCCTCAGTTCCTGGCGATGAGCGACGCCTGCCTCGCGACTCTGCAGGACATCCCGATGTTTAAAACGACGTACCCGAACAAAGTGTTCGATTACATGGCCGCGGCCCGTCCCACGATTCTCGGCATCGACGGCGTGATTCGCGACGTCGTTGAGAAGGCGGACGGCGGCATCGTAGTCCCCCCCGGCAATGCCGATGCACTGGCTCATGCGGTGGCAGAACTCGCCCACGACCGTAACCGCGCAATCGAAATGGGCCGCTCCGCCCGGGCCTACGTCCAACAACACTTCGACCGCGACCAACAGGCCATCGAGTTCCGTGACACGATTCAACAGGTTGCGATGAAGGGTGCCGCATAGGAAGGCAATAGACACGGGGTGGCACGCACTGACGTCAGGAAGGGCGTGGCGCACGACTGACAAGACATCGACAACTCACCCGCACTCGACCACGCCCATCCCGTTGGTCTGAGCGTGCCACCCGGAAGGGGGAACTCTGATGCAGAGAACGATTTATCAATCACACGGTAAAAGACTATTGGACGTCATTGTGTCAACAACGGCGCTGATCGTACTGGCACCAGTCCTAGCGGTGACTGCTCTGCTGGTCCGCGTCAAACTGGGCAGTCCGGTGCTGTTCATCCAACAGCGACCGGGACGTGATGGCCTGTCGTTCCGGTTGCTCAAGTTCCGCACGATGACCGATGCGTGTGGAGCGGATGGTCAGCCATTGCCGGACGATCAACGCATGACATCGTTCGGACATTTCCTCAGGTCATCGAGTCTCGATGAGCTGCCCGAACTCTGGAACATTTTGCGAGGAGACATGAGTCTCGTGGGGCCCCGACCGCTGCTTGAACGTTACCTGCCATTGTACTCGGACGAACAGGCACGCCGTCACGAGGTGCGACCTGGCCTGACCGGATGGGCACAAGTCAATGGTCGCAATCAGATCGGGTGGGAAGAGCGATTTGACATGGACGTGTGGTACGTCGATCACGCGAGTCTCCCCCTCGACCTGCGGATTCTCGTGCTGACCGTCGTCAAGGTGCTGCGGCGGGATGACATCAGTGCGGATGGATGTGCCACGATGACAGCTTTTACCGGAACCCACGTGAGGAGGGCGGCCTGATGCACGCACGACCAGAACAACGACCGTTGATCGTGATTGGCGGAGGAGGGCATGCCAAGGTGCTCGTCAGCACGCTCCGCGCGATGGGCCGTCACGTGACGGCAGCCTTCGATGATGACGCCTCTCGGCACGGTCAAAACTTGTTGGGCGTCGAGATCGAAGGCACGATTGACGCAGCGTCGCTCAAGTATCCCTGGGCCGATGCGGTGATCGGCATCGGCTCGCCCCGTGTCCGTCACATACTGGCAGAGCGGCTGCCGTTCAATTGGATCACCGTCGTGCATCCTCATGCCTACGTCGATCCCACGGTCGTGCTACACGAAGGAGCCGTCGTGATGGCGGGAGCCGTCGTCCAGCCGGAGACCGTGCTGAGCCGTCACTGCATCGTTAACACGAGTGCCTCCGTCGATCACGACGGACACATCGGCGAGTACGTGAACATCAGTCCCGGCGTACATCTGTCCGGCAATGTGACGGTCGGCAACGCAGCGACGATCGGCATTGGCGCGTCTGTCCTGCAGGGGATCACGATCGGCGAAAACACGGTCGTCGGCGGCGGGGCAGCGGTCATTCGCGATCTGCCATCCAACGTCGTTGCGGTCGGTTGTCCGGCGCAGGTCATCCGATCGATCGTGTCTGACGCTGCGTGATGTCAGATGTGATCGTGTGGCACGCCCTGACGTCAGGAAGGGCGTGGTGATCGATTCTGGAACAATGTCACCCCTCAAAGCCCTCGCCACGCCCTCCCGTTGGTCAGTGACGTGCCAACCCGATCCTCAAGCGATGACCGTGATGAGGGGGGATTTATCGGAGAGAGATCATATTGACCCCGGTTGGCGTTTTCCGGTAGATTCCGCCGCTTCCTGATGGGGCCGGGTTCTCCGGTCTGACACGAATCACCCCCTTAAACATCCCATTTCATCGCAATTTGCGGGCCTTATTTGAGGTTCTTTGATGACGAGCCAACAGGCTGAGTCAGCCATTCTCCGACTGCCGTCTGCCGAGTTGCCCACGTGGCCACACTATGACGACGAGCAGATCGCTGCCGTCACGGACGTGCTGCGGTCGGGCAAAGTGAATGCCTGGACCGGCGATCATGTGCGTCAGTTCGAGGAGGAGTTTGCCTCATTCGTCGGCACACGACATGCGGTCGCTGTGGCCAATGGCACGGTCGCTCTGGAGTTGGCCCTTGAAGCGCTCGACATCCCGCAAGGCACTGAAGTCATCGTCCCCTGTCGCACATTCCTGGCGACAGCAAGTGCTGTCGTCGCCAGAGGTTGCAGACCGATTTTCGCTGACGTCGAACGCTCCAGCGGAAACGTATCTGTCCGCACGCTCGCGCCGCTGATCACTGAACGGACGAGCGCCATCATCTGCGTGCACCTCGCCGGCTGGCCCTGCGAGATGGATGAGATCATGTCTCTGGCCCATCAGCACGGGCTCAAGGTCATTGAGGACTGCGCTCAGGCGCACGGGGCGGAGTACCACGATCAACCGGTCGGCTCGCTCGGTCATGCCGCTGCGTTCTCCTTCTGTCAGGACAAGATCATCTCGACCGGCGGCGAAGGCGGCATCCTGACCACAGACGACGAGACTGTCTGGAAGCGGGCTTGGAGCTACAAAGATCACGGCAAGGGCTATGACACGGTCTTCAACACCGAGCACGAAGGCGTGTTCCGTTGGCTGCACGATTCGCTGGGCACCAACTGGCGACTGACCGAGATGCAGGCGGCTATCGGACGTGTGCAACTCGAGCGACTGCCGGAGTGGGTCGAGACCCGGCAGAGTCACGCAGCGACGCTGACGACTCTGCTCTCCGATCATCCGACCGTGCGAGTCGCAGTTCCGCCGAGTCATGTCAAACATGCGTGCTACAAGTTCTACGCCTACTTGCGGCCCGAGTTCCTGCGAGGCGAATGGACACGTGATCGCGTGGTCCGTGAGCTGCAGGACTCAGGCATTCCCGCCGGGTGCGGAAGTTGTGCAGAGATTTATTTAGAACAAGGGATTCAGCAGGCCGGGCTCGCTCCTTCAGCACCCTGTGAGGTGTCACAGGAGCTGGGAGAGACCAGTCTGATGTTCCCTGTACATCCCACACTCACGACCGAGCATGTCATCAGGATGGGACAAGCCGTGCGTGGTGTGTTGGACGGCATGCTTGCAGAGACCAGCAACTTGAAGAGGGCCGCCTGAGAGGTGGACACGAGCCGGTGGCGTTCGCCGGCGAGCAACACCTTCCGAAAACCAGGGACGGATTCGGGAGCCAAGATGAAACATCGACTCGCCGCCATTCTGCCGGTGTACTTCGCCGTGATGGCCGTCTGTTACGCAGGCGCATTTCAGCTGCGGTTTGACTTCGACGTGCCGCAGTCCTTTCGGCTGGTGTTCTGGTCGTCGCTTCCCTTCGTGCTGATTCTCAAGGCGGCCGGCTGCGTGCTGACGGGCGAATGGCGTCGCACGTATCGCTATGCCTCAATCAGCGACATCGCCGCATTGGGCATCATGACCTTCGGCACGACGATCGCCTTTCTGTTCTTCAACCTCATTCCGTTTGGCGACAAACCGGTCCCCCGCTCGATCATCATCACTGATGCGATTCTGTCACTGCTTGTCCTTGGGTTTGTGCGAGTCGCTGCTCGAACGCACTCCGAAGTGCTGCGGCCCAAACTCAACGGAGAAAAGCTTGAGTCGACGCTGATCTACGGTGTTGGCAAAGACTCGATCGGCATTCTGCGGATGCTCAATGCCCGCGCGAGTTCAGGTGTGCATGACTATCGCGTCGTCGGCTTTGTGGACTCCGACAGCCATACCCAGAAGACGCTCATCGCCGGCCTGCAGGTCCACGCTGAACAACAGGGATGGGAGGAGCTCGTCCGTCGCACAGGGGCAAAGACACTCCTCATCCCGGCTGACATCCCCGGACAGGAAGCTCGTGCGCTGCTGCGAGACTGTGCACACGCGGACGTCAAGGTGCACGTCATCCCTGCGGTCGACGAGATTGTGGACGGCCGGTTCAAGCTGGGCATCCGTGACCTGACCGTCTCCGACCTGCTGCGTCGCGAACCAAACAATCTCGACATGCGTGCCATTCGCGGTTACGTCACCGGTCGACGCGTCCTCGTGACAGGCGGAGCGGGCAGCATCGGCAGTGAACTGTGCCGACAGATCCGAGCCCTGAAACCGACATCGCTCGTGATTGTCGATCAATCTGAGATTGGCGTATTCACCATCGAGCAAGAGTTCCGCAAGGAGATGCCCGAGGATGTTGACATCCATTTCGTGATGGCAGATATCCTCGACGAGGCGACCATGTCTCGTGTGATGGAGCAGCATCGCCCGGAAATCATCTTCCACGCAGCTGCCTATAAGCATGTCCCGTTGATGGAGGACAACCCGCAGGCAGCCGTGCTCAACAACGTGATGGGCACCAAAGCAGTCGTCGACCTTGCAGACCGGTTTGACGTCGAGCGGTTCGTGATGATCTCGACCGACAAGGCCGTACGGCCCACCAGTGTGATGGGCGCGACGAAACTCGTCGCGGAGAAGTATTTGCAATCGGTCGCGTCCGAGTCGCTGACGAAGTTTGTCGCTGTCCGCTTCGGGAACGTGCTCAACTCGGTCGGCAGCGTCGTGCCAACGTTCCGCCAGCAGATTGAGGAAGGCGGCCCGGTCACCGTCACGCACCCCGATATGACTCGCTTCTTCATGACGATCCCGGAAGCGGTCCAACTGGTGCTGCAAGCCGGTGCGATCGGTCACTCGGGCGACGTGCTCATTCTCGACATGGGTCAGCCGGTCAAAATCGTCGATCTGGCCCGCGACCTCATTCTGCTCTCGGGCCTGAGATATCCTGATGACATCGACATCACCTTCACCGGCATGCGACCGGGTGAGAAACTGTACGAAGAGCTGTTCTATGCTTCGGAGAGCGGAGCGAAAAAGGTCCACGAGAAGATCTACACCGGCTCTGCCGACAACGTGCCGCCGCTGACCGCGATGATCGCCGACATCCGCCGCCTCGAACAGGCCGCCTACGGCGAACGGGACCACATGCTCGAAACCCTGCAAGCGGTCGTCGCGACCTACTCCGACAGCAAATGGGTTCCCTCACGTCTCAAAGCTGCCGCGTGAGTTGTTGCAATCAGAGCCGCGCCCGTAAGGAAGCGGCCGCAGGTTGAGGTTGTGACGCTCTGCAGCATGACCACGCGTGTGAACGGCCGCCTTTCTCTCCATTGTATCCGGTCACGAATCGACGACAATGAAACACCGTCGTCCTTTCGCCACACACACGGACATTCGACATGCGATGTCTTCTCTCGGTCTTGGCACTGCTACTGATACATCCGAAATTGAACGTCGCCGGCGATCTCAACTTTCACCATCACGACATCAATCTCGATTCGACGTTCCCCGCTGCGGCGGCGATCGACGTCAATCAGGATGGACGTCTCGACATCGTCTCCGGCGGCTGGTGGTATGAGGCACCCTCATGGCAGAAACGCTTCCTGCGAGAAGTGCAGGAGATTCGCGGCCGGTACGATGACTACTCGAACCTCCCGCTCGATGTGAACGGCGACGGACGGCTCGACTTTATCAGTGCCAACTACCGCAGCGAATCGATCTTCTGGATTGAAAACGTCGGATCCGAGGGTGAGTGGCCCACCCACAAGGTCGCGACACCCGGACACATGGAGACGGGACGGCTGTACGACATCGACGGTGATGGCCGCATAGATGTACTGCCTGCCGGAAAGGAGTTTGCAGCGTGGTGGTCGTTCGATAGCGACACATGGGCGCGACACGATTTACCGATCCAACTCGCGGGGCACGGCATCGGTTTTGGCGACATTGACGGCGACGGACGTGGCGATGTCATCGGAGACAAAGGCTGGGCAAAGCCACCAGAAGATCGAGTCAATGGTCGCTGGGAGTGGCAACCCGAGTTCGTGCTGCACCGTGATGCGAGTGTGCCCATTCTCGTGCATGACGTCGACCGGGACGGTGATGCCGACATCATCTGGGGCAGGGGACATCGCACCGGTCTGTACTGGCTGGAGCAAACGGGGAACAGCAAAACCGCAAGTGGTCGTTTGTGGCAGATGCACGTGATCGACACCGAATGGTCACAGCTGCATACATTGCTACTGGCAGATCTCGACAACGACGGACGTGATGAAATTGTGACGGGCAAGCGTTATCTCGGTCACGATGGCAAGGACCCCGGCGAGTACGATCCGATGGTCGTGCTGGCGTATCAGTTCGATGAGCAGTCACGCACATGGAGGCGACACATCCTCGACTGGGGCTCACGAGCCGGCATGGACCTCGACCCCAAGGCAGTCGACCTCGACGCGGACGGTGATGTCGATTTGCTCTGTCCGACACGCGGCGGGCTGTGCCTGTTGGAAAATCTGCATGTCAACGAAACTGAGTTGCCTGCGACGTCACACGCGGAAGGGCTGTCGATCGAGTATCCCGATCACACCGACGTCTCCGTCGTGCGTGATGCGAGTGGCGAGTTGAAGGCGATCGAGACGCCGGACGATGCAGGACTGCGGCGGGCTCACATTCTCGCGGGGATGCAGCAAGCGATGGGGCCGCTTCCCGGTCCGGAGTTGCGGGTGCCGCTCAATGCACAGCGGGAACTGGTCGAGGAATCCGAGCAATACCGTCGTTACCGAGTCACCTTCGCGGCGGCTCCGGATGAACGTGTGTTCGCATGGCTGCTGATGCCAAACGACTTGACCGAACGTGCTTCGGCCATGCTTTGTCTGCATCAAACGGTCCGCATCGGCAAGGACGAGCCGGTCGGACTCGGAGGCAAGCCGAACCTGCGCTATGCGCACGAACTGGCCAATCGGGGATACGTTTGCCTCGCGCCCGATTACCCATCGTTCGGTGAGGACACGTTCGATTTCGAGGCGGCAGCCGACCGCTGGCAGAGCGGGTCCATGAAAGCCATCTGGAACAACATCCGCAGTGTCGACTATCTGGAGACGCTTCCCGAGGTGAATCCGGATCGCATCGGCGTCATCGGCCATTCGCTCGGCGGACACAATGCACTGTTCACCGCTGCCTTCGATCAGCGGCTGAACGCGGTCGTCACGAGTTGCGGGTTCACGGAGTTTCATCAGTATTACGGTGGTGACCTCAAAGGCTGGACCAGTCTGCGTTACATGCCCCGTATCGCCAGCGAGTACGGCAACGACCCGGACCGCGTACCGTTCGACTTCCAGGAAGTACTCGCCGCCATCGCCCCGCGTCCGATCTTCATCAATGCCCCGATCGAAGACAGCAACTTCGAGATCAAAGGCGTCAGATCCGCCGTACAGGCGGTCGAACCGGTCTACGACCGACTCCGTTCACGCGACTATCAAGCAGTCCGACTGGAGACCCCCAACGTCGGCCACGACTTCCCGACCGACATCCGCGAGGCAGCGTACAAATGGTTGGGTGAGGCCTTGCGATGATTGGTTTCACCGCGGAGACGCAGAGGACGCGCGGAGAGTCGACCGGGGCACGCACGCGGAAGAGCACATGAAGGATTCGTCGTGTAGCTGGGGAGGGTCACATGCCAAGAAGAGATACCAAGCTTGAATCAGAAGGGGCAGAGTTCTTGGTCCTGGGGAACTTGTTACTGCATGGCATCCCAGCTTACAAGACGTACACCAATATGCCTGGGTATGACATCGTTGCGACTTGGCCCAACAAGAACCGCAGTGCTCGTATACAGGTCAAGAGCCGCTGGGCGACATCTGCACGCGCTTTCTTCATCAAGAACTTTGACACAGATTTCGTCGTTGCGGCCTTTCTGAACAGAGGAACCGCACGTGCCCCCGAAGCTGTCAGAGACCCAGACTATTTCATTCTGCCAGTCTCGATTGTCAAGAAATACTATCGGCGTCAGAAGCTGGACAAACTCGTCCTCTCAGACGTTCCACATGTTGATCGCTATCGCAATGACTGGCATCAGATCAAAAAGTTCCTCAACAAACGTGGACGTTGATCCGAGTACGATCGATGGTGAAAAAGACG
This sequence comes from Planctomycetaceae bacterium, assembly GCA_020426505.1. Taxonomy (GTDB): domain Bacteria; phylum Planctomycetota; class Planctomycetia; order Planctomycetales; family Planctomycetaceae; genus JAHBXU01. Next base: position 28,717 of record JAGQPX010000026.1, on the reverse strand, counting down.
AGATTTGCTCCATGTTAGCGAAAGACCAACCGTATCTCCGCGCGTCTCCGCGTCTCTGCGTCTCCGCGGTGAAACGAACCGTTCTCTTCGCCTTGACCTTCTCCTTTCTGTTCTGCCAATCAACTCTCGGAGACGGGCCAACCAATTGGCCGCAGTTTCGGGGGCCGACGGGGCAGGGGTATGCGGTGGGGTCCGAGTTGCCCGTGCGGTGGAGTGAACGTGAGAACGTGGTCTGGAAGACGCCGCTCGAAGGAGCAGGTCATTCGTCGCCCGTGATCTGGGAAGACCAGGTTTGGATCACAACAGCCTCAGACAATGGCAAGAAGCTAGGGGCTTACGGTCTCGATCGTGAGACGGGCGAGATTGTGCTGCGTGTGATCGTGTTCGAGCCGAGTGAGGTGCTGGAGATTCATCAGGACAACACGTATGCATCACCGACACCGGCGATTGAGGCGGGTCGGTTGTACGTGCACTATGGACGATACGGCACCGCATGTCTCGACACACAGTCGGGCGAGGTCCTGTGGCGAGACACGGATCACGTTATCGAGCATCAGGGAGGGCCGGGGAGTTCGCCCGTGTTGTTTGAGGACCTGCTAATTTTCAACTGTGACGGAGCCGATCATCAGTACGTGGTGGCTCTGGATACGAAGACCGGTGAGGAACGCTGGCGAACGAATCGATCGGCTCCCTACCGAGAGAACCCGATCACCAAACGTGCCTTTGCGTCGTGTCTGCTAGTCGAGCATGAAGGGCAGTCACAATTGATCAGCCCCGGAGCCGATCAGGCACATGCGTATGATCCACGGACCGGCGAAGAACTGTGGCACGTCACCTACACCGGCTTCTCGACCGTGCCGGCCCCCGTCTCAGCAAACGGCGTCGCCTATCTCTGCACCGGGTTCTTCGACACAGAGTTACTCGCGGTCAGTCTTGATGGTCGAGGAAATGTGACCGGCAGCCACGTCCGCTGGTCGTACGACAAGCAGGCGCCGGAGACCCCCTCGCCACTCGTGATTGATGGTCGCGTGTTCATCGTTTCGGACAAAGGAGTCGGAACGGCCCTTGATGTCTCGACCGGCGAGCGTGTGTGGCTCAAACGACTGGGCGGCAACTACTCCGCCTCGCCGCTAACGGACGGTAAACACATTTACTTCTGCAGCGAGACGGGGCAGACCAAAGTCGTCTCGCTCGACGACAAGCCAGAGGTCATCGCGACGAACAAACTCGACGGCCGCATCAAAGCATCCCCCGCCGTCAGCGGCAACACCCTGTTCATCCGCACGGACAAGGCACTGTATCGCATCGAAGCATCCCTCGATGGTGAAGAGTAGTTTTCAGAGCCGCGCCCGTCAGGAAGCGACCGCTGATTGAGGTCGAGTGGTTCCGGTATCATTCGATGCGTGTGAACGACCGCTTCCTCACGGGCGCGGCTCTGATAGTTTGCACTGACTATGCGGCTTTGCGTGGTTTGTCCTCGACTCTCACGCTGGACGATGACCACGGGCCGATAATGATGTCCGGACGGGCCTGTGATGTTCCGGGTTCATTGCTTCCCAGTACAAGATCGTGCGTCCACTCGACGACGGTCGGCTTGTCGTCGGTCGCCGAAGCCATCAGTGCTGGTCCTCGCGAACGAGCACGGCTGTCCTGATCTCGTCGGTCGAGTGTGATGGCGATCGACAGGGCGATGGTTGCGAGTGAGAGTGCGGCTGCGAGGAGCCACAGCGAAACAGTCAACATGGGCGGACCTCCTGTCCGTATGAAAGTGATCATCCGTGATCGTGGGTGTGTCCCGAGTCGTGATCATGGTCGTGATCATGGTCGTGGTGGTGCACGACGGGGACAGACGCAGGAGCATCGGTGGATGGCACGTACGCAGCGAGGGCGGCACGGTAAACCTCACGCAATGGAATGCCCTGTTCGTGCGCCACGCGGGCACAGTCGTCAAACTCCGGCGTGAAAACCTGATCGCCCGCACCGCGCCAGCCGACCTTGCCGAGGATGGGACCCCAGCATGTCTCGACCGTGTGTGCCTCTCTTGCTCGCACGGAACGTTCAATGCGTTGTCTGCGGATGCCGAACGTCCCGGTCTCTGCGAACATGATGGATTCGATGGCGTCTGCCTCAGCCGGTCGTGCGATCACACCAAGGATCATACCGGGCCGGTCCTTTTTCATCTGGACCGCGGTTGAGTAAACATCGAGGGCACCCGCTTGGAGCAGCTTCTGTTTGGTGTGGCCGATGATCTCCGGAGAGACGTCATCAAGGTTCGACTCCAGAAGCATCACGACATCGTGGTCAGCAGGAACTGTCGCCGTGCCGACGATCAATCGCAGCAGGTTCGCACGACCGGGGAAGTCCATCGTGCCGGCTCCGTAGCCGATCTGTTCGATTGTCATCGCGGGCAAGGGGCCGAAGCGGTCAGCAAGGACCTTGACGATGGCCGCACCCGTCGGCGTGGTCAGTTCCGCATCGACCGGCACATCAGCGAGCGGGATGCCTTTGAGAAGTTCCGCTGTTCCGGGTGCGGGGACGGTGCAGATGCCGTGATCGATCTTGATCTGTCCTCGACCGGGGGGCAGGGGACTGCACACGAGTTCGTCGACGCCGAGCAGGTCAAAGCCGATGGCTGCCCCCAGGATGTCGACGATCGAGTCAATCGCTCCGACTTCATGAAAGTGCACTTTGTCGAGCGGCATGCCGTGCACCGTCGACTCAGCCTGAGCGACTGCTGTGAAGATCCGCAGCGCGAGGTCCCGCTGGGCGTCGGTGATCTCAGCCGTGTCGATCAACCGCTGCACATCGCTAAGATGCCGATGGGCGTGTTGTTCGGGATGTTCAACGTCCACCTTGGTGGCGCGGAACCCGCCCTTCACGACTTCGCCCACTGACAGCCGCACACCTTCGATGCCGAGCGAGTCGATCCCGCAACGGACGACATCAGCATCGACCCCCGCATCGAGCAGGGCACCAAGCGTCATGTCGCCACTGATGCCAGTCGAACAATCGAGGTATGCGATTCGCAAAGGTTTTGTTCCGATTGAGTGAATGCCAACGGGGAGAGGGATTCTATCTGGCAAGCGACAGGTGACCAAGATCACCTCGTTGCGTCGATCTGTGATCGACGGCAAAGACGTCTTCCTTGTGGCGTTGCGACCGTTCGGAGAACGGAACCAACGCCATTACCCCTTCGCGGGTCCCTGACGTCGTGCCAGTTCGAGCGGCGAGAGGCCGGCTGTGTCATCGCTCGCGGGCTTTTTGGTCTCGGTTGGTTTCTCGGAAGCCGGTGTCTCTGCGGCGGCATCGTCTCCCGACGTGGCCGCTCCCTGTTGGCGGGCCAGTTCGAGCGGCGAGAGCTTTGCACCACCGGCCGGTTTTTCTGCCGCAGCGGGTTTCGCCTCGGCTGGCTTGGCCGCTCCGGCTGCTCCCTGCTGACGTGCCATCTCCAAGGGTGACAGCTGCTTCTCACCGCCGGCTGCCGAAGCCGGTTTCTTGGTTGCTCCTCCGGCTCCCTGCTGACGGGCCATTTCGAGCGGGCTCATCCCGCCGGCTTTCTTTGCTGCCGGTTTGGCGGCCGCGGGCTTGTCCTCTGCCGGAGCTGCGGCCTTCTTCTTGGGAAGGGGAGCATCGACGACGTTGAGGTAACTGGGGTCAATGTCGTACCAGCTGATGTCCGCCGGCCCGTTGAATTCGACCAAGGCACGTCCATTCATGTTGACAGTCTTCACCCGACCGGTGAGGCCCGCGAAGCGCTTGAGTTCGGGAACCCCCTCGCTCACCACGACGTACTTGTCGGTCAGTTCTGATTTCAGGGTTTCCGACGTCTCTGCCAACATTTCGATTGCCTTGGTTCTGTCATTCGCACAATGGGGTCACCGGAGACTGATTCTCTGTAAAGGGGCGATGCAATTCAAGCGTTCTGACACACCTCCTCCCAAGTATCACCCTCGAAGATGTTGAAGCGCTGGAAGAATCGTACATGATCGTGTTGAATGACCAAGTTACTGTGGGGATTTGCTCATTTCCGAGGACGGTGCAATGGCTAAGAAATCAAAAACGATCGAAGTCGTTGGGATTGCTGACTCTGGAGGAGGTGGAGTGCGTCTGTCACCTTGGGGAAAGGATGTTCAATTCTCTCACTGGCATGAGCCGGATGGGCCGATTGAGAGTATCCCCCTGTACGTCTACCGTCGCTGCACCAAGGAAGAGGCGTATGAATGGGAGAAGTCGATCAGACCGCGAAATGTTCTGCGGGTAAAGATTCGATTCACCAAGGATCAATACCCAGACCAGAGGCGGGCACACTTGGTCGAGTTCATAGGCAAAGAACGAAGTGCTCCCGAACTCAAAGCTGCCGCGAAGGATCGTCGTCCTGCAACTCTGGATGACAAGTTCTTCCAGACACTCACCCTCGACCGTCAGAGGAGTTGCTATGACACGACACGAAAGTGGAAGTCAAGAAACGTGGATATCAAGATATACGAGGATGATACAAAGAAGCTGCAATCACTCCTGCGGAAAGTGGAGAAGCTCTGGACGAACGAGACGAAGTTGGACCAACACGTTCGTGACGTCGCAGCCAACGATCTTCTCAGCGTGAAGAACAGCAACTGGTTAAATGACGGAGAGAAGCCACTTTCTCGAAAGAAGTTCCAATCACAACTCAAGCTGATTGGAATCGCCTTCTCCAGCGACAGCACATACGAATTCGCTTTCGATGCCGGTGACATGTTCTTTGGGCACGATGTGATTGTCCATGGCAAGATTACCGGCGGTCCGCATCGTGCCGAATTGATTGGGTAAGAATCTCTTCGAGCCTGACTACCGCTGGTAGATCGGCAAGAAACGGTAGTCGACGGCGAGGGCGAGGATCGCGAGACTCGTCGAGTAGACCGGGCCGACGCGGCGTTCGGTGGAGTGGTCGGAGACCCAGCTACCGTTCGGTTTCTGCTCTTTGAGCAGCAGGGTCGCGACGTGTTCGCGGGAGTGAGCCGCGTGGTCGCCGCCGATTTTGAACATCCCGACGTTGGTGTAGTAGACGCCGTAGTAAAAGTAATTGCTGCCCGACTGGAGAGGGTGGTTGACCAGATAGTCAGCCCCGCCAAGCGCCTCGGGGGAGTGGTGGTCGCCACAGACTTCGAGGGCGAGAATGCCGACACCGGTGAGCGTGGGGGTGGCACCGTTGCCCGGTTGGTAGCCGAAGCCTTGAAAGTTGTCCCCCCGCAGTGACGCACAACGTTTGATGTAGGCGACCGCATCGTCGATCGCTTCCGCCGGCACATCGCAGCCGACGTTCTTCGCAGCACGGAGTGCGAGCACCTGCCAGCCGGTCACGCTGAGGTCGCTGTCCTTGCTGTCGATCTGGTATCGCCAGCCCCCCTGGTGTCGATCGTGTTTGTCGACCGCCTGCGACTTGAGAATCAAAGCGATTCCCTCCTGCAAACCCTGTTGGACCGCGTCCGCATCGGCCTCATCGACCATGCCATAGACCTCTGCGAGCATGAGCGTACTGATGCCGTGACTGTACATTGGCCCATGACTTTTGCGATGTACGAACATGCCGTTGGCCTGCTGATGGTTGAGCACCCAGCGGATGGCCCGGTTCATCTGCTTGCCGTACTCGCCATCGCCCGGCATGTGACCAGCTGCGAGGAAAGACATCACGCCTAGCGATGTCGCTGCGGTCGACTCGCCGAACGACTCGGTCTCCCACGAGCCGGACTCGGCTTGAGCGTCAGAGAGGAACCCCAACCCTCGCACGATGGCGTTGTCGATCGCCGCGTTGGTGGTGTCGTCGTCTGCGGCGGCGGCGGCGAGGGTAGCCGTGAGGGCCATCACAGCGATGAGGGCCGTGCGAAACCGCAAGCGATGATTGCGACTGGGTTTATTCATCGCCCAATTTCTCACTCGCAGTGCGGCGGCGGGAGACTTCCTCGAAGTACTGACGGATCAGCCGAGCGTAGTCGCTGTCCGGTTTCTTCTGCGTGGACTGAAACAGTTCCGACTCGATCTGGCCGGGGAGACTGCCCCAGTCGCGGGTCGCCATCTTGCTGAGTTCTGCCTCCAGTTCTGCAAGGCTGATGGGATTCTTGCCGGCTGTGCCGCTCTCGTCCCCCGGCTCGCCTTCCGAGGCCTGGGAGGGTTGATCGCCCGGCTTGCCTTTCTCTCCGGAGGGCGATCCGTTCATGCCGAGTTGCTGAGCCGCTTGCTTGAGCGACTCTGCGACCTGCTGCATCGCCTGCGAGGCGGACTGTTGATCCCCGTCCATCGACGACTCGTTCGGCTCTCCCTGGTCGCTGGGCTCACCTTGATCACTTGGCTGTTCACCCTGTTCGCCTCCTTCACCGGGTGACTGTTCGCCGTCGGGTTGATCGCCGCCCGGAGACTGACCCTCTGCCGGTTGCTCGCCCTGAGGAGGAGGTTCCTCGGATGGCGGCTCGTCGGCCGACTCGGTTAGTGCTTCGGTGGGAGACTGATCAGTTGACGGCTCCTCGATTGGCATCGGTTCCGTCGGTTTCCCAGTCGGCGGCCCGAGTTGTTGGCCTGCCTGGTCGAGTTGACGACGGGCCTCTGCGACCTGTTCGCCCACCTCGCCGGGCACGGGGGAGGGCTCTTCCGGCGGGGGCATTTGTCCGAGTTGCTCGGCTGCCTGCTGAAGTGACTCTTGGGCTTGCTGAGCATCCTCAGCGGCCTGTTCTGGCATTCCCTGACTGAGAGCCTGTTCGGCCTGCTGCATCGATTCACTGGCCTGTTGTGCGGACTCACTCGCGGACTCCGCTTGCTCGGCCTGTTCGGTCTCACTCAATGGCTCGTTCTGAAGTCGCTGGGCGATCTCGTCCAACTTCTCACTGAGGCGGGACGTTTCTTCAGACATCCTCTGTTGCCCCTCCGCTTGTGCGTGCTGACGTGCTTCGGGCGAGTCGGCCTGTTGTTGCAATTCCTCAGCGAGTGCCTGTTGCCGCTCTGCGAGGTCTTCCGCCTGCTGTGCGAGTTGCTCGGGTGACGGATCGGCCGGATCGTGCAGTTCCTCGTTGGCGTGTTGTGCCGCTTCACTTGCGGACCGGGCGGACTCGGCAGCGTCCGGAAGCAGACCCGCATTGGCATCATCCGCGGCTTCGAGCGCACGCTCGGCGAACTCGCGAGACTGCTGCGATGCGGGAGACTCGACGCCTTTGGTGCGTGCTGTCTGAATGGCCAGCCGGGTCGCCTCCTCGGCCATCTGCTGGAGTCGTTCGTTGAGATCGCGAAGCTGCCGTGACGTCTCTGTGGATTGTTGATTGCCAGAGGGTTCGTTGCCTGACGGCTGAGTAGTCGGCGGTTCGCTGTCATTCGGTGCATTCTCGGATGGCTCACTGTCAGTTGGTTTGCTTTCCGTCGGATCGCCGTCAGCTGGTTGTTCGTCTCGTTCATCGCCCGCTGGTTCACTGTTTTCAGACTCACCGTTCGATCCGTCATTCGCGTCTGCCGGCTCGTCGGATGGTTCGTGTTCGCCTGATTGACCGGACTCCGTCTTGAGTGCCTCAGCCAGTCGAGACTCCTGCTCGGCGAGACGGGACGCGAGTTGTCCCAGTCGCTGAAGGCGTTCGGTCTGCTGTTGACGGGCCGCGTCGAGCACTTCCGGGCGCTCTTCGAGCAATCGATCGAGTCCGCCGGCTAGCGACTCCTGATCGGCTCGCAGTTTGTCCTGCTGTTCGCTCAATTTCGACTCACGGGCTTGTCGCTGTTCGTCGTTGAGATCCTGACTGGCGGCCAACTCGTCCGACTGCTGCTCGAATTCAGCGACCTCCTGCGAGAGTTGTTCAGCGTCCTCGGCCAGTTGTTGCAGCCGCATCAGGTCCTGCTCCAACGCAGCGAGTTCGTCGAAGCGATCGAGGAGTTCGCCCAGTTGATCGTCGGCTCGTGCCAACTCGTCGGCTGCTTTCGTGAGTTGTTCGAGCTGTTCCTGCGGCGGCGAGGCTTCGGCCTGCGTGAACTGCTGTTGTGCCTGACCCAGCGTTTCGGTCCCGACCGATCGCGTGGACTCTGCCATGTTGCGTTGCAGGGGATGACCACTGAATACGGTCGCGAGTTGATCAAGCTTTTGCGTGAGGTCCTCCGCGCGGCGAGACAGCTCTGCGATCGACTCCTGCTGTTCGGCCGGTTGCTCCTGTTCAACGGCCTGACGGGCGGTGTTTCTCAGTGTGTCGGTCGTCTCACGATCCTGCTGGACGTTCTCCTGAATGCCTTCGAGAATCTCCCGGAGTTGTTGCTGTTTCTGGACGAGCTGCGACTCCTCGACCGACTCGGCTTCCTGACTGAGGCGGATGAGTCGTGACTCGGTCCACGCCTCCTGCGGTCCGGGCTGCGGTCGATTGTCGACGACTCGTGCTCGCAGCGAGAGCAGGTCCCCTTCCCGCAACGTGTGCTGTGACAGATTGAGCGTGAATGTGTGCCCAACTTCCGTCGGACCAAGCAACGCGGCATCGGCGATGATGGGCGCGAGCGGTTCGCTCCGCTGAACAATCTCCGCGTAAAGTTCCAACTCAGACACGCTCACATCGTCCGCTGCAATGACCGCCACGGGTACTTTTTCGTTCGGCTGGACCTCAAGCGTCGCGCCCGGTGTCCTTAGCTCCCGGTTCGCATCTGCCCACCTGATGACGGGCGGTTGATCGGCGATCACCCGCAACTCCCACGGTTCGCGCGGCGGATTGGTCACGCCATGCTCGTCTCTCAGCCGGAGAGAGAACTCGCCGCTTTGCTCGGCGATCATCGTGCGTGTGGCCGACAGACCATCTTCACTCAGTGTGCACGGGAGGGGGGGCGACTCTTCACTTGCGTCGCCGGTTTTGACTGTTTCGCTGTTGTGCCAGAGCAACTCAGCTTGGGCGATCGGCTTGCTCAACTCCGCACGGATCGTCAGCCTGCTCTGCTCAAAGACCTCGATCCGACCGAGGGGGCCGTCAATCGTCCTCGCCGGTCGCCCCGAGTACGCAGGTGGCTCGACCTCAACGATCAGCCGTTCGATTTCGGGAGCCTTGATGACGTCAATATGAAATGTTCGCGTCTGGGCATTGCCAGCAGAGACGTCGTAGTCGAACGACGTCAACACCTGCGGCAGGGTCGCGCGGTAGGCGTTCAACTCCTCGTCAAACTCCATGCGGCGTTCGTCCGTCTCATCGTTCGTATTCTGCCAACGCAGCCATGCGTGCTCGGGCAGCGTGCCGGGGGTGACTCGCCAGCGAGGCTCTGCAATGATCGTCACATCCGACCCGACGGCGACTGTGCGGTCTCCGTTCTCGACCACCAGCACCAAATTGGTCGCCCGCTCGACGTTCTTCCACGGATTGAAGAACCGCGTCAGCAGCAGTCCGTAGCCCTCACGTGATAACCCGAGAGGAGCGAGCAGCAACAGCAGGGACAGACCGGCGATACCCAGCCAGCGCATGGCCGAATCCGGCTCAGCGGCATCCGCGAAGTCGATGTCATCCGTGCGTCGGATTGTTTCGTCGATCACCTTAGCCCGCATCACTGGCGAGCCACGATGGGCCTCTTGCAAGTCCGGGTCCGACAACTCGACAGCCGCTTCGACGCATTCGCCCAGTTCCGGGTAAGCCGTGTCGACGATCGCCGCGAGCTCGGCAGCCGTGATTCGACCAAACAACGGCCTGATGACCGACCACGCCAACGTCGCAACCGATGCACTGATCATCCCCACTAGCAGTGCGGTCCGAGTCGTGACTCCGACTCCCCACAGCCAATCGACCAGCAGTCCGATCCCGACCCCTGCACACATCACCACACACAACAGGCCGAGGCCACGCAACACGGCCAGCCCGCGCACGCGCCAGTCCAGCCGACGCAAACCATGCGACAACTCGTCAGGCAGCAACGATCTTTCACGTTCCGTCATGCCAGACATTCTACCATCAGACCGAACGAAGTGGGATGAAACACAAATTGACATCAGTGCCGCGCCCGTGAGGAAGCGGCCGTTCACACGGGTGGAGTGGTTATTAAAGCGATTCCACCTCAAAGAGCGGCCGCTTCCTGACGGTCGCGGCTCTGATTTGTGTGCAAAAATCTTTTCATCCACTTCCTGACCGATTTCGCAGGCGCACGGCCCAGCCCCAGAGGCAGACTCCGCCCACGAATCCGATCACGTAAGCCGTGTTGTGCGCCCACAGGTCGGCCAGGAAATATGGATGTTTTTCGACCGGAATTCGGGAACCCCACGGCTCGAACAACGTGACGCTGCCGCTGGTCGCCCGGACGTAACCCATCGTGCCCATGATGCAGGCCCCGATTCCCATCGCCATCAGCACGAAGCCGATCGGTTTGACGAGTTGTCTCGCGGCGACCTTCGGCGATTTGCCCCATCGAGCAAAGCAGGCGAGCGGCACCCCCAGTCCGACTCCCATCCACCACGTGGCCACGATGCCCCAATAGAAGGCCAAGGCTGTCGGTGACTCACCCACCCAGTCGATGCGGGGGTGAAAGACCGTGAAGTATTCGACACAGATCCGCGTCGTGATGTTGTCGTGCACGATGCCGTACGCCGCCGCAGCCAGAACCGTCAATACGACAATCTTCAGCCCTTCGGTCATGGTCGATCCCCTCTGTCGATGTCAGCCCGCATGGTTGATACGCTGTGTTCAACTGTCAAGCTGTCTCACGTCACCGCCAACTCCAAACCGCGCCCCCTCATACGACTCGACATGTCCCTCCGTTGGTCACTCTTGATTCTCGTCATTGCCGTCGGTCTGACGGAGCTGTTTTGGACACCGTTGTGGCAGGGGGGCGGGTTGATCGGGGGCGATCTGTACCCGTATTTCTTTCCGCAGAAGACGGTGTACGCTGACCAGATCGCGAACGGCGAAAGCCATCTGTGGAATGACCTCGTCGGGTTCGGGTATCCGCAACTCGCGGAGAGTCAGACGGGCGAGTACTACCCGCCGAACCCTTTGCTGTACCGGCTGTTCAGCGTCAATACGGCATACAACGCCAACCAGATCATCCACTACGTGCTGGCGTTCGTGTTCACATGGCTGCTGATGCGACGGCTGGACCTCTCACGGACGGGGGCGCTGCTGGGGGCGATCGTGTTTGTGTACGGCTGGTTCCCGCCGCGGATCTGCCTCGAATGGGCCATCATCGGCGGCGTCTATCTGCCATTGTGCCTGTGGTGTGTCGAGTCGTTCCTCCAGACCGGTCAGCGAGGCTGGCTGCTCGTGATGGCGATGGCGATGGGCGTGCATCTACTGGCGGGGCACTTCAACCTGGCGTTCATTACTCAATTGACGGTGCTGAGCTATGCGTTGTTGCGAGTGTTGATCGGGCGGGCTTCGCTGGCTGAGACCGTGCGAAACCGTAAGCGGTGGCGAGTGCTGGTTCCGGTGACGTTGGCGGTCGCCTGCGGATTCGGACTCGCCGCCGTGCAACTGCTGCCGACTTGGCAACTCAAACAGCTCAGCCAACGCGAGGACATCGGCGCGAATCATGACCCTGGTTACGGACACCTGCCGCCGTGGTATCTCTCGCAGATCGTGGCACCGTGGATGTGGTATCCGTCCGACGTCGATCCGGATCAGGCGCTGTCTTCGATCCAGATGCTGTCGATCGACTCCGCGACGAACAAGGTCGAGGCCCATCTCTACTTCGGCATGATCCCACTGCTGTTGATTTTGTATCGACTGGCCGTTGCCTACCTTGGCGATGCCCTTGATCGACGGCATCTCATACTTCTGTTGCTCGGACTGGCGGCGATGGTCTATGCGACCGGTTGGCTGTTGCCCGTCACACGGCATCTGCCCGGATTCAGCTTTTTCATGGGGCCAGGGCGGTATGGCATTGTGACGACCCTCGCTGCCGGAGTGCTCGCAGGTGCGGGACTGGACATCGTGCTGCGGCAACGCCCGAAAGTATTGCAGGGGATTCTGATCGCCGCCGTGCTTTGCCTGACGCTCGCTGACCTCCACTGGGTCAGTCGGCGCGTGACCTATGCGGTGATGATCCCCGATCCGCCGATCAATCACCGGCATGAGAGTGAGATCGGACGCCTCTTCCGGAAGTACGAGTCAGCCGGTGAGCAACCGCGACCGGTCCGGGTGTGGGCGCCGTTCGCCAACGTGCTGACGATGCTCGATGTGTCAGCCTATCCGGTCTACCTCGGCCTGGGGCCGTATCAATACTTCGACGATGACCTGATGCTGCCCAAGGTGACCGACGAGATGTCACCCGCCGAGCGATCAGCGGCCCTCGAGGCTCAACGAGAATGGCTGCGCAACGGCTCGTTCACGCACATCCTTCGCACCGAACCGCTCAACCTCAACGAATGGCCAAACGTCCGCCTCGTCTGGAGCGGAGGCGATCGATTCCTCAACCCGGTCTTCGGTCGTCGCGAGCCGATGTATCTTTATGAATTGGGAGACCCGTCGCCACGAATGCGGATCGATGGGGAAGGCACAGTCAAATTGGTGAGTGGGTCCTCAGGTGACCTTCCAGTTGTTGTCGAATTCAGCGCTGGCCCTGATAGTGAGCTTGTCTGGACCGAGCTCGCCTATCCTGGTTTGCAAGTTCGCATGACGCCCAAGGGGTCGACTTACGAGACTGACGACGGTCTATTTCGCAGAGCCCCGGTCGCTCCAAGTAACTCCAGAGGGATCTGGACGATGGCAACTTCAACCTTCACAAGTGGCATGTACGCCAGCGTATTTGTGTTCCTGATCGCCGGAGGAACGTGGCTCCTTTCCCTCTCAAACGCTGGTAAGCATCCTGACCAATTGGATCAGTGAGTCTGTTTCGCGAACTTGCGTTGCCTGAAGGAGAGCAGGCTGAGTGCAGCAACCGCTACTACGATCAAGACCAGCGGAAGTGCATGCACAGGCTCGCCGACATAATGTGTGACCGACTGCGGGTCCGTTGTCCCGTGACCGGGGTGGGCGAGCAGGGGAGTGGTTACCAGGGTGGAGGTGATCAGGGCGAGCGTCGTGCGGATGCGTGATGACATGGGAGATTGTCGTGCCTTTGGGGTGAGATTTTTGCTTTCGATCAATACGACGGCTGGAAGCCACCGCTACGAGTGCGTCAGTTGGCCGGCGAAGTTTTCCAGGAGTTTGAGACCGTAGGTTTGACTCTTTTCCGGGTGGAACTGCGTTGCGACCATGCGACCGCGGGCGATGGCGGAGACGAACTCGCCGCCGTGATCGGTGCGGCAGGCGATGACCGACTCGTCCTTCGGCACAACATGATAGCTATGCACGAAGTAGAAGTGCGAGTGTTCCGGGATGTCTTGAAAGACGCTGTTGGCTGATGGCTGTTGGCTGATGGCTTCCAAAAAACGAACCTCATTCCAGCCCATGTGGGGGATTCTCAGGCCGGGTTGTGACTTGAAGCGGACGACTTCGCCCGGCACGATGCCCAGTCCCTCGTATTCGCCGTCCTCGTAGCTCACGTCAAACAACAGTTGCAGGCCGAGGCAGATGCCGAGGAACGGTTTGTCGGCTGCGATGTGCTCTTCGATGGGCCCGACCAGATCGTGCTGCTTCAGGGCAGCGATGGCGTCCCGAAACGCCCCGACGCCCGGTAGGACCATCGCCTCAGCCTCTCGCAACTCCTGCGGACGATCGCAGATGGTCGCCTCAACCCCATGCCGTTCAAACGCCTTCTGCACACTGCGAAGGTTGCCCATTCCGTAATCGACGATGTGAATCATATTTGGCTGATGGCTATTCTCGATTCGCTATTCCGCATTCCCCGTTCCGACTTCCGAGTTGTCGGGAATGACACAATCGACCGACGCGGGTTCGCTCACTGCAGGGGGTGTCGCCAGTTGTTCCAGTGGATCTGGCCGCGTCCACTGAGGGTACCGGGCCAGCCGGGGCGTCGCCACTGTCCCTGCTGGCGATCGTTTCGTTCGCTGTCCTGATACTGGTTTTGATCGGCGGCTCGCCATTCGCCGACGTAGGGGGGAGGGACCAGTTCCATGCCGAGCAGCCACTTGCCGAACTGAATCATCACGAGCAGCAGGAACATGCCCAGAGCCATCATGACGGCGATCGGGACCACGAGCACGCCGATCGAGAACACACGCTCAAACGACGGCCAGACGGACGTCCAGCCGAACAGCACCGCGAGAGTCCCCAGACTGAGATACGGTCCGTAAGGGATCTCTCGCTTGAGCCCGCTGAACACGGACATCAACACGACCACGCAGGCGAACAGCGGTGCCAGAAAGAAGGCGATCACGGTCGGCTGCCAGCCGAGAAAACTGCCGACCATCGCCATCAGCACGACGTCGCCGAAGCCCATCGCCTCTCGACGCAGAACCGTGTGCCCAATGATCCGCAGCAGCCAGACGACACCTCCGCCGACGAGCAGCCCCACGACACTCACCGCCAGTCCGTGCAGATGCGGATGAGCCGCGATCCATGCCGGCTGTGCGGGACCGGTGAGCAACGGATCAAGCCACTCCGGGAACAGCCATTGCCATGTTGATTCGGTATCCCGAACGATCTGTACGTCCCGCATCAATCGCGGGGACTGGAACCAAACCGGAACGAGATAGACCTGTCCCAGCAGACTCCCGATCAGCCCGACTGCCATCGCGGGCAGAGTGACCCCATCCGGGATGATCCACAGATCGAAGTCGATGAACGTCGCGACCAGAAGCGTTTCTGCAAGCACCAGGTGGTAGGCGAATCGCCAATGGACGACGGCTTCAGGTGACAGCCACTCTGAGCCGATGATGCCCTGCGGTCCTTTCGCCGCGTAGACGCCGCTGTCTGCAATGGTCGTCCCCCAACCGCTGGGCACCTCCAGCCAGTAAAGAGCGACCCACAACAGGCCGTTGAGCAATTCGATCGCCGGATAGCGGGGCGAGATCCACATCCGGCAGTCTCGACAGCGACCGCCCAGTTTGAGCCAGCCGATGATCGGGATGTTGTCCTTCCAGCGAATGCCGCTTCCGCAACGCGGACACGCCGAGGGTGAGTTCGCCAATCCTTTGAGCGAGGCCCAAAACGTTTCCTGCTGCGGGATGCGATAGATGCAGACGTTGAGAAAGCTGCCGACGACCGCGCCCAGTACGAACAGGTAGCCGTACACGATCCAGACGGGCAGATCGAACGCAGTCACTCGGCTGCTCCTTCCCGGAGCATCGGCTGCAATTCGGTCATGATTTCATCAACGAGTGTGTCCACATCCTTCTCCTCGGTGGAGATGATAATGTCTGCACACTCCCGGTACAGCGGCTCGCGAATTGCGAGCACCTGTTCGACCTCTCGACGTCCGCCGTCATTCGTAAGATTCGGTCGCCTGTCAGCCGTTGTGGCATCGCCCTGCATCCTCGAAAGGATTGTATCGACCGAAGCCGTCAGCCAGATGACGGGACCGGCAGATTGCATGTCCCGTCGCGTCTCGTGGTTGAGGACCGCCCCACCGCCGGCAGCGATGATCAGCTTGTCACGCCCGAAGAGAGCTTGCATCGTAGTCCGTTCGTGCTTGCGAAAGACGTCCTCCCCATCCACCGCAAAAATCTCTCGAATCGACTTGCCGACGTTCGCCTCGATCACGTCGTCCGCATCGAGCCAATCCCATCCCAGTCGCGATGCAAGCGGCGCAGCAACAGTCGACTTGCCCGTCCCCCGATATCCGATGAGCGTGATAACCATTCCTGGTGCACCGTGATGCGCTAATTCAATCTCACGGGAGAGATTGCGTGACGGAGGGTCTCTCGCATGAAGTCGATCGGGGCGGGTTGGTTTACGAAGCAGTCGAACTGCTCGGCGGCCTGCAGGATGAACATCTCCAGACCGCTAAGCGTGTAACACTCATGCTCGCGTGCCTCTTTGAGCAGTAGTGTGTTCTCAGGGTTGTAGATCGTGTCGAACACCAGCATGCCGTCCCGCAGCCAGTTTTGCGCGAAGGGGGTCTCCTCCATGTTCGGGTACATGCCGACCGGGGTACAGTTGACCAGGATGTCTGCATGGACACTCCCCCGGTTTTCCCAGTTGGTGTGCTGACAGTTGAGCACCTCCGCCAACTCCTTGCCCCGTTTGTTCGAGCGATTGGCGATCGTCAGTCCGGCCCCTGAGCGGACGACCGCCAGGCCGATTGCCTTGGCGGCACCTCCTGCTCCGAGCATGAGCACCTGCTTGCCGGCGAGTCGCGGGCTATCCGGGTTTTTGAGTTCCAGTGCCTGAGTCAACGCCTTCAAGGCAGCCGGGTAGTCGGTGTTGGTGGCGAACCACTTCCCTCGCTCATCCGAGTAAAGCGTGTTGGCAGCGCCGCAGTCTTTGGCCGGTGGATTATGACGCTTTGTGAACTCAAGCACATGCTCTTTGTGAGGAATCGTGACGCTGTAGCCCTCGACGCCCAGTTTGTCGAACTCCTGCAACGTGGAGATCAGCACATCACGCGGCACGCGGATCGGGAGGTACACCGCATTGATCCCCTCATGACGCAGAGCAGCATTATGCAGAATGGGGCTGTAACTGTGCCCAACCGGATCGCCCAGCACGCCGAACACGCGAGTGTCCTCGTCAATCTCATCGTAATGGTAGACGTCCCGCATTTCCTCGAAGGACAACTGCCCCGGCGCGAGCACGCGTTCATTGCTGAACGTGGCATACGTCCACGGCGAACCATACTTGCCGCACAGGATGCGGCTCGGCACGCCCATCTCGCCCATGCAGAATGCAATCGTGGGAATCTCCGCCTCAGCAACAAGGGCAAGTAATCGAACGTTATCGACCGGATCGTTGGCCATCGTCGCCAGCTTGAGATAGTCTGCATCCTGCTTCTCCATCTCCTCGTAGATCTGTTCCAGATTGTCCGGCGTCTCTTTGAAGTTGTGATAACTGATGATGCGTTTGGTGTCGCCGTACCGGGGGATTTCGTCAGCAACGTCGACCTCCAGATCGATATACTCAGCACCCAGCACGATCGCTTGTCGCAACAGGGTCCGACGCTGCTCCTCCGTGCCTCGCCATTTGCCGGTTTCCTCGGGACGACGACAGGTGACGATGACAGGCGTGGGACGTTCGGTGAGCAGCCGCTGGAGTTCGGGCGTGCGTTTGAGCCAGTCGAGCCGCAACTCGACCAGCTGCGCACCGTTCTCAGCGAGAGATTGGTGCTCGGCGACCATCATCGAGTGCCGGGTTCGTCCAAGAGTGACGCAGATCATCAGCGAGGGAAGGTTTATAGTTGGTGAAGATGTGAAGCCACAGTGTAGCCGGAGATGGGAAGCACACTCAATCTGGGGAGGGAATTGCAAAATGAAAAATGCGAAATGACGCTGCAAATTGCAAACAGGGCTCTCAACCCATGCGGCCGAACTGCCGATCGAGTTCGTCTCGTGAGAGCGTCAAGGCTGTCGGTCGTCCGTGGGGGCAGTGGTGGGCGTCGTCGACGAGGTGCCGCTGGGCGAGCAGGGCATTGATCTCCTCGGCCGACAGTCGCTGCCCCGCCTTGATCGCAGCCTTGCAGGACATCATGTGCAACAGCGAATCGAGCAGGTTACGACGGGACGTGTTCGAGCCATGCTCGTCCAGCAGGTCGACGACCGAGCGCACCAACTCCTCCGGCGTCGCGCGGCTGAGAAGCGTCGGCAACCCGGTCAGGGCGACGGTCGTCCCTCCGAATTGCTCGATCTGCACTCCGATCTCCGTCAGCAGTTCCTGATGCTCATCAAGGAGCGACGCTTCCCGCGCGCTGACCTCGACCGTGATCGGCACAAGCATCCGCTGCACCTCGACATTTTTTGCCAGCACTCGGGTCCGCAGTCGTTCGTACATGATCCGCTCGTGCAAGGCGTGCTGATCGATGACCGTTAACCCATCGCCCGTTGCCACGACAAGGTAACAGTCATGCATCTGCATGGCCCGCAACGCGACGTCCTCAGAAGCGGGGCGGTGCTGCGAGTCGGACGTCTCGACGTGGACGATATTCGAGCGAGTGTCAGAGTGGTCATGTGGCAAAGTGGCAAAGGGATCGCGGATGTCGACGCTCTGACCGGAGGGAAGGGTTCCCGACTCCGTCTCTCTCAACTCTCCACCCTCAATTCCCGACTCTTCCCTCCCTTGCCCCTCTGCCACTTTGCCACTCTGCCACTCCGTTACTCTGCCACTCAACTCGTCCTTCGCCCACGCAACCAACTCGCGCTGGACCTGCTGCTGTCGATCCGGGTCAACCACCGCTTGCGGTTTCGCAGCTCGCTGACCAAGGTTCAACTGTGAGTCGAGGTCCATGCCGAGGAACCGGTTCCGCAAGGTCGAGAGCATCAGCCGATAGAGCTGCTGTCCGTCCCGAAACCGCACTTCGCTCTTGGTCGGATGGACGTTGACATCGACTTCGTCGGGTGACATTTCAATGAATAGAAAGGCGACCGGATACCGACCGACCATCAGCAGGCCACGATACGCTTCCCCCAGCGCATGTTGGAGGGAACGATCCTGAATCCAGCGACCGTTGAGGAACAGGTACTGCCCCTTGCGGCTTGCCTTGCTTTGCGACGGGTGAGCAACGTATCCCCAAAGTCGGGCCCCGTCGTGCTCCGCATTGACCTCAATCAGTTGCTCAGCGAGTTGTCGTCCGTAGAACATCTCCAGCCGCTCCGCGAGACCTTGTGTGGCCGGCAGATCGTAGACCGATTTGCCATTGTGCCGCAGTCGCATGTGCAGTTGCGGGTGAGCAAGGGCCACTCGCGTGAACTGCTCAGCGATATGTCCGAACTCGGTCGATTGCGTCTTGAGAAACTTCCGCCGGACGGGCGTGTTGAGGAACAGCTGACGAACTTCGATTTGCGTCCCGACCGGACACCCGCAGGGACATGGCTCGGATTGCTCTCCCGCATCGACCGTGAGTTCGTAACCCTCGAGCGAATCCGGCTGTCGTGACCGCAAACGCAGGCGGCTCACTTCCGCGATCGACGCAAGTGCCTCGCCGCGAAAGCCCATCGTGTTGACCCGGAACAGATCATCCGCCTCGCGCAGCTTACTCGTCGCATGGCTCGACACCGCGAGTTCGAGGTCATCCGGATGAATCCCCTCGCCATCGTCCGTGATCCGGATCAGTTCGATGCCCCCCTGTTCGATGTCGACGTCGATTCGCGTCGCCAGGGCATCGACGCTGTTCTCCAGCAGCTCCTTCACGACGTTCGCAGGTCGCTCGATAACCTCACCCGCCGCGATCTTGTTGATCAACGACGCCGAGAGCGGCTGAATCCGCGGCGATGCCTCCGTGTGCACTGACATGACGTCCGTTCGATTGTGACCTGATTCGATTGTTCCGTTTGGTTCGACTTTGCGGATTCGATGACTGACGGCGCCCTCATCAACTCGCGAAACGACACTGGATGCGGTTCAGTTCACCATGGTCGCAATTGGCAGGAAGGACGCACACCGACCGCTCAGTCGACCTCAGAGATACTTGGCTGCGGCTGGATTTGCAATGACACACAAGTTTGATTCATGGCGGACCGGTGATCGAGGGGGCCCACCAGTTCCTGCTCGACCAATACGGAGGCCGAATCGCCTTCTGTCTGTGGTCAAACGAGTGAGATTATCCAGAATCTCTTTACTTTTCCCGCCTTTTTGCAACCACAAGCTCGAAACGGATTCCCATTTGCATGACTCTTTGGCAAGAATGGTGTCTGCGGGTGCATTACTGGCGGTTTTGCTGCGTTTTTATCCAGATCACTTGAGGCACAGGGACTTGCCTCATGCGGAATGCCACGGCGGGCGCGAAGAGATATGGCACGACCCACAACCAGCGCCGAGTTTCTGGACCTTCTCGGTGAGAGTCGTCTCATTGATGATGTGATTTTGAAGCATCTTCGACCGCAGGTTCTTGATCCGTCGAGCAAGTCCTCGCAGAAGCCCGAATACGCGGCCCGTGCTTTGTACGAAAACAACGTCATTACCAGCTATCAGGCCCGGCAGCTGATGGCCGGCCGATACCGGGGCTTTTACATCGCCAAGTACAAGTTCATGGAGCTGCTTGGCGTGGGCGGGATGGGCAAAGTCTATCTGGCCGAACAGATCACCGGACCCCGTCTAGTCGTGATCAAGGTCGTGCGCACCAACTTCAAGTCCGCCATCCAAAAGGATGAGACGTTCGCCCGTTTTCGCCGCGAAGCCGAAGCAGTCGCCCGGCTTAAGCATCCGAATATCATCAAGGCCATCGAATACGATCACGAAAACGGAATCCCCTATTTCGTGATGGAGTACGTCGAGGGGATCGACCTCGGCCAGCAGGTCGACCGGTTCGGGGCACTCCCCTGGGCGCATGCAGCGGACAACATCCTGCAGGCGGCAACCGCGTTGCAGCACGCCCATGAAGCCGAGATGGTCCACCGCGACGTGAAACCTCAGAACCTGCTCGTCTCGACATCCGGGGAGGTCAAGCTGCTCGACCTGGGACTCGTCTCTCCGTTCGAAGGGACGAACGACGACTCGCTCACGACTGCAGAGAACCAGATCGGATCGGTCGACTACATCGCCCCGGAGCAGTCGGTCGACTCGCGTTTCGTCGATCCTCGGGCAGACATCTACGGCCTGGGGGCCACGTTCTACGCGATTCTTGCCGGGCAGGTTCTCTATCCCGACAAGACCACGGCTCAGAAGCTGCTGCTCAATCAAACAACGATGCCGACACCGATCGGAACCCTCGTTCCCGATCTCCCCAACGAGTTGGCAGCCATCATTACGAAGATGCTGGCCAAGTCTCCCGATGACCGCTTCTCCACGATGGCGGAAGTCGAGACGGCGTTGCGACCTTTCGCCAAGCGTCGAACCCCGCCCTATGACGTGAGCGCCGTCAAGTTTCCAATTTCCGACTTCAAGGCGTTCCTCGGCCGCAGCCCGAATTCCGCGTCGCTGTCGAAGGTCACCATCGGTCAGGCACAATCAGCGTCCGCGTCAAAAGACCCCAGAAAGGTCGACGAAGCTTCCTCCACGATCACGACCAGTTCACCCGAACCGGAGCAGGACTACGAAGACCTGTTCTCCGGAGACCACTCACGCATTGCCCAACTCGGGCTTCCGCCGATCAGTCATCCGAAGGTCACGGGTTCGAGTTCTTCCCGGGGGCGTCCTTCATCCAAAAAGAAATCATCGAGCAGCAACGACTTGCAACGAGCTGCGGCAGTGATGGCGGGGGTCGGGGTCTTCCTGATGATCCCGCTCGTCGGCATCTATCTCGCCGTGACGGACCGAATCGACGATTCGGCGCCGAGCAGTCCCGCGGAAACAATGGTCGTCTCCGCCGAATCAACGGCTGCACCTTCCGAGGATGCCGATCCAGTTGCGGCAGAGACCGGACCGACCGAAGAGACGGCGGTCGCCAAGACCCCTGCGCCGGACGAGGAGCCGCCTGTCGTTGCCGAATCTAAGTCGCCTCCCTCCGAGACCGCGACCGAGACGTCTCCGACTGAACAGGTTTCGGCTGATCCCCCGCCAGCCGCATCCCCCATTCCGACCGACCCGGAGTCGGAAGCCCAGCCGGACAGCGAGCCCGATGAGTTGGTCGTCGCGAAAGCGGATGTCGAGGCTGCGCAGCCGCCCGCTCCCGCTCCGCCCCCATCCGGCCCCACCTGGGACTCGATCCAGAGTTTCTATCAGTCCCTGCAGGAAGACCCCGACATGGTCTGGTTCGCCTCTTTCACCAGCAAGCCGAAAGAGGGAAGCGCGGGCGACATCAAAGCCGCCTTCTTCGCCAACGAGGCAAAGAACCCAACATACACCGAGATGGGATTGTATCTGGGCAATGAGACGTCCTGGCTGGAGAGCGAAGGCCGCTGGAAAGAAAAAAAGGGAGGCATCGCGTTTCGAGGTAAGCCCTTCGTCGACGTCGCTGCTATCCCGGAGCAAAGTCTTCAGAACGTCCCCTTCGAGCAGGGCTTCACGATCGCTTTGTGGGTCCGGATCGCCAACACGGGACTCCCGCAGGTCCTCGTCAGCCGGGGTCCGATGCATTGGCGGTTAGTTCAGAACAAACCGGGGGACATCGACTGGAGTGTGAACCGTCCCGGCACCAAGCAACATGTTCGCGTTCAATCCGTCAGAACACTCATTGACGAAAACTGGCATTATCTCGTCGCTGTCTATGAACCGCTTGAAACTGACGCTTCCCAAGTGAGCCTTCGGCTGTACCTCGACGGAATCGAGGAGGGAGCCGCCGAGGGCGCGGGCATCAGATCCGATGACCCTGCTGCGATTGCCTTGGGGCTCTCCCATGACCGACATATCCACAAGCCGCTCCGGGGTGTCATCGACGACTTCATGCTGGTCAATCGACCGTTGTCACCAACCGAGATACAATCATTCTTCAATCAAAGCCGTTTGCCTGAGATGGAGGCCGTTCCCCTCTCCGAAAAGACAGCAGCCTCAGCCGTTCAGGATTGAATCGCGTGGGAATCAGCTCCGCGATTCCAAATCTCACATCTCCCATTGCAGATCGATCGAACGCATTTTCGAAGCCCGTGATCGGTCCCGGATTTAGCAGCGCAGGAACCTCGGAATGATGGACGTGGACACACTCGTCGATCGTCGTTCCGTTCGCAGCAAGGACGAGTCGGTCCCACAACGACCAAAGTGGATGCCGAAACGGGTGAGCCCGGTCGTTGTTCGAGCCCGCATGAGGCGGGAGTTGCCATTTGTTGTCCACCTGTTGAACAAACCGTCGTTCCGTCATCGGCGGCAGGATACGACAGCCTTTGTTTTCTCACTGTTAATCCATGTGATGATGATACTGGTGGGCTTTCAGTTGCTGCGATACGTGACGCAACCGGCCACGATCCAGTCCGAATTCATCATCAACACGGAATTCGATCAGGGGGACGGCGTCGAAACGGAGTTGCTCTCGTTGGTCGACAGCCCGGTCCCCAGAATTCAACCAGTCGCCAATCTCGCCGGAGCGATCGAGGTCGCCAATGCAATGGTCGGCGATGCGTATCGAGGAGGCGATCGTCCCATCGTCGGCGGGGGAGGGGGGTTCGGCTTCTTCGGAGCCAAGGCCGCAGGCGACTCGGTCGTGTTCGTCGTCGACCGGTCCGGCAGCATGGCCGATCAAGGTCGCATGGAGGCCGCAAAGGAGGAACTGACACTGGCGATCCAGCAGTTGCAGCCTTATCAGCAGTTTTACGTCATCTTCTACAGCAACAAAATGTTTCGCATGCTGGCTCCCGACCCGCCGGAGAATCTGCTGCCTGCATCACCGGAGAATGTTCAAAGGGTCATTGACTGGATCGACAACGATCTGCAGGTCGGCGGTGGCACGGAGCCGCTCACCTCTCTACTTGCCGCCCTCAAGATGAAACCCAATGTGATCTTCTTCCTGACCGACGGCGACGTCGACAGTTCGACAGCTGCCACCGTGCATCTCAACAACGCGCACGGCACCATTATCCACACCATTTGTCTCAGCGAGGAGTACGGCGAAGCGGTCATGCAGCGCATCGCTTTGGAGAACAACGGCCGATACCGATTTGTGGAAACGGCCAGCCTCACGCGCGGAGCCTTCGACACGCAGACAACGCAGGACGAAAACATCGCTGCTGCCAAGCTCAAGACAGCACGCCGTCATCTCGAACAGGGACACACACGCACCGGACAGCGATGGCTGGTCAAACTCATCAAAGACCACCCCGACACTCCGCAGGCTCGCGAGGCGGAGCAAATGCTGGCATCAATCGTCGCCGCGAAGTGACAGCCCGATAAACAGCATCCCCCTTCGAAGTCTCCTTCAACGACCTTTGGTCGATGCTCGGTTCCGCCATCCGGTCAGTTGACGGGTGCCCAAACGATAAGCAGTCATAGCGATTCGCGGACCTTCTCGATTGGCGTCCGACTCAACATTGAAGAAATGACAACGCTCAAGAGGTGACCGGCCAGCGAGTTACGCAACGTCCTTCACTTACGCCCTGATTGGCATCGTGATTGCGGAACGAGAAGATGATGCCGCTGGATGTTGCGTTTACCATCGGCGGAGAGACTGCCGGAGGCACCTCGTGGAACAGGCACTTGGCAACGAGAGATTTGACATCTCGCCCACGGCTCGCATCCGTAACGCACTGCGAGTGAACCCGGACACCGCTGCCAGATGGTATTGGCTTCTGCTGATATTCATCGGAGCCGTATCCATCTATGACGCGTATCTCACATACGCCTTCCGCCTGGAGATACTCGACATGGAAGAGAATCCGATCGGGCTGATGCTGATCCGTCTCGAACCTGAGCGGTTGCGTTATTTCTTTTTCGCCAAAGCGGTCGGCACATGTTTGGTGTTGACGCTGCTCGCCGCTGCCGAGTGCGCGGGTCGAAAGGGTCTGACTCTGGTGCGAGAGGTCTTCACCCGAATGTGTCAGACCATGCCCAATCTGGGACAATGGATTCGCTCCCTCGATCAGACATTCCGTCGCCGACGCCAGACGATCCTCACCAGCGTCGCCAGCTTTCAAGCCTGGCTGTTGTGGTACCTGACAATGTGAGAACTACTTTTCGACGTCTAATGGTGGTCGTGTCGTATACGTCGCGCCCATCCAGTCGGGGCGGAGGGGGGCGGATGTTTTGGATTCGGTGATGTCGAATTCTTCGATCAGATCCTGTCGCCGTTCGGCCATCTTGCGGTCGAACTCGCTGAGCACGTCCAACGCCCGGTCGCGGGAGGTCACCAGGCCGATGATCAGATACTGAGAGATCGCCAGCAGGTAACAGACCCAGCCAATCGCCTGAGCTTTGGTGTGCAAAGCCCTTTCCGCAAGTTCGGGTTCCGTCAGGATCGCCATCTGTTCGTCTGAGAGTGTTGCGACATATCCGCCGAAGATCGCTGCCATGATCACGAACACAGGCGATGATCGATTGAGGTACTGACAGATCAACCCTTTGACGATCGGTTTGAATTGCTCACGAATGCTGCCCCATAGACCACACTCGGACATATATCGCGGCAACGGTGGACCAGGATGGATGATGGCGAACAACTGTTGGTCGGGCATTGCTTCAATCACGCCCATCGCCAACAGCAGACGACCTGCGGTGATCCACCACTGATCGAACCAGTTGACGTTCCATTTCTCGTAGAACTGCGCGTTCAGCCACGCTTCGACGTTGGCGGTGGCGAGCAGCAGGAGCAGTGCCCCGCGAATCCATTCGTCGATGTCCTTCTCGAGTTCCTCGTCCAACTCCTGAATCCGCACAACCCGTCGGCGGAACAGCTGCGACGCAGGGATCGCGATCAGCCCCGCCAGTGTCCGCGACACGGGCTTGAGGACGGGCAGCAATATCCACGAATAGGGGTTAGCGGACATCTCGCTCCAATCAATCGATCCCTCACGATCTCAACCAGCACAACGCAGCCGACGTGCAACAGGATCACGAGATCACCACGAATCCGCAAGTCGAGTCCCCACCCCGTTTAGCGACGCATCGAAGATGCGGCCGCGCCAATCGCGGATGCTCCGTCACCGCGACCAGTCGATCTGATTGTAAAGCTCGCGGAGCTTGGCACCCCTGTGGGGGTTGAGGTGCAGCACGTGGCCGATTCGTCCTGCGAGATGAGCGGCAAAGTCCGGATGGTCGTCGTGGTTCTGCGTCGACGGGCCGTGCTTGGCACAGTTGTGAAGAATGGACTTCAGACGGTCGAAGTCCCGTCGCGAAACGTTCGGCTTCTCATTGACCACCACGCCCGCCACCGTCTGCCGCTGACTGCCCCGCAGCACCCGTCGTTTCTGGCGATGGATATAGAACCGTTCCGACTTGGCAATGTGGGTGACCAGCGGAATGAATTCCGACAAGGCTCCCCCGAACCGACCAGTGCCGGAGAATGTGAGGTCATCCGCGTACCGTGTGTAGTGCACATCGTACTTGCGGGCGAGGCCGGTCAGCCGGACGTCCAAAGCGAAAGCAGACAGATTCGCCAGGGCAGGGGAGGTGCAGGCCCCCTGAGGGAGATGCCGTGGGTAATACATCCACAACGCACTCGGGTCATCTTGCGGGTACTTCAGACTTGCGGGAATCGCGGACGTCGTCAGCCGCCCCAGCCAGATGGCCACTTCCCGTGAGAATCCGACGCTGCGAAAGATGGCCACCACTCGGGAGTAGCGAACCGAGGGATAGAAGTTCTGCAGATCGAACTTCAGCAGCACCGACTTGCCGACATGAGGCTCAGCGTTCGTGCGGATCGACCGACCGGTGACGAAGCCGTGGGCGGCGGGGTGAGGCGGCACATGATCGAGAATGTCCCGGAGAATTCTCCGCTGCACCATCTTGAGCGTCTGCTTGGGGGCCTCGATCAACCGATGGCCACCCAGCTTCTTCTTGACCCAGTGATGATGGTAATGCGATTCCTTCTCTCCAGCAGGACGGCCTCCCTCCTCGAACCGATGTGTCAGCCATGCCAGCTTGCCGAGCGGCAGTTGCAGAAAGTTCGCCAGATCCTCGGGCGTCCGCAGGTGGGGCAGGTCGAAGTGTTCGAGCCAGCGTTCGTCTGCATCGGTCGACAGATCGAGATAGCCGTCGCCGTCGACCGACAGATTGGCAAAGCGGTAGGGCAGTTCTGCCACCCGCTCGGCTGCGGTCGCTGTCCGATTCAGGCTCGAACGGTAACGCAGGGGGGCCAGCAGCTTTGGAGCAGCGGGCGTTACTCCCCCCGTTCTCGGGTCGCGAACCAGAGTCGACGTGTCAGGAGCGGAGGGTTGATCGTTCGGCGAGGCCGGTTGTCCCCCCAGCAGCCGTCGGAGGAAATCAAGCAACCCCATATCGCATCTTTGCGAAGACGAGAAAAAGAAACGGCGTGGCTCGTGGGCCGGGTAACGGATCCTGTGGCGAATCTGTGAACGGCAAACAAGGCTTTGCCGTTCACAGATTCACGCGACGAGATGGGAACAACGATTCTCCCGTGGGGTAACCCCACAGTGCCGAAGACGGCAACAGCTTATCGGGCCCCCAAGCCACGCGCCAACATGTTAGCGAGACACGAGTTTACGTCAACAGTGGTCGGAAAGTGGTTGGGTGGCAAAGTGACAGGTGACACCCATTCGTATCGCTTCGTGGAGTGCTGCCAGTTGAAGTGTTGTCCAGAGGCGGAAATCGCTGTCGGTCGAATCAAACCGTTTCAATGTTCCGTCCCATTACGAAACGAGACCCATTCCCCGGCATTTTTTTCCAACCACGCCTTTGCACGTGCTGACGCATACTTGTAACCATTTTGCGGAACAGAAAAGAGGTCACTTCCATTCCAAGAACCCTCGACATAGGTGAACTTGACGTCAAGACTCTCAGGCTTTTCGTGGCGAACCATCTCGGCTGAATCTGAAAGGACGACCTCCCAAAGATCGCCCACCACAGCAGCCAGTTCCGCAGAATGTGGTTTGTTTAGGATGAAACCTTCAGGTTCTCCGCCTTCTGGATAGTATGGCGGTTCAGGAGCGGTCAGATCCCATTCTTCCCATCGAACTTCGACGATGCGTGCCTTTTCGACAGGACGAAAACGGATCCCACGAAATCCCGCCTTTACCATCTCCTGTTTCACGTCATTCGTTACGATGATGTCGCCAATTCCGGGAAACGTGATCGGCGGCACGAACGGCCCGGTCCTTTCAAGTTGGATCGGGCCGTCCTCGCCCCCTCTTCTGCCAAGATGAGCGCTCATTCCATGAACGAGAATGCTGCCATAGTCACCCCAGGGCATATCACTTTCTTCGAGGATGTAGATCGCATCGAGTTCATTGGATTCCTTCTCGGCGATTGATCCGGTCATTGCTTTTGACGTTCTGTCAGGGGGCCGCTCTACTTCACACCCCAGCACCAAGACGACGATCAAGAGCATGGTTGTGTTTCGCATTGCAGCATAGCAATCGCAAGATTGCTCAGAGGTCCATTGAGGATATGAATTCCTCTGCGAGGAACGCTTCACGAGCATCACGGAGGCAGATATCAGTTCATCTTTGCCACTTCTCACTTTGCCACCGGTTCACTCGAGCGTAGCGCACAAAAAATCCCCGCGTCCCATGAGGGAAGCGGGGAAAAAGGATCCGGCGATAACCTGCTTTCGCACCTTGCGGCACTATCATCGGCTCTGGAAGCTTAACGGTCGTGTTCGGAATGGGAACGAGTGTGACCTTCCAGATATGGTCACCGGAATTCGACAGCAGGGCGGTGAGGCCACCGCTGCCGCATGCAGCGCAGTGAAACACTGCTGCCGCGTTATACAAATGATGGAAACAAGCGTGTTGCTCTTGTGAAAAGTTGGCTTGCCAAATTGTCGCCACTGGTTTGCACTGACTGCCTCAAGTGGCAGTCACGCGAAACAGCAACGAAAGTGATCAAGCGTTCGTCCGTTAGTACCGGTCAGCTGAGATGATTGCTCACCTTACACAGCCGGCCTATCAACCAGGTCGTCTTCCTGGGGACTCAAACGAGACCTCATCTTGGGAAAGGCTTCACGCTTAGATGCTTTCAGCGTTTATCCGTGCCGTACATAGCTACCCTGCGCTGCCACGAGCGTGACAACAGGAACACCAGAGGTACGTCCCTCCAAATCCTCTCGTACTAAAGAGAAAACCCCTCAAGTCTCGTGCGCCCACAGCAGATAGGGACCAACCTGTCTCACGACGGTTTAAACCCAGCTCACGTACCACTTTAAACAGCGAACAGCCGTACCCTTGGGACCTTCTCCAGCCCCAGGATGTGATGAGCCGACATCGAGGTGCCAAACACTGCCGTCGATATGGACTCTT